>NZ_JBDGLI010000022.1:0-86103 GCF_057655955.1 Pseudomonas sp. Soil_N_39
GGCCGCCGCGAAGGGCCATCCATGGCCCAGCGCGGCTATCCCGGCATCCATGCCGGGATGCCCACTGCGCAATACCTTCGTTCAGCCATCGTGGTTAACGGGGCGCCCGAGATCAACGTCCACCGCGAGGCGGCCTGAGAGCCGACCTGGCTCTTGGTGGGACCGCGTTTTTTCCTGTGGGATGAGTGTGGGAGCGAGCTTGCTTGCGATGGCGGTGGTTCAGTCACAGGGATGTTGGGTTTGCTGGCCTCATCGCGAGCAAGCTCGCTCCCACAGGTGATCTTGGGTGCTCATAAGTCTTGTGTTCACCACAGGCCCATTGTGGGAGCGAGCTTGCTCGCGATAGCGGTGGTTCAGCTAAATAGATGCTGGGATATGTCCCGCTCTTGCTCTTGCTCTTGCTCTTGCTCTTGCTCTTGCTCTTGCTCTTGCTCTTGCTCTTGCTCTTGCTCTTGCTCTTGCTCTTGCTTTGGCTCTTGATCTTGATCTGGGCGCCCCGTTAAACCACGCTGGCCGAACGCAGGCATTGCGCAGTGGGCATCCCGGCATGGATGCCGGGATAGCCGCGCTGGGCCATGGATGGCCCTTCGCGGCGGGCCCACGGAGCAATGCCGGAGTGAGGGCACACCGAGCCTAGGCGAGGTGCCGAGTGGTGGGGCAAAGCGCTTTTGGTTACTTTTGGCGCTCTTCCAAAAGTGACCCGCTGTAAGAGCGGAACCGCCAGCCGCCGTTACAAAAAAAACGGATATACACACCAACCCACGCCTCTCGGCTATCGCGAGCTTACCGCTTACCGCTTACCGCTTACCGCTTACGGCGCATACGGCATCACCCGCTTGTGCTCAGTCTTACGATAGGTCTCACAAATGATCCTGGCCGCCTCTTCGCGAACCGGTTGGCCGTGCAGGAAAGCATCGATCTCGGCATAGGTCACACCGTGGGAAGCTTCGTCCGGCTTGCCTGGCGACAGGTCTTCAAGATCGGCGGTGGGGACTTTTTCCACCAGCGATTCCGGTGCGCCAAAGTCACGGGCGATGGCCCGGACCTGGTTTTTCACCAGGCCGCTCAACGGCGCCAGGTCGCAGGCGCCGTCACCGAACTTGGTGAAAAAACCCATGACCGCTTCGGCCGCATGGTCGGTGCCGATCACCAGGCCCTGCTCGGCCCCAGCGATGGTGTATTGCGCCAGCATGCGCATCCGCGCCTTGGTATTGCCCAGCACGAAATCCCGCGAGACCACCGCCTTGCCTTCGAACGCCGCGACTTGCTCGGCCAAGGCCTTGACCGCCGGGCCAATATTGACGGTATGGCGCTCGTCCGGGTCGATGAAGTCCAAGCAGGCCTGTGCTTCATGCTCGTCGAACTGGGTTTCGTACGGCAGGCGCACAGCGATGAACCTATAGGCCGCGTTACCGGTTTTCTCCCGCAGTTCGCGCACGGCACGCTGGGCCAGCAGCCCGGCGGTCAGCGAGTCGACGCCACCGCTGATGCCCAGCACGAGGGACTTGAGCCCGGAATTGACCAGGCAATCCTGGATAAAGCTCACTCGCCGGGCGATTTCGGCCTTGAGGGCGGCGTCATCGGCGAACGGTGGCTGGACCTTGAGCTGTTCAGCAATCTCACGCTGTACGGCTTGCATGAATTCACTCCTTGCTTGATGTGTCAGAAAGGGCGGCAGGTACTTGGAAAACGTGTCGCATGTAGGCGACGAAATTCGGGTCCTTGCAGTGGGTCTTGCCGGGCTCGTCTGAAATCTTGGCCACGGGTTGCCCGTCACAGCTGATCATTTTAAGCACGATGCTCATGGGCTCGACACCCGGGATGTCGCAGGTCAGGTTGGTGCCAATACCGAAGCTGACATTAATGCGACCACGCAACGCCCGAAAAATCTCCAGGCATTTGGGCAATGTCAGGCTATCGGAGAACACCAGGGTCTTGCTCATCGGGTCGATGCCGAGCTTGTGGTAGTGGGCAATGGCCTTTTCGGCCCAGATCACCGGGTCACCGGAGTCATGGCGCAAACCGTCGAACAGCTTGGCGAAGAACAGATCGAAATCCTTGAGGAAGGCGTCCATGGTGATGCAGTCGGTGAGGGCGATCCCCAGCAGGCCCCGGTACTCGCGCACCCAGCAATCGAGGGCGGCGATCTGGCTGTCGATCAGTCGCGGACCCAGTTGCTGGTGGGCCATGATCCACTCGTGGGCCATGGTGCCCAGGGGTTTCATGTCCAGTTCCCGAGACAGGTGCACATTGCTGGTGCCGACGAAACGCCCGGGGAAATCATGCTTGAGCACGTTGACCACTTCTTCCTGGACGCGGAAGGAAAACCGCCGACGGGTGCCGAAATCCGCGACTTGCAATTCGGACAGCTCATCGGCGCTGGCGTTGGCGCTCAGCCAGTCGAACTTGCGATACAACTGCTCGCGGGCCTGCTCCAGGACGATTTCGCGGTAGCGATAGCGGTTGCGCACTTCGCTGACGATGGCCAGCAGCGGCACCTCGAACAGAATCACATGCAGCCACGGCCCGCGCAGGCGGATGAACAGCTCACCGTTGTCGATACCGGTGTGCACGTAGCGCAGGTTGAAGCGAAACAGCCCCAGGAACCGCAGGAAGTCCGGCTTGAGGAAGCTGATGCGCTCCAGGAAACCCAACTGGTCGGCGCTCAGGTTCAGTTCCGCCAGGCGCTCGATCTGGAAGCGGATCTCCGCCAGGTACGGACGCAGGTCTTCGCTGTTGCGGCAACGAAACTCCCACTCGACTTCGACGTTGGGGTAGTTGTGCAGCACCGCCTGCATCATCGTCAGTTTGTAGAAGTCGGTGTCGAGCAGGTTCTGCACGATACGATCGGCAAATACGCTCTCGCTCATAGGGTTCTCCAGACAGGCCGCGGCAGTGGGCAGTGAGGTTCGGCGGTTTTTAGTGAACGGCTAGTGGCGCATATCATTCATGATGATTGCCAGTTTTTTTTGGTCACCGGGTCTTTTTCGGCAAAGAGAGCTATCTGTGGCGAGGGGATTTAGCGAAACGTCGCACCGCCCCGCTGTGGGAGCAAGGCTTGCCCGCGATACAGGCGACTCGGTTTCCGGGAAACCGTGGCGGATTCTTCGCGGGCAAGCCTTGCTCCCACAGGTTCGCGTCGGGTTATGCCGGTATATCCGGGCTGTCGATCTGCTCCAGCATCCACTCCACAAAAAGCCGCACCTTGGGCACTTCCGCCGAATGTTCCGGGTAGGCCAGGTAATAGGCGCTGGTGCTAGGCATCGCGTGGGGCCAGGGGATGACCAGTTTGCCGTCGGCCAGTTCTTCTTCCACCAGAAACCGTGGCAGCAAGGCGACGCCGCAGCCGACCTGGGCGGCCCGGATGCACATGTAGAAGGTTTCGAAACGCGGCCCGTGGTAGCTGTGTTCGGTGTGGTAGCCCTGGCTGTCGAACCAGTCGTGCCAGGCCTGGGGCCGCGAAGCGTTTTGCAGCAGCACCAGCTCGGCCAATTGGGTCGGGTCGGTGAAGGGTTGCTCAGGCAGGCTGCCGGGGGCGCAGACTGGCACCAGCTCTTCGTCGAACAATCTCAGGGATTCGGTGCCAGGGCGTGAACCCTGGCCGAAGTAGAACGCCAAGTCGCTGCGCCCCTGCTGCAAGTCGTCGGCTTCCTGCTCGCTGCACAGGTCCAGATGAATTTTCGGATGGCGCAGGCGCCAACCCTTCAGGCGGGGCACCAGCCAGCGGGCGCCGAACGTTGGAGGCGTGGAGACACGCAGCACTTCGGTATCGCCGCCGTAGGAACGCAGGTAGTGGGTGGACATCTCCACCTGGGTGAGGATTTTTCGCACTTCCCCCAAGTACAACTCTCCGGCCGGTGTCAGCTGCAAGCGACGGCGCACGCGCCGGAACAGCAGGTGCTGCAACAACTCCTCAAGCTGGGCGACTTGTTTACTGACGGCGCTCTGGGTCAGATGGAGCTCTTCGGCGGCACGGGTAAAGCTCAGGTGGCGGGTCACGGCTTCGAAGCACTGGAGTGCGGTGATCGACGGCAAATAGCGCTTATTGAGCATGACGAGGGCCTTTTTCTTGTTGCTCTATAAATCGAGACAGGGGCAGCATGAATAAACGGAATGATATCTCGCTTAATGGTCGTTTGTTGGCAAGACTCGAGCCAGCTAAAACTAGAGGCCTGAGTAGACGGTAATTGTCCGTCTGCCAATCCTTCATCGCTCGTTTAGAGGAGTTACCCCATGGTTGCTGCATTGCTTGATCGTCTGGGCGTCAATCCGGCCCTGTACCAGGGCGGCACACAGCCGGTGCATTCGCCTATCGATGGCAGTCGCATCGGTGCCGTGAACTGGGAAGGCGCCGCTGAAGTCGAGCAGCAGGTCAGCCGTGCCGAACACGCCTTTGACCTGTGGCGCCAAGTACCGGCCCCGCGTCGCGGCGAGCTGGTGCGTCAATTCGGCGACCTGCTGCGTGAATACAAGGCCGATCTTGGCGAGCTGGTGTCGTGGGAAGCTGGCAAGATCACCCAGGAAGGCCTGGGTGAAGTGCAAGAGATGATCGACATCTGCGACTTCGCCGTCGGCCTGTCCCGCCAGCTGTACGGCCTGACCATCGCCTCCGAGCGCCCGGGCCACCACATGCGTGAGTCCTGGCATCCGTTGGGCGTGGTCGGGGTGATCAGTGCCTTCAACTTCCCCGTCGCGGTCTGGGCCTGGAACACCACGCTGGCCCTGGTCTGCGGCAACTCGGTGATCTGGAAGCCCTCGGAAAAGACCCCGCTCACCGCCCTGGCGTGCCAGGCGCTGTTCGAACGCGTGCTGAAGAACTTCAGCGACGCACCGCCGTACCTGAGCCAGGTGATCATCGGCGGTCGCGATGCCGGTGAAGCCCTGGTGGATGACCCGCGCGTGGCCTTGATCAGCGCCACCGGCAGCACTCGCATGGGCCGTGAGGTGGCACCGAAAGTCGCCGCGCGTTTCGCCCGCAGCATTCTCGAACTGGGCGGTAACAACGCCATGATCCTGGCGCCGAGCGCCGACCTGGACATGGCCGTGCGCGCCATCCTGTTCAGCGCCGTCGGCACCGCCGGTCAGCGTTGCACCACTCTGCGCCGGCTGATCGCCCATGAGTCGGTGAAGGAAGAAATCGTCACCCGCCTCAAGGCCGCTTATTCGAAAGTGCGCATCGGCCATCCGTTGGAAGGCAACCTGGTCGGGCCACTGATCGACAAGCACAGCTTCGACGGTATGCAGGACGCGCTGGAGCAGGCCTTGAGCGAAGGCGGTAAGGTGTTTGGCGGTAAACGTCAGTTGGAAGACCAGTTCCCGAATGCCTATTACGTCTCGCCAGCCATCGTCGAGATGCCCGAGCAGAGTGATGTGGTGCGCCACGAAACCTTCGCACCGATCCTGTACGTGGTTGGCTACAAGGACTTTGCCGAGGCCTTGCACTTGAACAATGCCGTGCCCCAGGGCCTGTCGTCCTGCATCTTCACCACCGATGTGCGTGAAGCCGAGCAGTTCATGTCGGCGGTGGGCAGCGACTGCGGCATCGCCAACGTCAACATCGGCCCGAGCGGCGCGGAAATCGGCGGCGCATTCGGTGGAGAAAAAGAAACCGGCGGCGGTCGCGAATCCGGCTCCGACGCCTGGCGCGGCTACATGCGGCGCCAGACCAACACCGTGAACTACTCACTGGAGTTGCCGTTGGCCCAGGGGATTACCTTCGACTGAGGTCGAGCCAACGAAAATCCCCTGTGGGAGCGAGCTTGCTCGCGATGGCGGCGGCACATTCAATAAGATGTGACTGACAGACCGCTATCGCGAGCAAGCTCGCTCCCACACTGAATAGTGTGATGGTTGGGTTTCTTTTTCGGAGTCTGGCAATGCCGTTACGCGAAGAATGTCTGTGGGAAAAACTGACGCCGCAAAGGCCTGAAAACACTGCCCTCACCGGCGAAATCACGGTCGATGTCTGTGTGATCGGTGCAGGGTTCACCGGGCTGTCGGCGGCGGTGCACTTGCTTGAGCAAGGTAAGCGCGTGGCTGTGCTGGAAGCCCATCGGGCCGGGCAGGGTGGATCGGGGCGCAACGTCGGCCTGGTGAACGCCGGGCTGTGGATCCCGCCGGATGACATCGAGGCCGGATTCGGCGAGGCGGTGGGCAGCCAGCTCAACCGCATGCTGGGCGCCGCACCGGCCCTGGTGTTCAGCCTCATCGATAAATACAACATTGATTGCCAGTTGCGCCGCGAAGGCACCTTGCACATGGCCCATAACGCCCGGGGCGAGGCCGACCTACGCAGTCGCGAAGCACAATGGAAACGCCGTGGCGCCCCGGTGGAGTTGCTCACCGGCCAGGCCTGTGCCGAGGCCACCGGCACGGCGAAAATCGCCGCGGCATTGCTCGACCGCCGTGCCGGCACGCTCAATCCGATGGCCTACACCAGCGGGCTGGCCAAGGCCGCCACGGACCTGGGCGGCCAGTTGTTCGACCACTCGCCGGTGACGCGCCTGGAACGCCAAGGCCAGCGCTGGTCGGTGCAGACCGCCCAGGGTTCGGTGCTGACCGAGCAGGTGGTGATTGCCTCCAATGCCTACACCGAGGGTGACTGGACCGAACTGCGGCGCAATTTTTTCCCCGGTTATTACTATCAGGTCGCTTCCGTCCCGCTGACCGACGAGGCCGCCCAACGCATTCTGCCGGGCGGGCAGGGTTCGTGGGATACCCGCCAGGTGTTGAGCAGCATCCGCCGGGACAAGGACGGCCGTTTGCTGCTGGGCAGCCTGGGCAACGGCAACCGCAAGCCGACCTGGTTTCTCAAGGCTTGGGCCGACCGGGTGCAGCAACACTATTTTCCTTATCTCAAACCGGTGGAGTGGGAGTGCACCTGGACCGGTTGCATCGCCTTCACCCCCGATCATTTGATGCGCCTGTTCGAACCCGCTCCGGGGCTGGTGGCCGTGACCGGCTACAACGGCCGGGGCGTGACCACCGGCACGGTGGTGGGCAAGGCGTTCGCCGATTACCTGTGTCACGGCAATGCCCAGGCCCTGCCGATCCCGTTCGCGCCCATGCAGTCGTTGGCCGGGGTGGGATTGCGCAGCTGCCTGTATGAGGCGGGCTTTTCGCTGTATCACGCGGGCCAGTGCCTGCGGATCGTCATTTGAGTGTTGAAAATTGTTGCTGGAAGCCGCGTTTTCCGGCGTAGCGTCTAGCCTGTTATGGTGCGGGTTGTAGCAGTCGCGCACCGACAGTGTGCAGTTCGGTGACGTGGGTTGTTACACAGTGGTTGCACGTCGTTTCGTGCGATGGTTGCAATGATGGCTCATGGAGGGTTTCACCTATTTAGATAAAAGGTTGCACCTCACGCGGTTTAGACGGTTGCACGCCCCATGAAAAAGGGCCCGAAACAGTCGAAATAACAATAAAGCAGCGACTTTTTTCAGAATAAAAAACCGATGGCACGGCCCTTGCTCTGAGCTTCTCAGTGAAATGAAGTCGCAGTGCCAACTAAAAAAAACCTTGGAGCACCACCTCATGTCCCAGACGTTTTACAAGAAAGGTTTCCTGGCCCTCGCAGTGGCAGCTGCACTGGGTGTTTCTGCGTTTGCTCAAGCTGATGTGAAAATTGGTGTGGCGGGGCCGATGACCGGCGCCAACGCGGCATTTGGCGAGCAGTACATGAAAGGGGCGCAGGCAGCGGCCGATGCGGTCAACGCGGCGGGTGGCGTGAACGGCGAGAAGATCGTACTGGTCAAGGGCGATGACGCCTGCGAACCGAAACAGGCTGTTACCGTGGCCAAGGACCTGACCAACCAGAAAGTGGCGGGCGTGGTCGGTCACTTCTGCTCCTCGTCGACCATTCCGGCCTCCGAGATCTACGACGAAGCAGGCATCATCGCAATCACCCCGGGTTCGACCAACCCGGCTGTTACCGAGCGCGGCCTGAGCGCCATGTTCCGCATGTGCGGGCGTGATGACCAGCAGGGCATCGTCGCCGGCGACTACATTGTCGACGTGCTCAAGGGCAAGAAAGTCGTTGTGCTGCATGACAAGGACACCTACGGCCAGGGCCTGGCGGATGCGACCAAGGCTCAACTGGCCAAGCGCGGCGTGACGCCAGTGCTGTATGAAGGCCTGACCCGTGGTGAAAAAGACTTCAGCACCATCGTCACCAAGATCCGCGGCGCCGGCGCCGACGTCGTCTACTTCGGCGGTCTGCATCCGGAAGCCGGTCCCCTGGTTCGTCAACTGCGTGAGCAAGGCCTCAAAGACGTCAAGTTCATGTCCGACGACGGTATCGTGACCGACGAGCTGGTCACCACCGCTGGCGGCCCGCAATTTGTCGATGGCGTGCTGATGACCTTCGGTGCCGACCCACGCCTGCTGCCAGACAGCAAGGCTGTAGTGGATGCATTCCGTGCCAAGGGCACTGAGCCGGAAGGCTACACCCTGTACGCCTACGCTTCGGTTCAGACCCTCGCGGCGGCCTTTAATGGCGCCAAGAAAAACGATGGCGAAGCTGCGGCCAAGTGGCTCAAGGCTAACCCAGTCAAGACCGTGATGGGCGAGAAGACCTGGGACGCCAAGGGCGACCTGAAAGTCTCCGACTACGTGGTTTACCAGTGGGACAAGGACGGCAAATACCACCAGCTGGAAAAACAGAAGTAAACACGATCGGCTAGATCCCCCGATTCCATGTGGGGCGTGCCTGCTCGCGATGGCGGACTGACAGGCGACATCTTCGTTGAATGTCCGTCCGCTCTCGCTGGCAGGCCAGCGTCCACAAGGGTTGTAGTGTTCTGACTGACATTGCTCCGACGTAAATCTGTATTTTCCTTAGAAGAACCGCACACTCAAGGGTGTGCAGGTTCTCACTGCGTGAGATTGCGTTATGGATGGTATTTTCCTGCAGCAACTGGTCAACGGCCTGACCCTCGGGTCGGTCTATGGCCTGATCGCCATCGGCTACACAATGGTCTATGGCATCATCGGCATGATCAACTTCGCCCATGGCGAGGTTTACATGATCTCTGCGTACCTCGCGGCGATCAGTCTGGCTCTGCTGGCATACTTCGGTATTGAATCCTTTCCCCTGCTGATGCTCGGTACGCTGATCTTCACCATCGTCGTCACGGCGGTGTATGGCTGGGTCATCGAACGTGTCGCCTACAAACCCCTGCGTAACTCTACCCGCCTGGCACCGCTGATCAGCGCCATCGGTATTTCGCTGATCCTGCAAAACTATGCACAGATCGCCCAGGGTGCGAAGCAACAAGGCGTCCCAACCCTGCTGACGGGGGCTTGGCGCGTCGAAGTCGGCACAGGATTCGTGCAACTGACTTACACCAAGGTTTTCATTCTGATCGCAGCGTTTGCGGGGATGGCCCTGCTGACCTACATCATCAAGTACACCAAGCTGGGCCGCATGTGCCGCGCGACCCAGCAAGACCGCAAGATGGCCTCGATCCTGGGGATCAATACCGACCGCGTGATTTCCTACGTATTCATCATCGGTGCCGCGATGGCGGCCCTGGCCGGCGTGCTGATCACCATGAACTACGGCACGTTCGACTTCTATGCCGGATTCATCATTGGCATCAAGGCATTCACCGCAGCGGTCCTCGGCGGGATCGGCTCATTGCCGGGGGCGATGCTCGGCGGGATCATTCTCGGGATCTCCGAGTCGCTGTTCTCGGGCCTGGTCAACTCGGACTACAAAGACGTCTTCAGCTTCTCGCTGCTCGTTCTCGTTCTGGTCTTTCGGCCCCAAGGCCTGCTCGGCCGTCCTCTTGTGTCGAAGGTGTAAGCGATGTCTTCAACCACTAAAAAAACCATTGATCTCAAAAGAAGCCTGGTTGACGCGATTCTTGCCGGTCTGGTCGCCCTGATTGTGTTCGGCCCGATTGTCGGCGTAGTCCTGGACGGCTACGGCTTCAACATGGAAACGACTCGGGTGGCTTGGATTGTCGCCATCGTCATGGCTGGCCGCTTTGCCCTGGGCCTGTTCCTGCAAACGCCCAAGGGCCTGGAAATTCTTGAAGGCTTCGAAAGCACTGGCTCCGGGGTTCATGTACTGCCACCTGACTACAAGACCCGATTGCGCTGGATCATCCCGCTGGTGATTGTCATCGCCGTGGTGTTCCCGTTTTTCTCCAACTCGTACCTGCTGGGCGTAGTCATCCTTGGGCTGATCTACGTACTGCTCGGCTTGGGGTTGAACATCGTGGTGGGCCTGGCGGGTCTGCTTGACCTCGGTTATGTGGCGTTCTACGCCATCGGTGCCTATGGACTGGCTCTCGGGTATCAATACTTGGGGCTGGGTTTCTGGACAGTGCTGCCATTGGCCGCGATCACGGCGGGGCTGGCCGGCTGCATCCTCGGTTTCCCGGTATTGCGCCTGCACGGTGACTACCTGGCAATCGTGACCCTGGGCTTTGGTGAAATCATCCGGCTGGTCCTCAATAACTGGCTGTCCCTGACCGGCGGCCCGAATGGCATGCCGGCACCACTGCCAACCTTCTTCGGCCTGGAGCTCGGTAAAAGAGCGAAGGACGGCGGCATACCTTTCCATGAGTTTTTCGGCATCGCCTACAACCCGGACGTGAAGTATTACTTCATCTACGCGGTGTTGTTCCTCGTCGTGCTGGCCGTGCTGTACATCAAGCATCGCTTGACCCGCATGCCGGTCGGTCGTGCCTGGGAAGCCCTGCGTGAAGATGAAATCGCCTGCCGCTCAATGGGCCTGAACCACGTTCTGGTCAAACTCTCGGCATTCACCATCGGCGCCTCGACGGCCGGCTTGGCCGGGGTGTTCTTCGCCACTTACCAAGGCTTCGTCAACCCGACATCGTTCACCTTCTTCGAATCGGCCCTGATCCTCGCCATTGTGGTGCTGGGTGGCATGGGCTCGACCATTGGCGTGGTGATTGCGGCCTTCGTGCTGACCGTGGCCCCGGAACTGCTGCGCGGCTTCGCGGAGTATCGGGTGCTGCTGTTCGGCATACTGATGGTGTTGATGATGATCTGGCGCCCTCGCGGGCTGATCCGCATCAGCCGCACAGGTGTGACGCCGCGTAAAGGAGTAGCGCCATGAGCGAAGTCGTACTCTCCGTCGAAAACCTGATGATGCAATTTGGTGGGATCAAGGCCCTCAACGACGTCAGCCTGCAAGTCAAACGCAACTCGATCTTCGCCCTGATCGGCCCCAACGGTGCGGGCAAGACTACGGTGTTCAACTGCCTGACCGGGTTCTACAAGGCCACGGGTGGCAAGATCGAACTCAATGTGCGCGGCGAGCGGACCAACGTCATCAAGCTGCTGGGCGAAGCATTTCGCCCGACGGACTTCGTGTCGCCGAAATCCTTCGCCAGCCGGATGTACTACAAGATGTTCGGTGGCACCCATCTGGTGAACCGCGCTGGCCTGGCGCGTACTTTCCAGAACATTCGCCTGTTCAAGGAAATGTCGGTGTTGGAAAACCTGCTAGTGGCTCAGCATATGTGGGTCAATCGCAGTTTGGTGGCGGGCATCCTCAACACCAAGGGCTACCGCAAGGCTGAAAGCGATGCCCTGGACCATGCCTTCTACTGGCTGGAAGTGGTGGACTTGGTGGATTGTGCCAACCGCCTCGCCGGGGAGCTTTCCTACGGCCAGCAACGGCGTCTGGAAATTGCCCGGGCCATGTGCACCCGACCGCAGATCATCTGTCTCGACGAACCGGCCGCCGGCCTCAACCCTCAGGAAACCGAAGCGCTGAGCGCGATGATCCGGCTGCTGCGCGACGAGCACGATCTGACCGTAGTGCTGATCGAACACGACATGGGCATGGTAATGAGCATTTCCGACCACATCGTGGTGCTGGACCACGGCACCGTGATCGCCGAGGGCGGTCCTGAGGCGATTCGCAACGATCCGAAAGTGATTGCGGCCTACCTGGGTGCCGACGAAGAGGAGCTGGTATGAGTGGACCTATCCTCGAGCTCAAGGAATTGGACGTGTTCTACGGGCCGATCCAGGCCTTGAAAAAAGTCTCGCTGCACATTGGTGAAGGGGAAACCGTGAGCCTGATCGGCTCCAACGGTGCCGGCAAGTCCACGCTGCTGATGTCGATTTTCGGCCAGCCGCGAGCGGCGGGTGGGCAGATCATTTACCAGGGCGTGGACATCACCCACAAGTCGTCCCATTACATTGCGTCCCACGGTATTGCGCAGTCGCCGGAAGGGCGGCGGGTGTTCCCTGACATGACCGTCGAGGAAAACCTGCTGATGGGCACCATTCCCATCGGTGACAAGTACGCCAGCGAAGACATGCAACGCATGTTCGAGCTGTTCCCACGGCTCAAGGAGCGGCGCAACCAGCGGGCCATGACCATGTCCGGCGGCGAGCAGCAAATGCTCGCCATCGCCCGGGCATTGATGAGCCGGCCGAAGTTGTTGCTGCTCGATGAACCGAGCCTGGGACTGGCGCCGATCGTGGTGAAACAGATCTTCGCCACCTTGCGTGAACTGGCCTCCACCGGGATGACCATTTTCCTGGTGGAACAGAACGCCAACCACGCCCTCAAGCTGTCGGACCGGGCCTATGTGATGGTCAACGGCGAAATCCGCCTGACCGGCACCGGCAAGGAACTGCTCGCCAACGAGGAGGTACGCAACGCGTACCTGGGCGGGCATTGAAGCGACTGCGGCAATGAAAAAACCGGCGAGGAATCGCCGGTTTTTTTATCTCTCCAAACCACCACTTTCCCCCTTGTGGGAGCGAGCTTGCTCGCGATAGCGGCGGTTCAGTCAACATCAATGTCGGCTGATCCACCGCTATCGCGAGCAAGCTCGCTCCCACAGGGATTTGTACCGTTTTCAGAATTGTGGACAACAATCCTGAGCCCCTGCGAAACCGCGACATAAAGTCGCCGCAAACAGTTGTTTTGTCACGGTTTTGACTTGTCCCCGTTTGCTGTGGAACTGGCTGTGGGTAACGTGGGAGTAGCTGGCTGAAAGCCTTTGAATACGTGGCTTGCAGGGTTGTGATCGTTTTTTGATCAGGCATTTTTGGTCAAGCGGGAGCGGCTGTTGTCAACACTTTTATGAGCACGGGAATGGGCTCGAAAGACGGTGGGCAAGCCTGTGGATAAGTCTGTGACTAAACTCTGGAAAGACTGCGCTGAGCGCCGTCGTTACTGGCTTGGAGCCATCGCCCATCGCGCACTGGCTTATAGCAGATAACTCGCGCTGCACAACCTCGCTTGCAGGGTCAAGCGAAAAAATTTTCCAAATACCCCGCAAAGCCTTATGCACAGCGGCTTGTGGGGTTTGCACTTGCCCCCGATTACTGTGGACGTGCCTGTGGATAAGGTGCGCGCAACCGGCTGCGGGCCTTGTTGGGCAAGGCCTGGCGGGAATTGGTTGTTTTATGAGCAGCTGTGGGCCAAAAGCTCATGCGCAAGCCTTGCCCCTGGTGTGCCAGGCCGGGCATGCTGTGGACCGATTTCCATTCAATGGCTTTTGAAGTTCAAACAAGGAGAACACGATGTCTGACACCCTGTTTATCACCGGCGCAACGTCTGGTTTTGGTGAGGCCTGTGCCCGTCGTTTTGCCGAGGCCGGTTGGAAACTGGTGCTGACCGGTCGTCGTGAAGAACGCCTCAATGCTCTCTGCGCGGAGTTGTCAAAGCAGACCGAGGTCCATGGCCTGGTCCTTGACGTGCGTGATCGCAAGGCCATGGAAGAGGCCATCGCCAACCTGCCGCCGTCCTTCGCCAAGTTGCGCGGGCTGATCAACAACGCCGGCCTGGCCCTGGGCGTCGACCCGGCACCCAAGTGCGACCTCGATGACTGGGACACCATGGTCGACACCAATGTGAAAGGGCTGCTCTACAGCACCCGCCTGCTGTTGCCACGCCTGATCGCCCATGGCCGTGGGGCCGGAATCGTCAACCTGGGTTCCATCGCTGGCAACTACCCGTATCCGGGCAGCCATGTGTATGGCGCGAGCAAGGCGTTCGTCAAACAGTTCTCCCTGAACCTGCGTTGCGACCTGCAAGGCACGGGCGTGCGGGTGAGCAACATCGAGCCGGGCCTGTGCGAGAGCGAGTTCTCCCTGGTGCGCTTCGGTGGCGATCAGGAGCGCTACAACGCGACCTACGCCGGGGCCGAGCCGATCCAGCCACAGGACATCGCCGATACGATTTTCTGGGTGCTCAACACGCCGGCACACATCAACATCAACAGCCTGGAGCTGATGCCGGTGAGCCAGACCTGGGCTGGTTTCGCCATTGAGCGCAACAAAACATAAGACCGCGCTATCGTTCATCGCGGGCAAGCCTTGCTCCCACAGGTTTTGATTCATTTCTGGGAAGTAGGGCTGTTCCCACAGGCTTGATCTATCCCTGGGGGAGCAGGGCTGCTCAAATCCCTGTGGGAGCAAGGCTTGCCCGCGATAGCGGTTTGCCAATCAGCCTAGATAATCGGCCAGCCCGCGATAGCAGGTCAGCAGGTGATACGGCGTGGTGGACGGCATGTCCCGGCGGCTTACCCTGCCGTCGGCGTCCAGGCATTCGTTCCAGCCCTTGGCATGCAGGAAATGCTGCTGCAGCGCCTGCAATTGACGCAGCAACACGCCCTGGTGACCTGGGCGCAATGTGAGTGCCCGCAAGTACTCCGCTTGAGCCCAGATGCGTTGGGTGACATCGCGTGGGCCGGCCTGTGGTTCCAGGGCCAGCATCGCGCAAACGGCGCCGGAGTTCGGATCGACGCCGCGTTGTTCGGTATGGCTGAAGCTGCGCTGCAGGGCGGTGTGCAACTTGCCGTTGCGCAACAGGGGCGATGAGGCCAGCAAGTAATACCATTCGAACTGGTGACCCGGCTCGAACCAGTTATCCACAGCCTTGAGCGGTTTTTCCATCATGACCCGTTGCTGCGGTTCGATGAAATGCTTGGCCATGCCGTCGCACAGGCTCAACAATGCCTGACGGACGTTGGCGTCGTCGCGGACCGAGAGGGTGGCGAGGAAGGCTTCGGCCAGGTGCATCAAGGGGTTCTGCAACGGGCCGGAGCCGGTCGTCGACCAATCGCGCTTGAGGCTGGCTTCGTAGAGACCGTCGGTGTTGGCAAAGCGCTGGGCGATGACCTCCAGGCTGGCGTTGAGCACCGACTCCACCAGCGGTTCGCGGACCTTGCCCCAGTAATGGGCGCAGGCGAACAGGATAAAGGCGTGGGTGTAGAGGTCTTTGCCGGTGTCCAGCGGCGCGCCCTGGGGGTCGATGCTGTAGAACCAGCCGCCGTGTTCGGCATCGTGGAAATGACGCTGTAGCGAGCGGAACAGGGCACTGGCCCGATCCTCGGCCTGGGGCACTTCGCCAATCAGGCTGGCGAACACATACAACTGCCGCGCACAGGCCATGGCGCGGTAGCGCTGGGGCGGCAGTGGTGCATGTCCGGCATCCAGTGATTCATAGGGCAGCGCCAGTTCGGCATTCCAGCCCGGGCCTTGCCACATTGGCACGATCACGTCGTGAAAATGCTGACGCACTGTTGCGAACAGGGCGGTCAATTCAGGCTGGGGAGCGGGGCGGGAAGCATCAGGCATGGGCGGACGTCGTCACGGCTGGGGGCGATTGCGCGACATGGTAGCAGAGTGACCGACTCCAGAGAGATGGCGCCTGCAAGTCCGTCATCGCGAGCAAGCTCGCTCCCACAGGGGCCGGTGTACCTCGATCAAGGTGTGAAGCAGGCTCGCTCCCACAGGGGCCGGTGTACCTCGATCAAGGTGTGAAGCAGGCTGGCTCCCACGGGGCCGGTGTACCCCGATCAAACTGTGGGAGCGAGCTTGCTCGCGATAGCGGCCAGGCAGGCGCTAGAGAATCAACTCGCCAACAACCACACCCCAGCTCCCGCCGAAGCAGCCCCAACCAACCTGACCAATGGCGCCGCCGCCCGCGGCAATACCCGCACCAGCGCAAAACCTGCGCCATGCAGCGCCGCCGTGGCCGCGACGAAACCTGCCGCATAGGCCCACGGGCTCGACATGTCTGGCAGTTCCAAGCCATGGGCCACGCCATGGAACAGCGCGAACAGCGCGGTTGCACCGACCGCCAGGCTCAACGGCGGACGCACCGCCAGTGCCACCGCCAGGCCCAGGGCGAGCACCGAGGCAGCGATCCCGCTTTCCAGCGCCGGCAGCTCCAGGCCTTCAAAGCCCAGCAGGCCGCCGAGCAGCATCGTACCGACGAAGGTGCATGGCAGTGCCCAACGCGCGGCGCCTTGTTGTTGCGCGGCCCACAGGCCGACCGCCAGCATCGCCAGCAAATGGTCGAGCCCGCCGATGGGGTGGCCGAGGCCGGCGATCAGGCCATTGTCGCCATGGCCGGGGTGGGCGAAGGCCAGGGCCGGGGTCAGCAGCAGGGCGAGGGCGCCGAGGATGCGTTTGAACGTCATGGATAAGCTTCCTTGTTGTCAGTCGGAAAAATCAGGCGGCGCTCAGCAGGCCCTGGCGCTCGATGAAGGCGATGATGTCGTCCAGCCCCTGGCCGGTCTTCTGGTTGCTGAACACGAAAGGCTTGCCGTTGCGCATCCGCCGGGTGTCGCTGTCCATCATCTCCAGGGACGCGCCCACCAGGGGGGCCAAGTCGATTTTGTTGATGACCAGCAGGTCGGATTTGCAAATACCCGGCCCGCCCTTGCGCGGCAGCTTGTCGCCGGCCGAGACGTCGATCACATAGATCGTCAGGTCCGACAGCTCCGGGCTGAAGGTCGCCGACAGGTTGTCGCCGCCCGATTCCACCAGGATCAGATCCAGGCCCGGGAAGCGCCGGTTCAACTGGTCCACCGCCTCAAGGTTGATCGAGGCATCTTCGCGAATCGCCGTGTGCGGGCAGCCGCCGGTCTCCACGCCGATGATCCGCTCGGGCGCCAGGGCTTCGTTGCGCACCAGGAAATCGGCGTCTTCGCGGGTGTAGATGTCGTTGGTGACTACCGCCAGGTTGTAGCGTTCACGTAGAGCCAGGCACAGGGCCAGGGTCAGGGCGGTCTTGCCGGAACCCACCGGACCGCCGATACCGACGCGCAGAGGTTGTGTATTCATGTGTGTCTCCTAGGAACGGAACAGGCGGCTGTACTGGCGCTCATGGGCCATGCACGCCAGGGACAGGCCAAACGCGGCGCTGCCGTAATGATCGGGGTCGATGTTCGAGGCGTTGTGCTGAGCCTGCTGCAACAGTGGCAACAGTTCGCTGGTCAGGCGCTGGGCTGCTTGCTGGCCCAGGGGCAGGGTTTTCATCAGCACCGCCAGTTGGTTTTCCAGCCAACTCCACAGCCAGGCGGCGAGGGCGTCCTGGGGGGCGATCTGCCAGGCGCGGGCGGCCAGGGCCCAGCCCAGTGCCAGATGCGGCTCGCTGCGCTGTTCAAGACTGAGCTGTTCAAGAAAGCCGCGCGCGGCACGGTCAAGCTCCGGCAGACCGACGAGCAATTGCTGCAACGAGTAGCCCATCTGCCGGCTCTCCTGATACAGCTCACGGGTTTCCCGGCTGGCGCGGTGCTCTTGGCAACGTTGCAGCAGCGCGTCCCAATCGTCAGCGGCGGCTGCGGTGCAGTGTGCCAGCAGCAAGGGCGCTTCGAAGCGTGCCAGGTTCAGCAGCAATTGATCGCTGATCCAGCGCCGTGCGTCATCGGGGTTTTTCACTTGGCCATTGTCCACCGCCATCTCCAGCCCCTGGGAATAGCTGTAGCCGCCAATCGGCAACTGCGGGCTGGCTAGGCGCAGCAGCGCCCAGGCCGGATTCATGTGCGCACGCCAAACTGATGCAGGCGCGGCGCGTAGTTGAAGTCTTCGTCGCCATGCCGGGAGTGATGATGGCCGCCGCCATAGGCGCCGTGTTCCGGCTGGAACGGGGCCTCGATGGATTCGACGCTGGCGCCCAGTTGCTCGAGCATCGCCTTGAGCACGTAATCGTCCAGCAGGCGCAGCCAGCCATCGCCGACTTGCAGGGCCACGTGGCGATTGCCCAGGTGGTAGGCGGCGCGGGTCAGTTCGAAGGCGTTGGCGCAGGTGACGTGCAGCAATTGTTCGGCACGGGCGCAGACGCGCACGATGCGCCCGTCTTCGGCCTGCAGGCATTCGCCGTCGTACAGCGGCGGCTGGCCTCGCTCCAGGAACAACCCCACGTCTTCACCTTCGGCACTGAAACAGCGCAGACGGCTTTTGCTGCGGGCGTCGAAGGTCAGGTGCAGCTCGGCGTCCCAGCGCGGTTGAGTGTCGATTCTGCGGTGAATCACCAGCATCGGAGTGCTTCCAGCAATGAACAGTGCTGTGTTTAGAGCAAGGGGCTTGCCAATCGAAGGAGGTGTAGGAAATAGCGGGTATGGCGTTTCAGGATGGGGCGGAATGCGTGCCATATCGGTGCGTGTCGAGATATGGCGCACCATTTTGCGACAGGCACAAAAAAGAACTGTGGGAGCGAGCTTGCTCGCGATAGCAGCGGATCAGCCACTATCAATGCCACTGACAGACCGCTATCGCGAGCAAGCTCGCTCCCACAGTGAGTACATTCGGGGTTTATTCGGTACTGCCCAGCCCTTGCCAATGCTTGAGGCCAATAAAGATGAACCGCAGTTGCTGGGTAATCTTCGCCTGGGGCGTTAGGTGCTCGGGGAGGGCTTGGGCGGGTGGGTCGATGATGTCCGGCAGGGTGGCAAACACGCTTTTGACGATGAGATCGGCCATCACGCCCAGGGCGGCCAGGTCCAGGTGCTGCAGCTTGGGCATCAAGGCCAGGTCGGCGGCCAGGTCCGAGCTGATATCTTCGCGCAATTGGGCGATGGCCTGGCGCACCGGCAGCGAGCCGCCATATTGCTCGCGGGCCAGGAACAGGAATTGGGATCGGTTGACCTGCACCACATCGAGAAAGATCCGCACCGACGCATCGATAATGCCGCCCATGACGAACTCGTTGTGGCGGACCAGGCGGATGGTTTCGCGGAAGGTCTGGCCGACTTCGCTGACCAATGCCAGGCCCAGTTGGTCCATGTCCTCGAAGTGCCGGTAGAACCCGGTGGGCACGATGCCCGCCGTCCTGGCGACTTCCCGCAGGCTCAGGCTGCCGAATCCCCGGCCGCATTCCATCAAATGACGGGCTGCGTCCATCAGGGCAATTCGAGTCTGTTGTTTCTGTTCGGCGCGGGGCAGCATCACAAGGCTGACTTCTGATTCACGGGAGCGATGCACTCTAGCAAATCGGCTTTGCCGACGTCGAACGGTAGAGAGGGATCGGGCGGGGGAAACGAGGGGGCTTGGAAAGTCAAAAGCCCGATTGGGGAAATCGGGCTTTTTTCTGGGCCAGCATGGGCTCAGCTCACTGTGCTGTTGCGTTCGATCACACGGTCACCACCGCCTTCGGCCACGGTATCGCCCATTTTGGTGCGGGAAGAACCGTCTTCGGCGAGGGTCTGGCCTGGAGTGCGGTCGGAGCCGTCAGCTGCCAAGGTCTGGCCTGGAGTGCGGTCGGAACCGTCGGCTGCCAAGGTCTGGCCTGGAGTGCGGTCGGAACCGTCAGCTGCCAAGGTCTGGCCTGGGGTGCGGTCGGAACCATCAGCTGCAACGGTATCGCTTTGTTTGGTGCGGTCATAACCGTCCTCGACCAGGCCTTTTTGTTCCAGGCGATCGCGACCACCTTCGGCAACAGTCTGGCTGTAGACAGAGTGGTTGTCCTTGACCTGTGGCGTGGCTTGTTCGGACGCTGGCAGTGCGAAGGCAGTAGAGGCCAGCAGTGAAAGGGACAGGCTCATCAGTAATTGGCGTTTCATGATCGTTGCTCCTTGGGAGGGCGATAAAGTGGGTACGAGGGCAATGCTACTCTCGATAAGTCGATATAAAAGTTCATAAACGCAATGGTAATAATCAACGGAATTGATTGTTCGAAGCGAAGGCTCTAGAACGGGGGTTTCAGGGGTGCGCTTTTGCACCGTGGTGGGTATTTTGTACCCATCGCTGCCTCGTAAATGTGCGGGCGCGGTAACAGTTTGTTGGCTGATCGGTCAGGAACCTGGCGTTTTTTTGTGCCGCTCATCGGCACCTGTTGGCGGTTTTACCAGTCCAACCCTTCATGGCGAACCGACTGCAGGTTCGTGTTTTCAGAGGCGTCGCGGTTGCGGACGCTGATTTGTCATCAGGAGCCTCGTGCATGACGCGCACCTCGAAAATCCTCGCCTGGAGCTTTGCCAGCCTTGTTGTCCTGCTGGCGGTGCTGGTCCTGGTCATTGCCTTCTTCGACTGGAACCGCATCAAGCCTGCGCTCAATGCCAAGGTTTCCGAGGAATTGCATCGCCCCTTCGCCATCAACGGCAACCTGGCGGTGGTCTGGCAGCGCGAGCCGGCAGAAGGTGGCTGGCGTGCCTGGTTGCCGTGGCCCCATGTGGTGGCCGAAGACTTGAGCCTGGGTAACCCGGACTGGTCGAAAACCCCGCAAATGGCCACGCTCAAGCGTGTCGAACTGCGCGTTTCGCCCTTGGCCTTGCTGGCCCGGCGAGTGGCGATTCCGCGCATCGACCTGACGGAGCCCAACGCCAACCTGCAACGCCTGGCGGACGGTCGCGCCAATTGGACCTTCCAATTCGATCCAAAAGACCCGGACGCCGAGCCGTCCAGCTGGGTGGTGGACATCGGCGCCATCGGCTTCGACAAGGGGCACGTCACCCTGGACGACCAGACGCTCAAGACCCGACTCGACCTGTTGATCGATCCGTTGGGCAAACCCATTCCGTTCAGCGATATCGTCGGCGACAAGGCCGCGAAAAAAGCCCAGGACCAAGGCGCGACGCCGCAGGACTACGCGTTCGCCTTCAAGGTCAACGGGCAGTATCACGGGCAAAACCTGACCGGCTCCGGCAAGGTCGGTGGCTTGCTGGCCTTGCAGGATGCGTCCCGACCCTTTCCGCTCCAGGCCCAGGCGAAGATCGGCGACACCCGCGTCGAACTGGCCGGCACCCTCACCGACCCGCTGAACCTCGGGGCCCTGGACTTGCGCCTGAAACTGGCCGGCAACAGCCTCGCCAATCTCTACCCGCTGACCGGCGTGACCCTGCCGGATTCACCCCCTTACGCCACCGACGGACGCTTGATTGCCAAGCTGCATGAGCCGGGTGGGGCACTGTTTCGCTATGAGGCATTCAACGGCAAGATCGGCGATAGCGATATCCATGGCGACCTGGCCTATGTCGCCAGCCAGCCGCGGCCGAAACTCAGTGGTGCGCTGGTTTCCAATCAACTGCTGTTCAGCGACCTGGCGCCGCTGATCGGTGCGGACTCCAATGCCGAGCAAAAGGCCCGGGGCGGCGCGAGCAAGCAGCCGACCGGCAAGGTCTTGCCCGTGGAAGAGTTTCGCACCGAGCGCTGGAGTGTGATGGACGCCGATGTGGAGTTCACCGGCAAGCGAATCGTCCACAGCGAGCAACTGCCTTTCACCGATCTGTATACCCATCTGGTGCTCAACGATGGGCAGTTGAGCCTTGAGCCCCTGCGCTTCGGCGTGGCCGGTGGCCGGCTCGATGCGCAGATCCGCCTTAACGGGCGCACCCGACCCCTTGAAGGCCAGGCGAAGCTGACGGCGCGAGGGTTCAAGCTCAAGCAACTGTTCCCGGGTTTCGAGCCGATGAAAACCAGCTTCGGCGAGCTCAACGGCGATGCTGACATCACCGGGCGCGGCAATTCGGTGGCGGCGTTGCTGGGCACCTCCAACGGCACCCTGAAAATGCTCATCAACGATGGTGCCATCAGTCGGGAATTGATGGAGCTGGCGGGACTGAACGTCGGCAACTATGTGGTGGGGAAAATCTTTGGCGACAAGGAAGTGAAGATCAACTGCGCGGCGGCGGATTTCGACATCAAGACGGGCCTGGCGACCACGCGTCTGTTCGTGTTCGACACCGAGAACGCGATCATCTACATCGACGGCACGGCGAACATGGCGACCGAACAGTTGGACCTGACCGTCACCCCTGAGTCCAAAGGCTGGCGCCTGATTTCCCTGCGCTCGCCGTTGTACGTGCGCGGCCCGTTCGCCAAGCCCGCCGCGGGGGTCAAGGCCGTGCCCCTGATGCTGCGCGGTGCCGGGATGGTGGCGTTGGGCGTGATCGCCGCGCCGGCGGCCGGGTTGCTGGCGCTGGTGGCGCCCAGCGGCGGTGAGCCGAACCAGTGTGCGCCGCTGTTGGAGCAGATGAAGGCGGGCAAGGCGCCGGTGACGGTCAAGCCTACCCGGTAGCCGGATTGTGCGGTGAGGCGACTGGCCTCATCGCGAGCAAGCTCGCTCCCACAGGGGATTTGCAGCGCTCGGCCCCTTGTGGGAGCGAGCTTGCTCGCGATGGGGACCTAAAGGCTCTTACAGATCGGCCAGGATATCGGCCATATCATCAGCATGCTCTTCTTCCTGGGCCAGGATGTCTTCGAAGATGCGCCGGGTGGTCGGGTCTTTTTCGCCGATGTACTGGATGATTTCCCGGTAGCTGTCGATGGCGATCCGTTCGGCCACCAGGTCCTCGTACACCATTTCCTTGAGGGTGTTGCCTGCGACGTACTGGGCGTGGGAATTGCGGGTCAACAGGTCGGGGTTGAACTCCGGCTCACCGCCCAACTGCACGATGCGCTCGGCGAGTTTGTCGGCGTGTTCGGCTTCCTGGTTCGCGTGCTCGAGAAACTCACTGGCCGCCACGCTGGCCTTGAGGCCGGAGGCCATGAAGTAGTGACGCTTGTAGCGCAGCACGCAGACCAGCTCGGTGGCCAGCGCTTCGTTGAGCAGGCGGATGACTTCCTGCCGATCGGCGCCGTAGCCTTCGGTCACTGCGCCGTTCTGCACGTTCTGCCGTGCCCGTTCGCGCAGGGTGGTTACATCGGATAAGTGCATGTCGCTCATCTCGTTCTCCTGGAGGCTGATCCGGTTGAGGCGTCACGCTCTGCTGGCGCGATCACTTTAAATCTGAGTGACGCGGTCCTGAAAAAGTTTTACCGAATTTTTCAGCGCATAACCGGACAGCCGCGCTTCCTCCCCCAGCCACTGGAAGAAGGCCCGTACCGGTGGATGGCGTTCGCGGCCCGGGACGCACAGGGCGCTGTAGCCGGCGCCGCTCACCTGGACGTCCGGGCGATAGCCCACCAACAAGCCGCTGGCGATGCTTTCCGATGCCAGGATATTGCTCGCCAACACCAGGCCCTGCCCGGCAATCGCCGCTTGCAAGGCGTAATGCTCCTCGTCGTACTCGCGCATGCACGGCTGCCGGGTGAGCCAGGTTTCCCCGGCCTGGGCACACCAGGCGTCCCAACCGTGGGCGTACAGCTTGGAGTTGTGCCAGCGCACGCTGATCAGCGTTGGTGGCTGCCGGGTCGCCAGGGCCACCTGCTCAGGCGAACCGTAGACCCCGAAGCTTTCATCGAACAGGCACATGCCGTACAGGTTCGGGTAGGCGTCCAGGCTGTAGCGCACCACCAGGTCGACGCTGGCGTCCTGATGCAGGTCGATCACCTCGCAATGGGTGTCCAGGCGCACGTTGATGTTCGGGTGACGTGCATAAAAGCGCCCCAGGCGAGGCACCAGCCACAGGGCGGCAAACGCGGCGGTGGTGGACAGGGTCAGGTGGGTGGTACTGCGTTGCGGGCGCAGGGTGTCGACGCTTTGCGCCACTTCCAGCAAGGCTCCGTGCAGGCTATGGAACAAGCGTTGCCCGCCTTCGGTGAGGCGCACCTGGCGTGGCAGGCGTTCGAACAGCATCAGCCCCAGCCAGCTCTCCAAGGATCGAATCTGGTGGGAGACCGCCGTCGGCGTCACCGATAACTCCGCCGCGGCCGCCTTGAAACTGAGCAGCCGCGCGGCGGATTCGAAGGCGCGCAGAGCGTTGAGCGGCAGGTTGGCGAACATTTTAATTCTCCTGGAACGCAATGGATGAAATTAACTCATCCAGATTAACTAACGCTCATTTGTCTGTAAGCAGCTCTGAACTTCAAGCTGCAAGGCACAAGCAATGTTGATTGTAGCCGCATAAAAGGAGATTCAGATGAGCAAGATTCTTGTGGTGCATGGCAGTCCCCGTGGCGAGCGTTCCCATTCCCGGCGCCTGGCCGAGGCCTTTGTCTCGGCGTGGCAGGTCGCCCACCCGCAACCCCAAGTGACCCGTCGCGAAGTCGGACGCACGGTCATTGCGCCGGTCAACGAAGCCTTTATCGCCGCGGCGTTCTACCCCGAGCCTCAGGCTCGACCGTTGATCATGCAAGCGGACCTGGCCCTGAGCGATGCCTTGGTCGCGGAGCTGCAAGCCCATGATCGACTGGTGATCTCCGCGCCCATGCACAATTTCAGCGTGCCCAGCGGTGTGAAGGCCTGGATCGACCAGATCGTGCGCATCGGGCTGACGTTCAACCACAGCCTGGACAACGGCGTGTCGCACTACGAGCCGCTGGTGCTGGGCAAGAAGGCGCTGATCGTGACCAGCCGTGGCGATTTCGGTTTCGGGCCGGGCGGACCGCTGGAGAGCATGAACCACGCCGACACGCTGTTGCGCACTGTATTGGGGTTCATCGGCATCACTGATGTGACGGTGGTGGCGGCCGAAGGCGAAGAGTCGGCCGAGCGCAGCTTTGCGTTGTCCTGTGCCGAGGCCGAGGAGCGCTTGCTGGCACTGGCACGGTCTTTCTGAGAAGGGCTGCGGCGCAGCCCAGCGGGAGCAAGCTCCCTCGCCACGGATTCGTACGGGTGTCATAGACTGGTCATCATCGGTACCGATGCTGATCACCTCTTGATCACAAGGATGTCGCCATGTCGCAACGCTGCGCCACTCGTTACCCGCTGGTGCTGGTCCCGGGCATGTTCGGGTTCATACGCCTGGTGCTGTATCCGTACTGGTATGGGATCGTCTCGGCGTTGCGTCGCGGTGGGGCCGTGGTGGTGGCGGTGAAGGTTTCGCCGTTGCATTCGTCCGAGGTGCGCGGCGAGCAATTGCTGGCACTGATCGACGACATACTGCGGCAAACCGGTGCGCAGAAGGTCAACCTGATTGGCCACAGCCAGGGCAGCCTCACCGCCCGCTATGCGGCCGCCAAACGCCCGGACCTGGTGGCGTCGGTCACGTCGGTGGCCGGCCCCAACCATGGCTCCGAACTGGCCGATTACCTCCAGGCCCACTACCCGGCCGACAGCGCCAAGGGACGTGTGCTCAGTGTCGCGCTGCGCTTGATCAACGCCCTGATGAGCCTGCTGGACATCGGCTATCGCGGGCCAAAGCTGCCGGTCAACCTCAATGCCTCCCATGCCTCCCTGACCACCGCCGGAGTGACGCTGTTCAATCAACGTTATCCACAGGGCCTGCCGGTCACCTGGGGCGGGCGGGGGCCGGAAGAGGTCAATGGCGTGCGCTATTACTCCTGGTCCGGCACCTTGCAGCCGGGCAAGACCGATAAAGGGCGCAACCTGTTCGACGGCACCAACCGCACTTGCCGTCTATTTGCCCGCACCTTTGTCAGGGAAGCGGGGCAGTGCGACGGTTTGGTCGGGCGCTACAGCTCACACCTGGGCATGGTTATCGGCGATGACTATCCGCTGGATCACTTCGACATCGTCAATCAGTCGCTAGGGCTGGTGGGCAAGGGGGCCGAGCCGATCCGGTTGTTTGTCGAGCATGCCGAGCGGTTGAAGGCCGCGGGGATGTAACCCGTTGGACCGCGTTATCGTTCATCGCGAGCAAGCTCGCTCCCACAGTGGATTTGCAGTGCTCGGTCCATTGTGGGAGCGAGCTTGCTCGCGATGGCGTCAGCCAGGGCGCCGCCGGTTTACCACTGAACACAGATGAAGGTGTAACAGGCTTTGTCTACACTGCACCTCATCGCCGCACCCTCGTGCGGCAGCGAGGAGAAACACCATGAAGATGCTTCGTGTGCCTTTGTTGATGATCGGTTTGCTGCTGTGTTCCCAGGGCTTCGCCGCGACGGTGCAGCAGACCAAGATGACCACCTGCAACGCCGACGCCACCGCCAAGGCGCTCAAGGGCGACGAGCGCAAGGCGTTCATGAGCACCTGCCTCAAGGCTGCACCGAGCACCCCGCAAGAGCGCATGAAGAGCTGCAACGCCACGGCCACCGAGCAGGCGCTGAAGGGTGATGCCCGCAAGGCGTTCATGAGTGAGTGCCTGAAGAAGAAATAAGTGTTGAATCCATGGGCCCTATCGCGAGCAAGCTCGCTCCCACAGTGGATCTGTATTGCCCGGTCCAGGGTGGGAGCGAGCTTGCCCGCGATGGGGCCGGCGCAAAAGTTACAAAAAACCCCTGAACTGCGACCAAGGTCGGCCGACACAATCCCTAGTGCTGCCAGCGGATCGCTGGCAGACTGCCGATCCTTTCACGCCGTTTTGTCCTGAGGCTGTATGCCAACGTTTTCTCAGCGTCATGTGTTGTTGGTGATCAGTTGGGTGATCATTTTTGGTGGGTTGTTGCTGGTGCTCCCGCTGCGCCTGTTGCCGAGCCTGCTGGCCGGGCTGTTGGTGTTCGAGCTGGTCAACATGCTCACCCCGCAGTTGCAGCGCCTGATCGAAGGTCGCCGCGCCCGCTGGCTGGCGGTGGCGTTACTGGGCACGCTGGTGGTCAGTGTGCTGACGCTGATCTTCGCCGGCGCCTTCAGTTTCCTGCTCCATGAGGCGGAAAACCCCGGGGCCTCCCTGGACAAGTTCATGGCGGTGGTCGATCGCGCCCGTGGGCAATTGCCGCCGTTCATCGACGCCTACCTGCCGGCCAGCGCCGCCGAGTTCCGGGTGGCGATCGGTGACTGGGTGAGCAAGCACCTGAGCGACCTGCAACTGGTGGGCAAGGACGCGGCCCACATGTTCGTGACGCTGCTGATCGGCATGGTGCTGGGGGCCATCGTTGCCCTGCAGCGCATTCCCGACCTGACCAAGCGCAAGCCCCTGGCCGCCGCGCTGTTCGATCGCCTGAACCTGCTGGTCAAGGCGTTTCGCAACATCGTCTTCGCTCAAATCAAGATTTCCCTGCTCAACACCTTCTTCACCGGGATTTTCCTCGCGGTGGTGCTGCCGCTGTTCGGCATTCATCTCCCGTTGACCAAGACCCTGATCGTGATGACCTTCCTGCTGGGGCTGCTGCCGGTCATCGGCAACCTGATGTCCAACACGCTGATCACCATCGTTGCCCTGTCGTTGTCGATCTGGGTGGCGGTGGCGGCGCTGGGTTACCTGATCGTGATCCACAAGCTCGAGTACTTTCTCAATGCCCGCATCGTCGGTGGGCAGATCAGCGCCAAGTCCTGGGAACTGCTCATGGCAATGCTGGTGTTCGAAGCCGCGTTCGGCCTGCCGGGGGTGGTGGCGGGGCCGATTTATTATGCGTATCTCAAGAGTGAGTTGAAGCAGGTGGGGATGGTCTGATTCGATAGTGATGGTGACTGATCTGGCGCCATCGCGAGCAAGCTCGCTCCCACAGTTGAGCGCATTCCTTCTGAAGGAACTCGGTTAACTGTGGGAGCGAGCTTGCTCGCGATTCACGCGCCTCGGTCCTGGATCAGACCTGGCTCCCATAGCGCTTCATCGCCTCAATCGCCAACCCACTGCCAATACTGCCGAAGATATTGCCTTCCACATGCCGCGCCTGGGGCAGCATCGCCGAGACGCTGTTGCGCAATGCCGGAATGCCGCTGGAACCGCCGGTGAAGAACACCGTGTCGACCTGATCGACCCGCACGTTGGCATCGTTGAGCAACTGCGTGACGCTGCCGCGCACCCGCTCCAGCAAGCCGTCGATGGCCGTTTCGAACAGGGCCCGGCTCAGATCCACGCTCAGGCCGGGCTCGATGCGGTCCAGGAGCAAATGACGCTGGTCGGTGTGGGTCAGCGCGATCTTGGTTTCTTCCACTTCCATCGCCAGCCAATGCCCGGCGCGCTGTTCGATCAGCTTGAACAGCCGATCGATGCCGCCGGTGTCTTCGATGTCGTAGCGCATGCTGCCCAAGGCCAGGGTGGACTTTTGCGAGTACACCGCGTTGATGGTGTGCCAGGTCGCCAGGTTCATGTGGTGGCTGGTGGGCATGTAGGCACCGCTTTTCATGCGGCTGCCGTAACCGAACAGTGGCATCAGGCCGGCCAGGGAGAGTTGCTTGTCGAAATCGGTTCCGCCGATGTGCACGCCACCGGTGGCGAGGATGTCGGCGTGGCGGTTGTCGTGGGTGCGACGCTCAGGGGACAGGCGCACCAGGGAGAAGTCCGAGGTACCGCCGCCGATGTCGACGATCAGCACCAGCTCTTCTTTCTCGATGGTCGATTCATAATCGAAGGCCGCCGCGATGGGCTCGTACTGGAACGAAACCTCCTTGAAGCCGATGGCGCGGGCCACGTCCACCAGGGTGTTTTCCGCTTCCTGGTCGGCCATTTCATCGTCATCGACGAAAAACACCGGGCGCCCCAGTACCACTTCTTCGAATTCCCGACCGGCGGTGGCTTCGGCACGTTGCTTCAACTGGCCGATGAACAGCCCCAGCAGATCCTTGAACGGCATCGCCGTGCCCAACACGCTAGTGTCGTGCTTGATCAGCTTGGAGCCCAGCAGGCTCTTGAGCGAGCGCATCAACCGGCCTTCGTAGCCTTCCAGGTATTCGTGCAAGGCCAGGCGGCCATACACCGGGCGGCGTTCCTCCAGATTGAAAAAGACCACCGAGGGCAGGGTGATCTTGTCGTCCTCCAGCGCGATCAACGTTTCCATGCCGGGGCGCAGCCAGCCGACGGTGGAGTTGGACGTGCCAAAGTCGATACCGCAGGCACGGGCCGGGGATGCGTTTTTCATGTCTTTCAGGTTCCAGTTGAAAAAACGGCCGCGCAGTGTATGTCAGTGCGGCGCGGATTCGAAGGCCGGTTATCTGCTAATTCTCGAACGCAGGCCTTGAAAGACACTCTTATACCCCCAAACTTGCAGGCATAGCCTGGCAGCCACAGGGCGGACACAAGAACCGCCACCCGCTGCCGATAAACTTCTGACGTGCCGCCCGGTCCCAATCTTGAGGTCGGTCAACCCGCTGTCCGGTCATCCGGGCATGCTGTGCGTGGCGGTGCGACATCGATAACGGATGGTGATGCTTAGATGGACTTCAAAGACTATTACAAGATCCTGGGTGTTGAGCCAACGGCGGACGACAGCACGATCAAGGCTGCCTACCGCAAGCTGGCGCGCAAGTACCACCCGGATGTGAGCAAGGAAAAGGACGCCGAGACCAAGTTCAAGGACGTCTCCGAAGCCTATGAAGCGCTGAAAAGCGCCGACAAGCGCGCCGAGTACGACGACTTGCGCCGCTACGGCCAACATGGCCAGCCGTTCCAGGGCCCGCCGGGTTGGCAGAGCCGTGGCGGTTTTGGCGGCCAGGACACGGGGGATTTCTCGGACTTCTTCAGTTCGATTTTCGGTAATCGCGGCCCGGGTTTCGGCGGCGGACAGTCAGGTCGCAGCGCCGGCCGTCGAGGGCAAGACGTGGAAATGGAATTACCGATCTTCCTGGAAGAAACCCTGTCGAACGAGTCGAAGAAAGTCACGTTCCAGGTGCCGCAATACAACGCGGCCGGCCAGCACGTGAGCAACACCAGCAAGAGCCTGAACGTGAAGATCCCGCTGGGCGTGACCGACGGCGAACGCATTCGCCTCAAGGGCCAGGGCGCGCCGGGTGTCGGTGGCGGCGCCAACGGCGACTTGTACCTGACCATTCGTTTCGCCCCGCACCCCAAATTCGACGTCGAAGGCCAGGACCTGATCATCACCTTGCCCCTGGCCCCGTGGGAATTGGCGCTGGGCACCGAAGTGGCGGTGCCGACCCTTACCGGCAAGATCAACCTCAAGGTTCCGGCCGGCAGCCAGAACGGCCAGCGCATGCGCGCCAAGGGCCACGGCCTGCGCAACAAGGCCGGCGAGCGCGGCTACCTGTTCGTGCAACTCAAGGCCGTGATGCCCAAGGCTAGCGACGAAGCGGTCAAGGCGCTGTGGGCGGAACTGGCGAAGAAAGCGGCATTCGATCCGCGGGAGAACTTCTGACCTCATTACATGTGGGAGCAAGGCTTGCCCGCGATGAATGCAACTCGATTTCCCAGGAATTGAGACACCTCTGTCGCGAGCAAGCTTTGCTCCCACAGATCCCCTCGCCACAGGTGTCCGTGTTCACATGGGCAGGCGGGACTAGACTCGACAGTTGAAGCATTGGGAGAAGCAGACCATGAACAACCCGATCATTGAACTGAACCTGCTGGAATTCTGTGAAGCCGCCGCATTGGCCGATGTCCATGTGATCGAAATCGTCGAGCATGGCATCCTCGAACCCCACGGCGCGGCCCCGACGGATTGGCGGTTTACCGATTACGAGCTGGCCCTGGCCAAGCGTGCCGCGAAGCTGCGGCACGACCTGGACCTGGAGTGGGAAGGCGTCGCCCTGGCGCTGGACCTGCTGGAGGAAGTTCAAGAACTGCGAGCCGAGAACCGTCGGCTACGTCAGCAACTGGGCCGCTGGGTGGACTGACAGGACTGCCGAGCGCATCAGTGCCTGGACAGGCAAAAACCTGAAAAAGCGATAAATAGATACCGCACTCATCGCTGACACACGGGATAGGCTCGGGTTTTCCAACGTCAAGGATGACCCGATATGCCAGGCTTCACCCCCCGTTTCGCCATTCCCCAGGGCGAGCATTTCGACCTGCTCAAAGCCCGTATTCCCGGCTGGTACAGCGGGGCCATCGTGCAACGCCAGCAGGAACTGAGCGATCATGAACTGACGCTTCCGCACTGGTATGCGAAAGCCTCCCCCGATCTCTGGAATAGCCTCAAGGACAGTCATTCCCGCTACCGCGAGCGCCTGAACCAGGTCGACAACCGACTGGGCAATATCCAGGATATTCGCGCCTTCGCCGAACCCTTGCTCGAGCAGGCGATCCTGGATGAATTCGGCTTCGCGCTGAACGTCAACGAGGTGTATTTCGTCCGCAAGTACGGGCGCAAGACCCGCGATGATTTTTTTGGGGCACTGGTCCTGGACAGCGAGGGCGGCCATTTCGATCGCTACGAATACCGTGGCACGTCATTGCTGGAGGCGGCGCTGGCCAATTTCGCGCCAGAGGAAGCGCGCAAACCCGCCTGTGCCGATTGCAACCTCATCACCGCGGTGCGCCCGTTCCTGGGCGGCGCTGTGGTGCCCTCCACCGACGCCGTTCGCGCAGGGGCACTGTCGATTGCCCCTGAAGCCTTCGCCAAGTTGTGTCGCACGTTGGATCTGGGGCGCCAGTATCAGGAGCACATCAACGCTGTCCTGCGGCCCGACGACAGCAAGACGTACAACCCGCTGGATCATTCGCTGGAGGAGTATCACCGGCAGGGCTTGGCACTGAGCATCCAGATCGCTAGGGCCAAGGCCGACATCAGCCCGACGGTCTACCAGATGTTGCAGCAGGTGGCCGAGGGGGCCAGCGACGTCACCCTCGATGGCCAGGCCGTGAGATTCACTTCCCTGAAAGTGTTCGACATCGAACTGGCCGGTCCACTGTTGATTGGCCCCGATCTTGAAAACAGTCGCCGGGTGGTGCCGGTCGTGGCCTACCTTCCGGGCGATCCCGAGCATCCTCTGAAAGCCTACGCCTCCAGCGCCGACTTCATGGCCGAACTGCGGCGACGCTTGCACAGTGGCGCCTACCGCCGCTTCTTCAGCCGTTTCGTGCCGCTGCGTCAGCAAGGGGCGTTTTTTCGGCAGTTCAAGCACCTCTATCAAATCTCCCCGACGGCCGATGACCAGGCCGATTTCCCACTCAAATCGTCGTTGCGCAACCTGCCCATGGGCACGGAGCCGATTCCCGGCGACCTGTGGGGCTCGCTGCGCCTGCGGCAAATCGAGAAGATCCAGGCCGACGCACGCGCGGTGGCCGTGCCTACCGGTGTTGAAGACAAAAAAGCACGCCTGGCGCGCCTGGACAGTTACCTGGACGCGGTGGTCGATGTGTTCAACCTGGCGGCGTTCGTCGTGCCAGGGCTGGGGCCACTGATGTTGACGGTCGGGGCCGTGCAGATGTTCAACGAGGCGTTCGAAGGCATCGAAGCGTTCGAGCGTGGGGAGACCCGGGAAATGTGGGCGCATTTCTCCAGCGTGGCCCTCAATACGGCCTTCGTCGCCACCGGTGCGGCGGTACTGCCGCACATTCGATGGTCGAGCACGGTGGATCAGTTGGAGGCGGTTCAATTGGCCAATGGCGAGTCGCGCCTGTGGCGCCCCGACCTGAGCGTTTACCAGAGTGAGCTGCAGCCTCCCGCGGCCTCAAGCCCGGATAGCCAGGGCCTGTATCGGGTCGAGAATCAGCAGGTCTTGCCGCTGGGTGAGCAACGTTTTGAAGTGCAACAGGATCCGCAAACCCTCCGCTATCGCATTCGTCATCCTTCCCGTCCGCAGGCCTACCAGCCCGAGCTGACGCACAACGGCAGCGGTGCCTGGCACCACGAACTGGAACAACCGCGTACTTGGGAAGGCCCGACACTGATGAGGCGTCTGGGCCATGGCGTCAAGGATTTCAGCGATGCCGAACTGGAGCAGATCCGCCTCGCCAGCGCGACCCCGCAGGACGTGCTGCGACGGTTGCATGTCGAGGGCGAGCCGGTGCCGGCGTTGCTGACCGACACGCTGGGTCGCTTCGACCTCTGCCGACAAATCGACACGTTCATCGGACAACTGCAAAGCGAGGAGCCGCCGGGCCATGACCTGGCCGAGCCGATGTTGCACCTGCTGACCCAATACGGCCCGTGGCCAAGAGGGTTGAAACTGAAGATCGTCGACGGCGCCGGCCGGACGCGCTGGGAATACGTCCGGCCCTCGGAAGGCGAGACGCCGGTTCGTGAGGCCAGCCTGACCGAGGCCAAGGTCCGCACGCCTGCGCTGTTGAAAAACCTGATCGAAGCGGTGGATGCCGCAGGCGTCGATCTGTTGGCCACGGCGAGCCCGCCGATTGCGAAAGCCCACATGGACGCTCGCGTCCGGCACCTGCGCCAGGCACTCGCCGAAACGGCAGTGAATGAAAAGGTGCAGTTGCTCAACGATTACTACGCCCTGGGCGAGACGCGAGGTGACCCCCGTGTGGCGCTGATCAAGTCCCGCTTTCCTTCGGTTCCAGCCACGGCGATCGAGCAGGTCATCACCTTGGCCGGCACCGAAGAGCTGCAGCAAATGGCCGCCTGGGATTTCGCCGATGCGAATCAGACCAAACCCATCCCTCTGCGCATCGCCGAAGAGCTGCGCCACTTCCAGCGTGTGGTGCGTCTGAACCGCGCCTACGAAGGCCTGCATCAGGACGCCTTGGTCACGGCGGACACGCCTCGACTGGTGTTGGCTACCCTGGAAACCTTGCCCGGCTGGAGCGGCACGCTGCGCATCGAATTGCGCGAGGCCGTTGTGTCCGGCACCTTGATCGACAGCATCGGGCCGCAAAATGCGGCGCAGACCAAGGTCGTGGTCAGGGATGATGAGCGCTACCAGGCCTTTGACGACAACGGCAATGAACTGAGCCATTGGGGCAGCCTCTTCGATGCCTTGCAGCATGCCCTGCCGGATGCCGAACGCCGGGCCATGGCTCGACCTTCGATTCATCACGGCGACCTGTTGAAAGAGGCGGTCGGCGCTTCGCCGGTGGACCGGGATGCGCTGGCGCGCCGCTTGAAGATGCCCGCACTCAAGCCCGCCTTTAAATCGCCGATGCGCCTGGCTTCGGGCCAAGTCGGTTATCCCTTGGGTGGACTACGGGATTGGTTGGGCCTGGGCCGAACGGCGGAAAGCCGGGTGCTGGAGCTGTACCCGAGTTACACGGCGGCACAAACCGATGCGCTGTTGCGAGCTCTGGGCGACGGCGCGGTGAGGGAGCTCCAGCGACGTAGCGTCGAGCTGAAAATGCTGCGCCGGGATCTGGACCGTTGGGTCGCTACCCTCGGCTGGCGTGACGTGGGTAATCACCCGACTGTAGTACCGCAGACGATCAGGCAGGTGATGGCCGAACAAATCGAGCGATGCTGGCGGCGTCAGACCCGGCTCGTTGTGGCAGCGGATCTGCGCACGATCGGCTATGAGCTTGATTTGAGCGGATTGGACATCGGGGCACTGCCGGAACTGACGGCCGACTTCAGTCATGTAGGGGTGCTCAAGCTGCGTGACATGGGCTTGACGCTGCATCACTGCGAAAGCTTCCTCAGCGGATTTTCCTCCATTCGCCGGTTGGACCTGTCCAGGAACCGGTTGATCGATATTCCCAGGGCCTTGGAGGGGATGAGGGACTTGGAGACGCTGCAACTGGAGGCGAACCGGATCGGCCTGACACCGCGTAGCGTTGACATCCTGCAAGGCCTTACTCGCTTGAGAAGCCTCGACCTGGACAACAACCCGCTGGGGCGCCTACCGGACTTCAGCAGGTTGCCTGACCTGGAGCGATTGAACCTGAAAAATACCGGGATCACTGCCTGGCCCACCGGCCTGCGCGACCAGCCGCTGGAGCTGATTGATTTGCGCGACAACGGCTTGACCCAGGTGCCGGATCACCTGCTCGACCCGCCCGCCGAGCGTGCCCATGCCACGGCACGCCTCAATCGCGTGACGCTGTTGCAGGGCAACCCGTTGAGCGAGGTGGTCCAACAGCGTTTGCGTGATTATTGGGTGACGGTCTTGCAGACGCGTCCTGAATGGGCAGTCCTGCGTTTGCCCGAGGCGTTTGGGTTTTCAGCGTCGGTCGGGCCGTCGAATATGCAGCAATGGCTGCTCAACCTGCCTGCGGGCCAACTGGCGGACAAAAGAGCTGTGTGGCAAAGCCTGGCGGATGAACCGCAATCGGGAGAGTTTTTTGAGTTATTGCATCGGTTGGCTAAATCTTATCAGAGCCTGAAAGATTATCCGGACCTCCAGGCCCGCGTCTGGCAGATGCTCGACGCGATGGGGCGTTCCACCGAGCTGCGTGATGAACTGTTCGACCTGGCTGGCCAACCGGCCTGTGAAGATCGCGCAGCCTTGTCGTTCAGCTACCTGGAAATCCGCTTGATGATCCACAACGCCAGGGCCTTGGCGGTTGGAACGGATGAAGCGGCAACGCTCTTCCAGCTGGCCAAGGGGCTGTTTCGCCTCGATGAGGTGGAGCGTATTGCCCTGCAGGACATCCAGCGGCGCCGTGACGCGATCAATGCCCGCACCGACCTGACCAACGATCAAAAGATCGAGAACCTGGCGCTGATCGAAGAGGTCGAGGTCCGTCTGGCTTACCGGGCGGGGCTCAAGGATCGACTGGGGTTACCGGGGCAACCCGCGGGCGGGGTTTTTCTCACGCTGGGAGATGTCAGCCCCGACATGCTCGACGCCGCCGCCAATCAGGTCCTGGAACTGGACGATTCACCCCAGCAGTTTCAATCGCTGGTGGGTCGGGATTTCTGGATCGATTATTTGAAGCAGCAGCATGGGGCTGCCTTCCAGGCGCTGAATGACACCCTCATCGCCAACCAGATTGAGCTGGATGAAGCGAAGGCCGCCGGCACTTTGGAGGAAGCCGACTACGTCAGCCAGTCCGAGGCGCTGGGCCTGCAGCACAAGATCAAGGAAGCGGAGCTGGTCCAGGCGTTGACGCGAACCGAGCTGGAAGCGCTGCCGGAAAGTACCGATCTGTAGGGTGAGCCAGTCCCGTCATCTCAGACAGGCATAAAACCCGTGGCGAGGGAGCTTGCTCCCGCTGGGGTGCGAAGCAGCCCTCGCTTTTTTTGCGGTTGCTGCGCAACCGAGCGGGAGCAAGCTCCCTCGCCACAAGAACTGCACAAGAACTGCGCGGGTTCAAAACAGGAAATAACGCTGCGCCATCGGCAGCACTTCGGCCGGTTCGCACCACAGCAACACGCCGTCGGCCTTGACCTGGTAGGTCTGCGGATCGACGTCGATGTTCGGCAAGTAGTCGTTGTGAATCAGGTCGGTCTTCTGCACATCACGGCAGCCTTTGACCACGGCGATTCTTTTCTTCAGCCCCAACCGCTCCGGCAATCCGGCCTCGGCGGCGGCCTGGCTGATGAAGGTCAGGCTGGTGGCATGCCGCGAGCCGCCGAAGCTTGCGAACATCGGTCGGTAGTGCACCGGCTGCGGCGTCGGGATCGAGGCGTTGGCGTCGCCCATCAGGCTGGCGGCAATCGCTCCGCCCTTGAGGATCAACGTCGGCTTGACGCCGAAGAACGCCGGGCGCCACAGCACCAGGTCGGCCCACTTGCCCACTTCGATGGAACCCACTTCATGGCTGATGCCATGGGTGATCGCCGGGTTGATGGTGTACTTGGCGATGTAGCGCTTGATGCGGAAGTTGTCGTTGCCTTCGCCGTCACCGGGCAGGGCGCCGCGTTGCTTCTTCATCTTGTCGGCGGTCTGCCAGGTGCGCGTGATGACTTCGCCGACGCGGCCCATGGCCTGGCTGTCGGAGCTGATCATCGAGAAGGCGCCGAGGTCGTGGAGAATGTCTTCGGCGGCGATGGTCTCGCGGCGGATGCGGCTTTCGGCGAAGGCCACGTCTTCGGCAATGCTCGGGTCCAGGTGATGGCAGACCATCAGCATGTCCAGGTGCTCGTCGATGGTGTTGCGGGTGAACGGTCGGGTCGGGTTGGTGGAGCTGGGCAACACATTGGCGAAGCCGCAAGCCTTGATGATGTCCGGCGCATGCCCGCCACCGGCACCTTCGGTGTGGTAGGTGTGGATGGTGCGGCCCTTGAACGCGGCGAGAGTGGTTTCGACAAAACCGGACTCGTTGAGGGTGTCGGTGTGGATCGCCACCTGCACGTCGTACTGGTCGGCCACGCTCAGGCAGTTGTCGATGGCCGCGGGCGTGGTGCCCCAGTCTTCGTGCAGCTTCAGGCCGATGGCCCCGGCCTTGACCTGCTCGATCAACGGTTCCGGCAGGCTGGCGTTGCCCTTGCCGGTGAAGCCGATGTTCATCGGGAAGGCATCGGCGGCCTGGAGCATGCGCGCCAGGTGCCACGGCCCGGAGGTGCACGTGGTGGCGTTGGTCCCGGTGGCCGGGCCGGTGCCGCCGCCGATCATGGTGGTGACGCCGCTCATCAGCGCTTCTTCGATCTGCTGCGGGCAGATGAAGTGAATGTGGGTGTCGATGCCGCCGGCGGTGAGGATCATACCTTCGCCGGCGATCACTTCGGTGCTGGCGCCGATGGCGATGGTCACGTCAGGCTGGATGTCCGGGTTACCGGCCTTGCCGATGGCCGCGATGCGCCCGTCCTTGAGGCCGACATCGGCCTTGACGATGCCCCAATGATCGATAATCAGCGCGTTGGTGATCAAGGTGTCGACGACCTCGGCGGCCAGCAACTGGCTCTGGCCCATGCCATCGCGAATCACCTTGCCGCCGCCGAATTTCACTTCTTCGCCGTAGGTGGTGAAGTCCTTTTCCACTTCGATCCACAACTCGGTGTCGGCCAGGCGGACCTTGTCACCGACGGTGGGGCCGAACATGTCGGCGTAGGCTTGGCGGGAGATTTTCATGTGCTTGCCTTGAGATTCAATTGAGTTTTGAAACCGTTCGCTGCGCTCACTCATCGCGAGCAAGCTCGCTCCCACATTTGATCGCGTTTCCCTGTGGGAGCGAGCTTGCTCGCGATGAGGTCAGTGCAGGCACCCTATGACTTACAGGTCGCCCATCACCCGCCCGGCAAACCCGAACACCCGGCGATGCCCGGCCAAGTCCACCAGTTCCACCTCGCGGCTCTGGCCCGGTTCGAAGCGCACCGCGGTGCCGGCCGGGATGTTCAGGCGCATGCCTCGGCTGGCGGCGCGGTCGAAGGTCAAGGCGTCGTTGGTCTCGAAAAAGTGATAGTGCGAACCGACCTGGATCGGCCGGTCGCCGCTGTTGGCGACGTTCAGCGTGAGCGTGCGGCGGCCGACGTTGAGTTCGATGTCGCCGGGCTGGACCTGGTATTGCCCTGGAATCATTGCGGTTGCCCCAAAATCTTGTAGTAAATGGCGGTCGGGGTGTAGGTCCCGTCCGGGCTCTGGCAGTAGTCGGGCAGTTCACCGACGCGGGTGTAGCCCATGGCGCGGTAGAACGCCTCGGCCTCGGAACCGGCCTCGGTGTCGAGGTACAACAAACCCCGCTTGTGCTGGCGGGCGCCGAGCTCCAGGGCGCTCATCAATTGCTGGCCCAGCCCCCGACGGCGGGCCTCGCCGCGCACCAGCAGCTTCTGCACTTCGGCACGGTTGAGGCCGTTGGGTTTCTGGCACAGGGCAAGCTGGACGCTGGCCTGCACCTGTTCATCCTTGACCACCACCCACAGCAACAGGTGGCCCTGGTTGAGGCTGGCCTGGACTTCGTCGAAATAGGCGCGGGCCTGGACGGCATCGAGATCGGCCATGAACCCCACGCTGGCGCCGTAGCCGACGGCGTCGAGCAACAGATCGATCAAGCCCTGGCGATAATGCGCAAAGCTTTCGGCGTGGACTCGACGCAACTGGGCAGCGTTCATTGGCTTTTCACTCCTTGTTGACGGCGGGCGGTAGCGCCCCGAGGTTGAGGTTCAACTGCATGAAGGTCAGGTCCAGCCAGCGGCCGAACTTGGTCCCCACCTCGGGCATCTGCCCGGTGATCACGAAACCGGCCCGCTCGTGCAGGCGAATCGAGGCCGCGTTGCCGCTTTCGATGGCGGCGACCATGACGTGTTTATCGCAGGCCCTGGCGCGCTCGATCAGCGCGCTCATCAACAACGGGCCAAGGCCATTGCCGCGCTGGTCGCTGCGTACATACACCGAATGCTCCACGGTGTGGCGGAAGCCGTCGAACGGTCGCCAGTCGCCGAACGAAGCGTAGCCGAGCACGTTGTCTTCGGCGTCGACGGCCACCAGCACCGGGTAGCCCTGGGTTTGCCGGGCGCTGAACCACGCCTGGCGGTTGCCCAGGTCAACGGCTTGTTCGTTCCAGATCGCCGTGGTGTTGAGCACGGCATCGTTGTAGATATCGCGGATCGCCGGCAGGTCGACGGCATGGGCGTCACGAACGTGGGCAGTCATGGCGTGGCCTCAGGCGATGGGTTGGTGGACGGTGACCAGTTTGGTGCCGTCGGGAAACGTCGCCTCGACCTGGATCTCCGGGATCATTTCCGGGATGCCTTCCATCACCTGCTCGCGGCTCAGCAGCGTGGTGCCGTAATGCATCAGGTCGGCGACGGTCTGGCCGTCACGGGCGCCTTCCAGCAACGCGGCGGAAATGTAGGCCATGGCCTCCGGGTAGTTGAGCTTCAAGCCACGAGCCAAGCGTCGTTCGGCGACGAGGCCGGCGGTGAAGATCAGCAGCTTGTCTTTTTCGCGTGGGGTCAGGTCCATGTGCAATCCATAAGGGCAGATAAAAAATTCGGGCTGTAAACACAGCTACCTGTTGGAGCAACGCCTGTGGGAGCAAAGCTTGCTCGCGATGAACGATAACGCGGTCCTTCCGGTCGACCGAGGCGCTGCCATCGCGAGCAAGCTTTGCTCCCACAGAAAGTCATTGCTTCCACACCATTGCTCCTACAGGAACGCAATTCAGGTACTCCAGATTCTCGGTGGCACAGCTTCTCGACCGAGCAACGCCGGGCGCAAAAGCCGCCACAATTCAATCAACCACCCCCGCGCCAGCAACGCCTCGCTCGCCAGGCAGCGGGCCACGACCAGGCCGGGCAATTGGGTCAGGTCGCCGCGCACGGCATGGCCCAGTGATCGGCAGTGTTCCAGCAATTGGCTGTCGATCTCGCCGGTCACCAGCAACGTGGCAAACACCGGATCACCGCCTAGCCCGATGGGTGAGTCGAGCAGCCCATCACCGCCCACAATGCGCTGGCGCTCGTGCCACAGCAACTGGCCATCGCGGCGAATGTCCAGTCGCGATTGAAAGTGCCCCAGGTCGAACCGCTCGCCGCTGGCCGGTCGGCCGAGGGCAACCATGTCCCAGTAGAGCAGGCGCCCGTCGCCCTGCAGGTCGATGCTCGTGCTGAGTTCGGCCTGGGCCGCGCTGAAGACGATGGTTTCCTGGGGCAGCCATTCCAGGGTCGCGCCGGGGGCTACGCTCAGGGTCAGTTGTTGGTACGCCGGCCCCGCGGCGCGGTACCACTTGGCCGCGCCTGGGCTGGTCAACTGCACCCAGGCGCCAGGGCCAACGTGGGCCGAGATGTCCAACCGGTCACCGCCGGCAATCCCGCCGGGCGGGTGGACGATGATGTGCTGGCACACCTCGGGGCCTTCGGCGTACAGGTGCTTCTGCACCCGCAACGGGCCTTTGTGGCGGCGCTGTACCGGACGTGTGCAATCGCCGAAGCGGGCGTAACCCAAGTCCAGCTCGGCTTGCCAGCTGGGGGTGAACAGGGCCGAAGGCGCCAATGAACAGACAGGTAGATTCATGATTTTCTGATTATCGTCGGGACGCTAAGACTAGATCGTAACCAGCCCGCGCACACCCTCGGCTTCCATGTTTTCTCCGCGCCCCTGCTGCACAATCTCGCCCCGGGACATCACCAGGTACTGATCGGCCAGCTCGGCGGCGAAGTCGTAGAACTGCTCCACCAGCAGAATCGCCATGTCGCCCCGGGCCGCCAGCTTCTTGATCACCACGCCGATCTCCTTGATCACCGAGGGCTGGATGCCTTCGGTGGGCTCGTCGAGAATCAGCAGGCGTGGCCGGCTGGCCAGGGCCCGGCCAATGGCGAGCTGCTGTTGCTGGCCGCCGGACAGATCCCCACCACGGCGCTGTTTCATCTGCAGCAGCACCGGGAACAATTCGTAGATGAATGCCGGCACTTCCTTGGCTTCGGCGCCGGGAAAGCGCGACAGGCCCATCAGCAGGTTTTCTTCAACCGTCAGCCGGCCGAAAATTTCCCGGCCCTGGGGTACGTAGGCAATGCCAGCGTGCACCCGTTGGTGCGGCTTGAAGGTGGTGATGGGCTTGCCTTCCCAGCTCACCGCACCTTCCTTGGCCGGCAACAGGCCCATCAGGCATTTGAGCAGGGTGGTCTTGCCCACGCCGTTGCGCCCCAACAGGCACGTCACCTCGCCGACCTTGGCGTCGAACGACAAGCCGCGCAGGATGTGGCTACCGCCGTAGTATTGGTGCAGTTTGTCGACTTGCAGCATCTTCAGATCTCCTCGAACCCCTTGTGGGAGCGAGCTTGCTCGCGATAGCGGTGGGTCAGCTTGCTTATTTGTTGAATGTGTCGCCGCCATCGCGAGCCAGCTCGCTCCCACAGAGAGCAGTGTTTGCCGGACTACCGACCGAGATACACCTCGATCACCCGCTCATTGTCCTGCACCTGTTCCAGCGACCCTTCAGCCAGCACGCTGCCCTGGTGCAGCACGGTGACGTGGTCGGCGATCGCGCCGACGAAGCCCATGTCGTGTTCCACCACCATCAGCGAATGCTTGCCCGCCAGGGATTTGAACAGCTCGGCGGTGAACTCGGTCTCGGCGTCGGTCATGCCTGCCACCGGTTCGTCGAGCAGCAACAGTTGCGGGTCCTGCACCAGCAGCATGCCGATCTCCAGGAACTGCTTCTGCCCGTGGGACAGCAGCCCGGCGGCGCGGTTGACTGACGTGCTGAGGCGAATGGTTTCCAGCACTTCGTTGATCCGGTCGTGTTGCTCGCCAGTCAGTTTTGCCCGCAGGCTGGCCCACACTGATTTATCGGTCTTGAGCGCCAGTTCCAGGTTTTCGAACACGCTCAGGGCTTCGAACACCGTCGGCTTCTGGAACTTGCGCCCGATGCCGGCCTGGGCGATCTGCACTTCACTCATGCTGGTCAAGTCCAGGGTTTCGCCGAACCAGGCGTTGCCGTGGCTGGGGCGGGTCTTGCCGGTGATCACATCCATCAGGGTGGTCTTGCCGGCGCCGTTGGGGCCGATGATGCAGCGTAATTCGCCGACGCCGATGTACAGGTTCAAATCGTTCAAGGCCTTGAAACCGTCGAAGCTGACGCTGATGTCTTCCAGGGTCAGGATCGTGCCGTGACGGGTGTTCAGGCCAACGCCGGCCGCCTGGCCGAGGCCGATGGCGTCGCGGCTGCTGCCTTGGTCTTTGTTGGGTTCGAGGATAGGTTCGAGCATGAAATCAGCCGTCGGTGTGATTCTCATTGTTCGCCTCTCTTCTTCAGCAAGCCGATCACGCCTTTAGGCAGATACAGCGTCACGACGATGAACAGCGCGCCAAGGAAGAACAGCCAATACTCGGGAAACGCCACGGTGAACCAGCTCTTCATGCCATTGACTACCCCGGCGCCCAACAACGGCCCGATCAGCGTGCCGCGCCCGCCAAGGGCGACCCACACAGCAGCCTCGATGGAGTTGGTCGGCGACATCTCGCTGGGGTTAATGATGCCCACCTGCGGCACGTACAACGCCCCGGCCAGGCCGCACAACACCGCGCTCAACACCCAGACGAACAGCTTGAAGCCACGGGGATCGTAGCCGCAGAACATCAGACGGTTTTCCGCGTCGCGCAGGGCGGTCAGCACACGGCCGAACTTGCTGCGGGCCAGGCGCCAACCAATGAACAGGCTCGCCACCAGCAACAACACCGTGGCGAAAAACAGCACCGCCCGGGTGCCCGGTTCGGTGATGCCAAAGCCCAGGATCGAACGGAAATTGGTGAAGCCGTTGTTGCCGCCAAACCCGGTTTCGTTGCGGAAAAACAGGAGCATCCCGGCGAAGGTCAGGGCCTGGGTCATGATCGAGAAATACACGCCCTTGATCCGCGAACGGAAGGCGAAGAAGCCGAACACCAGCGCCAGTAAGCCCGGCGCCAGCACCACCAGGCACATCGCCCAGAGGAAACTGTCGGTGCCGGCCCAGTACCAGGGCAACTCGGCCCACGACAAGAAGGTCATGAACGCCGGCAAGCCATCGCCGGCGGCCTGGCGCATCAGGTACATGCCCATGGCGTAACCGCCCAGGGCGAAGAACAAGCCGTGGCCGAGAGAGAGCAAACCGGCATAACCCCAGACCAGGTCCAGTGCCAGGGCGACGATGGCGTAGCAGAGAATCTTGCCCACCAGGGTCAAGGTGTAGGCGGAGACGTGCAACGGATTGTCCGCCGCCAACAGCGACAGCAACGGCAGGCTCAGCAGCACGGCCAGGATCAGCGCGCCGACGGCGAGGGTAACTTTAGGGCCGGCCTTTTGCGTGGCCGTGAGCATCAGGGGCTGGTTCATCAGTCGATTACCCGTCCTTTGAGCGCGAAGAGGCCTTGCGGACGCTTCTGGATGAACAGAATGATCAGCGCGAGGATCAGGATCTTGCCGAGCACGGCGCCGATCTGCGGTTCGAGGATCTTATTGGCGATGCCCAGGCCGAACGCGGCGAACACACTGCCGGCCAACTGGCCGACACCACCGAGCACCACCACCAGGAACGAGTCGATGATGTAGCTCTGGCCCAGGTCCGGGCCGACGTTGCCGATCTGGCTCAAGGCGACGCCACCGAGCCCGGCGATGCCCGAGCCGAGGCCGAAGGCGAGCATGTCGACCCGGCCGGTGGGCACGCCGCAGCAAGCGGCCATGTTGCGATTCTGGGTCACGGCTCGGACGTTCAGGCCCAGGCGTGTCTTGTTCAGCAGCAGCCAGGTCAACACCACCACGAACAAGGCGAAGGCGATGATCACGATGCGGTTGTACGGCAGCACCAGGTTCGGTAACACCTGGATCCCGCCCGAGAGCCAGGCCGGGTTGGCGACTTCGACGTTCTGCGCGCCGAACACCAGGCGCACCAGTTGGATCAGCATCAGGCTGATGCCCCAGGTGGCGAGCAGGGTTTCCAGCGGCCGCCCGTAGAGGTGGCGGATCACCGTGCGCTCCAGGGCCATGCCGATGGCCGCGGTGATGAAAAACGCCACCGGCAAGGCGATCAGCGGATAGAACTCGATAGCGTTCGGGGCGAAGCGCTGGAACAGCAGCTGCACCACATACGTGGAGTACGCACCGAGCATGAGCATCTCGCCGTGGGCCATGTTGATCACCCCCAGCAGGCCGAAAGTGATCGCCAGGCCGAGGGCGGCGAGCAGCAGGATCGAGCCCAGGGACATGCCGCTGAAGGCCTGGCCCAGCAATTCGCCGATCAGAAGTTTGCGCTTGACCTGGCCGAGGCTGGTTTCAGCGGCGGTGCGCACGGCGGCATCGGTTTCGACGCCGGGTTCAAGCAGACCTTCGAGGCGGGTGCGGGCCAGTGGATCGCCGGTTTCCCCCAGCAGGCGGACGGCGGCCAGGCGCACGTTCGGGTTGGTGTCCACCAGTTGCAGGTTCGCCAGGGCCAGGCTCAGGGCGGCGTGTACGTCTTCGTCCTGCTCGCCGGCCAGTTGCCGATCGAGAAACGCCAGTTGCGCGGGACGGGCACTTTTTTGCAGTTGCTGCGCGGCCGCCAGGCGTACGTGGGCATCGACGGCGAGCAGTTGATGGCTGGCCAGGGCGGTTTCGATCAGCCCGCGCAAGCGGTTGTTCAGGCGCAGGGTTTTTGGCTGGCTGTCGACAGTCAACTGGCCTTGTTGCAAGGCGTTGATCAGCTCGACGCGCTCAGGCTCCGGCTGCGCGGCCCAGGCTTCCAGGAGCTTGGCCTGCTGGGTCGGGTTGGCGGCGACGAAGTCTTCGGCGTCGCCGGCATGGGCCTCCAGTGGCAACAGCAGCACCAGGGCGAGGATGAGGCGGTAAAGGGCGGTGGGCATAGAGAGTCGCCTTGCGCGGACAATGTGGGAGCGAGCTTGCTCGCGATGGCGGTGGGTCAGTCACATCAGTGTTGAACATGGGGCCGCTATCGCGAGCAAGCTCGCTCCCACAGGGATTTGTGTCGGCCCGAGCGTCGTGCTCGGGCCGACACCCATGGGCTCAGTTGCTCTTCACCGCATAGTCAGGCTTCTTGTCGTTGCCGGCGATGAAGGGGCTCCACGGTTGCGCGCGGATCGGGCCCTCGGTCTGCCAGACCACGTTGAACTGACCGTCGGCCTGGATCTCGCCGATCATCACCGGCTTGTGCAGGTGGTGGTTGGTCTTGTCCATGGTCAGGGTGTAGCCCGACGGTGCGGCGAAGGTCTGGCCGGCCAGGGCTTCGCGGACGTTGTCGACGTCGGTGGACTTGGCTTTTTCCACCGCTTGCGCCCACATGTGGATACCAACGTACGTGGCCTCCATCGGGTCGTTGGTCACGGCTTTATCCGCGCCTGGCAGGTTCTTGGCCTTGGCGTAGGCTTTCCAGGAATCGACGAATTTCTTGTTCGCCGGGTTATCCACGGATTCGAAGTAGTTCCACGCCGCGAGGTTGCCTACCAGTGGCTTGGTGTCGATGCCGCGCAGTTCCTCTTCGCCCACCGAGAACGCCACGACCGGTACGTCGGTGGCTTTCAGGCCCTGGTTCGCCAGTTCCTTATAGAAGGGCACGTTGGAGTCGCCGTTGACGGTGGAAATGACTGCGGTCTTGCCACCAGCCGAGAACTTTTTGATGTTGGCCACGATGGTCTGGTAATCGCTGTGGCCGAACGGGGTGTAGACCTCTTCGATGTCCTTGTCCGCCACCCCTTTGGAGTGCAGGAACGAACGCAGGATCTTATTGGTGGTGCGCGGGTAGACGTAGTCGGTGCCCAGCAGGAAGTAACGCTTGGCGCTGCCGCCTTCTTCGCTCATCAAGTATTCCACCGCTGGAATCGCCTGCTGGTTTGGCGCCGCGCCGGTGTAGAACACGTTCGGCGACATCTCTTCGCCTTCGTATTGCACCGGGTAGAACAGCAGCCCATTGAGCTCTTCGAACACCGGCAACACCGATTTACGCGACACCGAGGTCCAGCAGCCGAACACCACGGCGACCTTGTCCTGGGTCAGCAACTGCCGGCCCTTTTCGGCGAACAGCGGCCAGTTCGACGCCGGGTCCACGACCACTGCTTCAAGCTTCTTGCCGTTCACACCACCCTTGGCGTTGATCTCATCGATGGTCATCAGCGCCATGTCCTTGAGGGACGTTTCGGAGATCGCCATGGTGCCGGACAGCGAATGCAGGATGCCGACCTTGATGGTCTCGGCGGCCTGGACGGTCCAGGCCATGCCCATCGCGGCAATGCTTGCCGAGAGTGTAAAAGCCTTGATCAAGCTACGACGCTTCATTGTGCGATCTCCGTGGTCTTTGTGTTTTTCTGGATGGCAGATGCAAACGCTGAAGGCGCTTTTGCAAGGGGTGTGCCCGGTTGGGGGAAGGCGTTGAAACGCGGGGTTGGCGGGGTATGCGTGCGCGCGGACGCACCATGAGTGAACGCATTGCGGGGGCTGGTGCGAGGAGGTGCGCCACATTGGGGCGAGAGAGTTGCAAGTCCTCTGTGGGAGCGAGCTTGCTCGCGATGGCGGTGTGTCAGTCACTTCTAATCTGAGTGATCTACCGCTATCGCGAGCAAGCTCGCTCCCACAGGTTGGCTTTGTGATTCAGGAAAAGAGGATGGCTCAGCGGCGGCGCATCAGGCCGATGAAAAACAGCCCACCGATAGCCGCTGTAGCGACCCCGATCGGCAAGTCCTCCGGCGCGATCAACGTCCGTGCCGCCACATCCACCCACACCAGGAACAGGCTGCCAAGCAGCACACAGGCCGGCAGCAATCGCCGATGCTCGGCACCCACCAGGCGCCGGGCAATGTGCGGCACCATCAGCCCGACAAAACCAATCGAGCCACTGATGGACACCAGCACGCCGGTCATCAGCGAGGCGATCAAGAAGATCCACAACCGCACCTTCGCCGCATTCAGGCCCAGGGTCACGGCGGTCTGTTCGCCGGCCATCAACGCGTTCAGCGGCCGGGCCATGCCCAGCAGCAGAACCAATCCCAGCAACACACTGGCGGCTGGCACCGCGAGCAACTCCCAACGGGCCAGGCCCAGGCCACCGAGCATCCAGAACATCACCGCCGAACTGGCGCGATGATCACCGAGGAACAACAGCAGATTGGCCGCCGCCATCATCACGAAGGACACCGCCACGCCGCACAGCAACAGGCGATCACTTTCCAGACGACCCTGGCGGGCAGCGATGGCCAACACCAGCAGCATGCTCAGCAATGCACCGATGAAGGCGGCCAAGGGCAGGGTCAACAGGCCGATGATTTCCCCGACATGCAACACCACGATCACCGCTCCCAGGGTCGCGCCGGAGGTGACGCCCAGCAGGTGCGGATCGGCCAGCGGGTTGCGCGTGACCGCTTGCAGCACCGCGCCGATCAACGCCAGCCCGGCGCCTACCAAGGCACCGAGCAACAGCCGAGGGACGCGGATCAGCCAGACGATATGCTCCTGGCCGGGCGTCCAATGCACCTCGCCCACACCGAAGGCCTTGTACAGCAGCAGGTCCCAGACCACGGCCACCGGCACCCGCGCCGGCCCGAAACCCAGGGACACCACGCACGACACCAGCAGCAGTGCGCCGAGGACGATCAGCAGGGCACCGTAGCGACGACCGTTCATTGGCCGTGGAAACCCCGAGCCAGGGTTTGCACTGCCAGCACGTTATCGATGCCCGGCGTGGCTTGCACGTAGGGGATCACAATGAAGCGCCGCTGCTGGATCGCCTCCACCGATTGCAGGGCCGGGTTGTCTAGCAAGAACTGCTGCTTCTGCTCGGCGCTGACTTCGCCGTAGTCGACGATCACGATGACCTGCGGGTTGCGCTCGACCACGTTCTCCCAGTTCACCCGGGTCCAACTGGTTTCCACGTCGTCGAGAATATTGCGCCCGCCGGCCGCGTCGATCAGGGCCTGGGGCATGCCCAGGCGGCCGGAGGTCATGGCGCGGTCTTCGCCGCTGTCATACAGGAACACCCGCGGTTGTTGGGCGGGCAAGTGCTTGCGCACGTCGGCCACCTGGGCCTGCATCGTGGCGATCAGCGCGTTGGCGCGATCCTGCACGTCGAAGATCTTGCCGAGGTTGCGCAGGTCGTTGTAGGTGTCCTCCAGGGAGGCCGCCGGACGCTTCATCACGAACGCGCAGGATTCGGTCAACTCGTAGACATTGATGCCCAGCGGTTGCAGGGTCTGCGGGGTCAGGTCGCCACCCACGCGCATGCCGTAGTCCCAACCGGCGAAGAAAAAATCGACGTTGGCATTGAGCAGGGTTTCCACCGAGGGGTATTTGGCGGCCAGCTCCGGCAGGCCATCGAGGATCTTCGCCATCTCGGGCGTCACCGATTTCCAGCCACTGATGCCGCTGTAGCCGACCATGCGTGGCTTGAGGCCCAGGGCGAGCATCATCTGGGTCATGTTGATGTCATGGCTGACGGCGTGCCGAGGGGCTTCGTTGAACACCACCTGGCGGTTGCAGCTTTGGATCGTCAACGGGTAGTGGGTGGCTTCGGCCAGGGCATGGGCACTGCCCAGCAGCAGGGGCAGCAACAACAGGGAACGCAAGGTCATGGTTGGGTTATCCAGGTGATTCGTGGGTAGCCGGACAGCGGATGTTCATCCACCAGGGCCTCGACGCCAAACACCGCGCGCAGCAGCTCGGCGGTGAGGACGTCCTTGGGCGTGCCGCTGGCAACGATGCGCCCGTGTTCGATCACGTACAGGCGGTCGCAGAAGGCGGCGGCCAGGTTCAGGTCGTGGAGGCTGGCGAGGGTGCCGATGCCCAGACCCTTGATCAGTTGCAGCAATTGCAATTGATAGTGAGGGTCGAGGTGATTGGTCGGCTCGTCGAGGATCAGCAACTGCGGCTGCTGGGCCAGGGCCCGGGCAAGGATCACCCGTTGCTTCTCACCGCCCGAGAGCGTGGCGAATGCATGGTCGCCAAAGCCTGCGAGTCCGGCCGATTCCAGGGCCTGGAGCACCAACCGGCGGTCGTCGTGATTGTCGCTGTCGAACAAGCCTTTATGGGGCGTGCGGCCCATGGCGACCACTTCTTCTACCGTCAGGCCGAAGGCGTCGGGAAACTCTTGCAGCACCACGGCGATGCGTTGGGCGCACCAGCGAGAGGACTGTTTCCAGACGTTGTGATGTTCGAGTTTTACCTCGCCACTTTCCGGCCGGCTGAAGCGATAGGCGCAGCGCAACAGGCTGGTCTTGCCGCTGCCGTTGGGCCCGATCAACCCGACAAACTCCCCGGGCGTCACCTGCAACGTGGCGTCACGCAGCTGGAACTGGTGATGACAGTGGCCATGGCCCAGGGGTGTCCAGGCGAGATGAGAGAGGGTTAGCGAGGTCATGCATCTACTCAAATCATGGGTGGCGCAAGCATCCCTTGTGGGAGCGAGCTTGCTCGCGATAGCGGTGGTTCAGCTTGCATCTTTGTTGAAGTGCTGCCGCCATCGCGAGCAAGCTCGCTCCCACAGGGGAGGGTGTTCTGTGTTTGAAAGGCGGGCACGATTGTAGAGGTTTCGCACCGCCTTCCGTTAACGCACTGTCTTCAGCTTGAAGATGAAGCCGCCTCAGGCTGGCGATTGAACCGGGTAACAAGCCGGTCCAACAGCCACACCACCACCAGCGAAGCCCCCACCAACGGGAACACCAGCGCCAGGGCCAGCATGATGAACACCCCGGTTTTCCAGGTCGGCAGATCGTGGCGCAGCGGCGGCACGCCGAACTTGCCCTGGGGCCGGCGCTTCCACCAGATCACCAGGCCACTCACGGCGCTGAGCAGGATCATCAGGCAAACCAGCAGCACGAGGATCTGGTTCACCGGGCCGAACATCTTGCCTTCGTGCAGCATCACGCCGGTTTCGGTGGCGCGGGCCACGACGCTGTAGTGCTCCCAGCGCACATCGGCCAGGACCTTGCCGGTGTACTGGTCCACGTGCAGGGTGGCGTCATTGCGTGGGTCATCGGCGAACACGGCGACGGTGAACACGCCGCTGGCAGTGGTCGGCAACGTGATGCTGTAGCCGGGCGTGACCTGGCGCTCGGTGGCGATATCCTGCACCGCTTGCAGGCTGACGGTCGGGGCGGCGGGGCCTTCGTGCATGCCGCCGTGGCCCATGTGTTCGGCATGGTCGCCGGACATCGGCATCGGCGTGTTTTCCATGGCCCACGGCACGGTTTGGCGGTGGGCATTGTTGAGGCTGCCGGCCTCGACGTCGGACTTGGGCACGTCATTCCACATCGCCGCCGGGAAGCGGTTCCAGAGGTCGGCGTATTGCTTGCCCCAGAAGCCGGTCCAGGTCATGCCGCTGAGCAGCATCACCAGCAGGAAGGCCGCGCCCCAGAAACCGACGACGACATGCAAGTCACGCCAGAACAACCGACCGCGCGCGCTCCAGCGCGGCCACAGCACACCGGCCGATGATTGACCGCGCGGCCACCACAGGTACAGGCCGGAGACCACCAGCACCACGCCCCAGCCGGCGGCCATTTCCACCAGCCGATCCCCGACGGTGCCGATCAGCAACTCGCCATGGATCGCCCGGGCCATGGCTTGCAGGTTGTTTTTCGCATCTTGATCGCCGAGCACATCGCCGTGGTACGGGTCGATGAACACATTCAGTTCCCGGCCCTTGTCGATCACCACGAACTGCGCGCTGCGCTCGGCGTTGACCGGTGGCAGGTACTGTTTGACCTGGCCCTCGGGGTAGGCCTGGCGGACCTGCTTGAGCAGGTCGTCCGCCGCCAGGGTGTGATGCCCGGCCTGTACGTTCAACAGGCTGCCGTACATCAGTGGGTCGAGTTGCGGCTTGAACAGGTAGATGATGCCGGTCAGGGCCAGCATCACCATGAACGGCGCCACGAACAGCCCGGCATAGAAATGCCAGCGCCAGGCCAGGTTGTAGAAATTCGGTTTCGGTTGGCTCATTGCAAAGCGCTCCGCAGGGCTAATTGGGTTGTTATGTTTTTCGGTTGCTGCGCAACCGATCGCGGGCAAGCCTTGCTCCCACAGTCTTTGTCATTGCTGTGGGCCCCGTTGTGTTCCCTCAGCAATGGAGTACTTGTGGGAGCAAGGCTTGCCCGCGATGCTTTTAGAAACTCATGTCCACCTTGGTCCAGAGCGTGCGCCCCGGTTCGTTGATGGCCTGGGGATCGCTCGCCGGGTAGCCGAACCCGGCGTTGCCGGCCAGGTTCAAGTGCTCGGCGTAGGCTTTGCCAAACAGATTGTCGACACCGCTGCTGACCTTCCAGTGTTGATTGATGCGGTAGGCGCCGTTGAGGGAAAAGACCCCGAAGCCCGAGCTTTTACCGTAGTCCTTGCCGACCACGTTGCCCTTGTTCTCATCGACCCGGTGTTGCGCCGCCACCACCCGCCACAGGGCCCCGGCGCTCCAGCGGTCTTCGCTGTAGGTCAGGCCCAGGCGTGCGTCCAGTGGCGGCATTTGCGCCAGGGCGCTGCCGTCGCTGCTGTTCTTGCCCCAGGCATAGGCCAGGGTGGCGTCGGCTTTCCAGCGCTCGCTCAGCTTGTAGGCCGCACCCAATTCACCGCCCATGATCCGCGCATCGATGTTCTCGGCTCGGGAGGTGGTACCCATCATTCCGGGGGTGTAGTCGAACAGGATGTAGTCGCGCACCTGCCCGACATAACCCGAAGCCCAGGCTTCGAGAGTGTCGGTCTTGTACTGCAGGCCGAAGTCGAGCTGGGTGGTTTTCTCCGGCTTGATCGCGTCGAAGGCATTCAACGAGCCGCTGGGGCCGACGTTCGCCGAAAACAGCTCCCAATAGTCCGGGAAGCGTTGCGCGTGACCGACGCCTGCGTAGAGGGTAGTGGGGCTGTCGTCCAGGTCGTGTTCGTAACGGACGAAACCGCTGGGCAGTGTGTCGGCGCGAGTGTCGTCGGCGGTGGGGTTGGGGCGAGCGGACATGCCGGAACCGATGCTCTGGCGGTAATCCTTGGCCGAGGCGCGGTCGAGCCGGGCGCCAGTGATCACCCGGTCGCGGTCGGCGGCGTACCAGGTCAGTTCGCCGAACACCCCGTAATTGTGGAAGTCGGCGTCCTTGGTGTACGGCAGGTCCTTATAGGTATCCACGCCCATGCTGCTGCGTTGGCGATGCTCGTTGGTCTGGGCGTCCAGGCCGCTGATCAATTGCACATCGGCCCAGCGCCAAGTGGCCTTGACGCGGGCGCCGAGGGTGCGACGGTCCACGTTGGAGGCCATGGGCCCGGCCATCATTCCGGTGCCGGACGGCGTGCGCAGCGTGTAGTTGTCCATCACGTGGTCGGCGTAGTTGTAGTAGACCTGGGCCTCGATCTTGTCCAGCACCTCGCCGATGTTCGAGTGCTCGAACCGCAGCCCGAGGCTTTCGCGCTTGAACTGCGAGCCGTCCATGCCGCGCCCGGCGTAGCGCGCTTCACCGTCGCCCTTGCCGGCGGTCAATTCCAGCAGGGTGTCGGCATCCGGTGTCCAGCCGAGGGTGACATCGCCATTCCACTTGTCATAGCGCGATGGCACGGTGTCGTTGTTGCCGTCGCGGTAATCGTCCGAATGGGCGGTGTTGCCGATCACCCGTACGTAACCCAGCGGGCCACCGGCGGCGGCATCCACCACTTTGTCGAAACGGCCGTTGGAGCCGGCCAGCACGCTGGCGTTGACCCGGGTGCCCAGCTCGCCGAACTGCTCCGGCTCGCGCTCGAACAGCACGGTCCCGGCCGATGCGCCGGGGCCCCAGAGTACGGTTTGCGGGCCTTTGATGACGGTGAGCTTGTCGTAGGTTTCCGGCGAGATGTAGGACGTCGGCGCGTCCATCCGGCCCGGGCAAGCACCCAGCAGCATGCTGCCGTTGGTGAGGATGTTCAGCCGCGAGCCAAACATGCCGCGCAACACCGGGTCGCCATTGGTGCCGCCGTTGCGCACCAGGGCGAAGCCGGGAATGGTCTTGAGGTAGTCGCCACCATCACTGGCCGGTACCGGTTGGCGCGGATCCTTGGGGTTGGTGACGACGGTCAGGGGCGAGCTGGGGGCGATGGCGGTGATGACCGTCGGGCTCAGTTCTTCGACCTGATGGTCGTGATGTTCGTGCTCATCGGCCAGCACGAGTGGGGTGAGTAGCAGGCCGCACAGTGCGGCGATGGTTTGGCGCAAACGAACCCGTGGCTCGTTCAGGGGGCAGCGAACCTGGGCAGAGCCCAACGCGATGCCAGCAGAAAACCTGGACATGATGATTCCATCGAACAGACATAAACGACACGGTCGGGCAGCCTGAGGCTGTCTTGTGCGACCGGGGTGAGGTAAGTGTCGGGCTTACGCGTCGAGGGGCGGGGCGCGGGTGCGGGCACCCGGGAAGAGCGCTGGCCGGGCATGGCCCAGGCGTGGGGAAGGGCTGGTGTAGGTGTTGGTGTGAGGTGTGTCGAAGACGGCGAAGGTGTGGCCGCCGGGTAGCGCCGGGCAGTTAAACAGCAGGCTGCAATAACCGCATTTCTCCCAAAGCGCATGATGCTCGCTGCTCTGGGGCGGGCAATGTTCGGCTGCCGGCGCTTCGTGCGCCGTCATGTCCATGCTCATCTCCATGTTCATGCTCACAGGCATGGACATGCGCTGATCCATCGGCATCGACTGGGAAATCAGCGGACCGATAAAGATCATCAGCATGGCGAACAGGCTGATCCAGCTGCCGCGTGTCAGGCTCATGGGCTGACGGCGGGGCATGGACAGTCTGGCGCGAAGAGATTGCACGGGCGGCTACGTCTACTGGGCGTGCACGTGTGTCTTGGTGCCGTCGGGCGCTTTTTTCTGCACCGCAACGTCGACCGTGACATCCCCGGCTTTTTCGAAATGCAGGGTCATGGGGAAACGTTTGCCATCGATGAGCAGGCTGCGGTCTGTCAGCTCCAGCAGCATCACGTGATACGCCATCGGCGCGAAGGTGACGGTCGCCCCGGGGGCGATCTCGACGACGGGCACCGGTTGCATCTTCATCAGGTCGTTTTGCATCACATGCTCATGGAGCTCGGCCTTGCCGGCGATGGGCGATTCGACGCTGAGCAGTTTGTCCGCCGTCTTGCCGCTGTTGTGGATGACGAAATACGCGGCCACGGTCGGCGCATTGGGCGGCAACTCTTGAGACCATGGGTGGGCGATTTCAAGATCGCCTGCCTTGTACTGGTGAGCTTGGGCGAAACCGACGGGAAGCAGCAGGGCAGCCGCCAGGATAAGTCTGTTCAACATGGCAATTCTCCGGAACGATTCAGGGCGCAGTTTTATGCGGGAAGAATCAGGCCAGAGGCGAGGCGCGGGGATTGAGGCTGGGCCATTGCTGGCGCGGCGTGGGGCTGTCGAGCTTCGAGTGGACAGCACTGCGATGGGCCAACTGTGCATCCAGATACAACTGCGGGGCATGACCGGCGAGCGCCACCAGCGGCGCTGAGCCTGAGCAGCACCAGCAATGCTGCATCGTCGAGTGATTGTCCTGCTTTGGCGTGCCCTGCTCGAACGTACCCAAGGACACCGCGACCATTTTCGTGCCGCTGGACGAGCAGAAACTGCCCCACAGCAGTTGCTCGGCTGGCGAGTTGGCCGTCGCGCCAGCGCTGTTGGAAAGCGGCATGGCAAGCATGTTGAACAGCACTGCGAAGCAGGCGATCCAGGCAAATGCAAGCCGTTGTCGGGACATGGGGCAATCCGCTCGGTTGGGCGATCAGGTGGCGGTATTTAGCCTGATCGGGGTTGAGAAGTAAAAAAGCCACGTGCGGTGTAGGGTCGCAGGGTTGGTGTTAACAGTAGCAATAGATTTTCAAGTAGGCGCCCAGTATCCCATCACCGTTATCTTCTTCGAAACAGGCAACCCGATAAGCGACCATTTCCTCATGTGTATTGAGATAGGTGGCAGCGTCGAAGCGCGTGAATTTTTCGACCATGGCTGGCCCCTCATCGGGAGACCTCTTTGGGGCTGCTGCGCAGCCCAGCGGGAGCAAGCTCCCTCGCCACGGTGCGGCTGTACGATCAGGCCAACTGTTGCAGCCCCTGCAACACCTCATCCACCGTCCCAAACTCCCGATCCACCTCTGGCAACACCGGCCGCTTCAACACCAACACCGGCACCCCTCGCTCCCTTGCCACGTCCAGTTTCGGTTCAGTAGCCGTGCTGCCGCTGTTCTTGCTCACCAGTACGTCGATCCGCCGTCGCTCGAACAGTTCACGCTCGCTCTCGATGTGAAACGGCCCACGGGCCCCAATCACTTCGCAGCGTTCGTTACCGGGGTAAACGTCCAGGGCGCGCAGGGTCCAGAATTGCTCTGGCGGAATTTCATGCAGATGTTGCAGCGGCTCACGACCGAGGGTGAACAGCGGGCGGTGGAAGGGTTGCAGGGCCTGGATCAGTTCGCTCCAGTCGGCCACTTCGCGCCAGTCATCGCCGGCCCGGGGTTGCCAGGCCGGACGGCGCAGCGCCCAGCAGGGAATGCCACAGGCACGGGCCGCGTGGGCGGCGTTGTGGCTGATCTGGGCGGCGTAGGGGTGGGTGACGTCTAGCAGCAGGTCGATACCTTCGGCGCGGATGAATTGCGCCAGCCCTTCGGCGCCGCCGTAGCCGCCGACGCGCACCTGGCAGGTCAGGTCCGTGGGGATGCGACCGATGCCGGCCAGGCTGTAGATGTGTCGGGGCCCGAGGGTGCGGGCGATAGCCAGGGCTTCTGTGACGCCACCGAGCAGCAGGATGCGTTTCGTGACAACGCTCTTCATGATAAAGCTCCGGCGTGGCCGACGATCCCACCCTGACGGTCGATGGCGAAGACTTCGACCTGGACCTGGGCCGGCACCACACTGCGGGCGAAGGCCAGCGCGTGCTCGCACACCGCGTCGCCAAGGGCGATGCCGGCGGCGCTGGCCATGGCCAGGGCTTGTTGGCTGGTGTTGGCTGCTCGGATGCCCTGCTGCAACACCTCATCGGCACCGATGGCGGCGGCCCATTCGGCCAGTTGTGGCAGGTCGATGCTCGAGTGGCGGCTGTGCAGGTCCATGTGGCCGGCGGCGAGTTTGCTGATCTTGCCAAAGCCGCCGCAGAGGCTGAGTTTTTCCACCGGCACCTTGCGCAGATGTTTGAGCACGGCGCCGACGAAGTCGCCCATTTCGATCAGGGCGATTTCCGGCAGGTTGTAGACCCGGCGCATGGTGTCTTCGCTGGCATTGCCGGTGCAGGCGGCGATGTGCAGGTAGCCGTTGGTTTTCGCCACGTCGATGCCTTGATGAATCGAGGCAATGTAGGCCGCGCAGGAGAACGGCCGGACGATGCCGCTGGTGCCGAGGATTGACAGGCCGCCGAGGATGCCCAGTCGCGGGTTCATGGTTTTCAGCGCCAGGGCTTCGCCGTCCTGAACATTGATCGTGACTTCGAAACCACCGGCATAAGCGCTTTCCTCGGCCAGACGGCCCAGGTGATCGTTGATCATTTTGCGTGGCACCGGGTTGATCGCCGGCTCGCCGACGCCCAGCACCAACCCCGGTCGCGTCACCGTGCCCACGCCGCGACCGGCGACGAAACGCACGCCGGGTTCGGCGATCAAGCGCACCTGGGAAAACAGCAGGGCGCCGTGGGTCACGTCCGGGTCATCGCCGGCGTCCTTGATCGTCCCGGCCTCGGCGCCTTGCTCGGTCAGTCGGCAGAACTCCAGGCGCATCTGTACTTGCTTGCCCTTGGGCAGCACGATTTCCACGGCGTCGGCTTCGGTGCCGCGCAGCAGCAAGCGGGCTGCCGCCAGACTGGTGGCCGTGGCGCAACTGCCGGTGGTCAAGCCGCTGCGCAGGGGGGCGGGTTGTTCGGCGGTTTCGTCACGCATCGAGAGGTTTCGTCAGGTCCAGCAAGGTAATCGGCAAGGCCTGGCGCCAGGTGTCGAATTCGCCCAATGGCTGGGCCTGGGCGATGTGGATCCGGGTCAGTTCACCGCCGTGACGTTCGCGCCAGTGCATCAGGGTCATTTCGCTTTGCAGGGTCACGGCGTTGGCGACCAGCCGACCGCCGGGCTTGAGTTGGGCCCAGCAGGCGTCGAGCACGCCTTCGCGGGTGACGCCGCCGCCGATGAACACCGCGTCTGGCCGCTCCAGGTTCTCCAGCGCCTGCGGGGCGCTGCCGCGAATCAGTTGCAGGCCGGGCACGCCGAGGGTATCGCGGTTGCGTTCGATCAAGGCTTGGCGACCTTCGTCGGCCTCGATGGCCAGGGCCCGGCAACTGGGGTGGCTACGCATCCATTCGATGCCGATGGAGCCGCTGCCGGCACCGACATCCCAGAGCAACTCGCCGGGGGTTGGGGCGAGGCGGGCGAGGGTGATGGCGCGCACGTCGCGTTTGGTCAACTGGCCGTCATGCTCGAACGCGGTGTCCGGCAAACCGGCCAGGCGCGACAGGCGCTGTGTCGACGGTTCGGCCCGGCATTCGACGGCGATCAGGTTCAGGTCGGCGACGGTGTCATCGGACCATTGCGCGGCGCAGCCGTCGATCCGTCGTTCTGCCGCACCGCCCAAATGCTCCAGCACGGTCATGGCGCTCGGGGCGAAGCCGCGCTCGCATAGTAACGCCGCCACGGCGGAAGGGCTGTGGCGGTCGTTGCTCAGCAGCAACAGCCTGACGCCTGTGGATAAATGCCCATTGAGCGCCGTCAGGGGACGCGCCACCAGCGACAGCGTGACCACCTCCTGCAACGGCCAGCCCATGCGCGCCGCGGCCAGCGAACAGGAGGAGGGCGCGGGGATGACCAGCATCTGATCACTTGGCACCTGTTTCGCCAGGCTGGCGCCTACGCCGTAGAACATCGGATCGCCGCTGGCCAGTACACACACCGGTTCACCCTGCCGAGCGAGCAGCGGTTCCAGGGAGAACGGGCTCGGCCACAGCTCCCGCTCGCCGCGGATACACAGTGGCAGCAGCGCCAGTTGCCGGTCGCTACCGACAATGTGTGACGCCCGCAGCAAGGCATGGCGAGCCGTTCGGCCCAGGCCCTTGAAGCCGTCTTCACCGATGCCCACTACGGTCAGCCAGGGGGTCATCTCTGTTCCTCGAATGAATGGGGTTGATCGACAGGCGCGTTGCCGCCGCGAACCGGGCCGCCATCATACCGCGCCCCGGCGGATCAGGCGCCTGGCGCAACATCATTGTGGCTGCTAGACCGCTTTCGCGAGCAAGCCCGCTCCCACAGGGGATTTTGGGTGAACACGGAATCTGCGCCACAACCTGACCAAAACTGTGGGAGCGGGCTTGCTCGCGAAGGCGGCGGTCCATTCAGCATCAGCTTTTCAGACAGACCGCTATCGCGAGCAAGCTCGCTCCCACAGGGGATCTGGGGTGAACACAGAGTTTGTGCACAACCCAATCAAAACTGTGGGAGCGAGCTTGCTCGCGATGGCGGCGCAACAGCCAACCTCATTGGAACAAGCCGCCCGTGTTCTTGAGCAATCTCGCTTCAATCCGACCAGCAAGCTTTTCATGACCCCCGGCAAAGCAGGCATAATGGCGCTCCTTCGCCGTTGCGGCGTGCCTATCTACCGGTTATCCCTTGAACGAACGTCCATCCTCCAACGTCATCCGCCCTTCGGGTTGCCCGGGGTTGCTGCGTGTTGTCCAGGCGTTGGACGGTGGGATCTGTCGGATCAAGCTCGATGGCGGGGCCATCCAGGCGGATCAGGCCGAAGCCGTGGCGTCGGCCGCCGAGCGGTTTGCCGGGGGCGTGATCGAGGCGACCAACCGTGGCAACCTGCAAGTCCGCGGCATTGGCCTCGAACACGCTGCGTTGATCGAACAATTGCTGGCCGCCGGGCTTGGGCCTCGAACCCCGACTGGCGATGACGTGCGCAATCTGATGCTCAGCCCCGCGGCCGGGATCGATCGGCAGATGCTGTTCGACACCCGTCCATTGGCCGAGCAGATCCTCGTCACCCTGCAAACCCATCAACGCTTCCATGAACTGTCGGCCAAGTTCGCCGTGCAACTGGACGGCGGTGAAGCCATGGCGATGCTCGAACATCACCACGACCTGTGGCTCTCGGCCCTTGTCCATGACGGCGAGCCCTGGCTGGCCTTCGGCTTGGCCGGCACCCCGCTGGATGAACCGGCAGGCAGGGTGCCCCTGGCCCAGGGGCATGCCTTGGTGGTAGCGGTGCTGGAGCTGTTCCTCGACCTGGCCCGCCCGGACCAGATCCGCATGCGCCATTTGCTGGCTGAAATCCCCATGGATGAATTCATGGCGCAGTTGACCCGTCGCGTGCCGCTGCAAGCTTGCCTGGATTGGCAGCGGGATATGTCCAACGACGGACTGCACATCGGCGTCCATCCCCAGCACGACGATCGTGTCTACGTCGGCGCCGCAGCGCCCCTTGGCCGGCTCGATGCGGTCATGCTGCGGGAGGCGGCGCAGTTGGCACGGGAGAAGGGCGACGGCAGCCTTCGTTTCACGCCTTGGCAAAGCCTGTTGCTGCCCAACGTGTGCATCGAGGATGCCGACGAAGTGCTGGCGCAGCTCCAAACGCTGGGCCTGCTGGTTTCGGTCGACCAACCCCTGGCGCAACTCATCGCCTGCACCGGTTCCAGCGGCTGCGGCAAAGCCCTGGCCGACACCAAGGCCGACGCCCGCCAACTGGCCGAGCAGTTGCAACGCCAGGGCCAAACCCTGAAGGTTCATCTGTCGGGCTGCCCGCGTTCCTGCGCGGCGGCCCATGTCGCGCCTGCCACCTTGCTGGCGGTCGCCCCCGGTCGTTACAACCTGTATTTTCGCGATGCCACGCTGCCGGGTTTCGGCGCGTTGCAGGCACACAATCTGACTATTGAAGCGCTCGGCCACTGGCTCGACGCTCGCCCCCGGAGCCCCCTTGATGCTTGATTACATCCGCGACGGTCAGGAGATCTATCGCAACTCCTTCGCGATCATCCGCGCCGAAGCCAACCTGGCGCGCATTCCGGCCGACTTGGAGAAACTCGCGGTGCGGGTGATCCACGCCTGCGGCATGGTCGAGGCCATCGATGGCTTGCAGTTTTCCGAGGGCGCGGGCACGGCTGGGCGCCAGGCGCTGGCTGCCGGCGCGCCGATCCTGTGCGATGCGCGGATGGTTTCCGAGGGCGTGACCCGCGCTCGCCTGCCGGCTAACAATCCGGTGATCTGCACCTTGCGCGACGAAAGCGTGCCGGCATTGGCCCTTGAACTGGGCAACACCCGTTCGGCCGCTGCGCTGGAGTTGTGGCGCCCACACCTTGAGGGCAGCGTCGTGGTCATCGGCAACGCACCGACCGCGCTGTTCTACCTGTTGGAAATGCTCGATGCCGGCGCGCCGAAACCGGCATTGATCCTCGGTTTCCCGGTGGGCTTCGTCGGCGCCGCCGAGTCCAAGGCGATGCTGGCGGCCAACAGCCGTGGCGTGCCATTCGTGATCATGCAAGGCCGCCTGGGCGGCAGCGCCATGGCCGCCGCCGCCGTCAACGCCCTCGCCACGGAGATTGAATGATGCAGCAGCCTGGACGTCTGATCGGCCTCGGCGTGGGCCCCGGTGACCCGGAACTGATTACGGTCAAGGCTCTGCGCCTGCTGCGCGAATCGCCCGTGGTGGCGTACTTCGTCGCCAAGGGCAAGAAGGGCAACGCCTTCGGCATCATCGAGGCCCATTTGCAGGACGCGCAGACGTTGCTGCCACTGGTCTACCCGGTCACCACCGAAGCGCTGCCTGCGCCGCTGTCCTACGAGCAGGTGATCGCCGATTTCTACGACACCGCCGCCGAACAGTTGGCCGTGCACCTGGATGCCGGTCGCGACGTGGCGGTGATCTGCGAGGGCGACCCGTTCTTCTACGGCTCCTACATGTACCTGCACGATCGCCTGGCCGAGCGCTATGAGGCCCAAGTCATTCCCGGCGTGTGCTCGATGCTGGGCGGCGCTTCGGTGCTCGGTGCACCGCTGGTCTATCGCAACCAGAGCCTGTCGGTGCTCTCCGGCGTCTTGCCCCACGACGATCTCAAGCGGCGCCTGGCCGACGCCGATGCGGCGGTGATCATGAAGCTGGGACGCAATTTTCCCAAGGTTCGCCAAGTGCTTCAGGAACTGGGCATGGATGGGCGGGCGCTGTACGTCGAGCGAGCGACCATGGCCAACCAGAAAATCGTGCCGTTGGATGAAGTCGAGCCGATGTCGTCGCCGTACTTCTCGCTGATCATCGTGCCGGGCGAACGGTGGCAGGGTTGATGGCCGCCAAGACGCCGGCCATCGTCATCCTCGGCCCCGGCAGCCTGGCAACGGCGCGACGGATCCAGCAGCGCTATCCCGAAGCCCTGATCCACGGCCTGGCCGGGCGGGTCGAGGGGGATCGGCAATACCTTGAGTTCGGCGCGACATTGCGCGAACTTTATCAACAGGACACCCCGATCATCGCCCTGTGCGCGGCGGGTATTGTCATCCGTACCCTGGCGCCGCTGTTGCTGGAAAAAGGCGCCGAGCCGCCGGTGCTGGCAGTGGCCGAGGACGGCAGCGCCGTGGTGCCGCTGTTGGGCGGCCTGGGCGGGGTGAATGGTATGGCCCGGGACATCGCGGCCACGCTGCATGTCGCGCCGGCGATCACCACCAGCGGCGAATTGCGTTTTGGCACCTGCCTGCTCAACCCGCCTAGCGGCTACAGCCTTGGCGACCTGGAGCAAGGCAAGCGCTTCGTCTCCGACCTGTTGGCCGGTGAATCGGTGCGCATCGAAGGCGCAGCACCGTGGCTGGATCAGGCGCAGTTGCCGCAAGATCCGCAAGCCCGACGCACGATCCACGTTGGCCATGCCGAACGTGAGGCGAGTGCCCATGAGCTGCTGATTTATCCGCGCAGTGTCGCGGTGGTGGTGAGCGCCGAGGTGGCTGATTTGCCGAGCACCGTTCGTGCCACTTTGCAGCAAGCGAAAGTGGCGGCTCAGAGCCTGGCGTGCCTGGTGGCGGCGGAGACGCTGATGGCCAGCACGGCCTTGCGTGAAGCCGCGTTGGAGTTCGGGGTGGCGCTGCGCTTTGTGGCGGCGACCGGCGATGCCGCCACCTTGGCCCGCGATTCGGTGCCGGCGGCGACCCTCCTTTCGACGACGGACAACCTGGCCATCGCCGTCGCCGCGCAGCCCTTGGAGGTGGCCCGGATCGGTCGTCCGCGTGGACGCCTGGCGGTGATCGGCCTGGGACCGGGCGCGGCCGAGTTGATGGTCCCGGCGGTGAAAGCCGAACTGGCGCGAGCCACCGATGTGCTCGGGTACGAAACCTATGTGCGCATGGCCGGTCCGTTTCGCGACGATCAAGTGCTGCACTGCACCGACAACCGCGAAGAAATGCAGCGCGCTCGCCACGCCTTTGAACTGGCTGCCCAAGGCCGTTCGGTGATCGTGGTGTCATCCGGCGACCCGGGTGTCTTCGCCATGGCGGCGGCGGTGCTCGAAGCGCTGCACGACTCCAGCGACCCAGCCTGGCATCAGGTTGACCTGGAGATCCTGCCCGGCGTGTCCGCCTCCCTTGCCACCGCTGCCCAGGCTGGTGCGCCGTTGGGGCATGACTTCTGCGTGATGTCGCTGTCGGACAATCTCAAGCCCTGGTCGATCATCGAAAAACGCCTGGACCTGGCTGCCCAAGCCGACCTGGCATTGGCCTTCTACAATCCGATTTCCCGTGCGCGACCGTGGCAATTGGGACGTGCGCTGGAGATCGTCGCCCGGCACCGAGCGCCGGAGACGCCGGTGGTGTTGGGGCGTGATATCGGCCGCCCGGGCCAGACCTTGCGTGTCACTACGTTGGGGCAACTGACCCCGGAGCAGGTCGACATGCGCACCATGGTGCTGATCGGTTCTTCCACCACCTGCATGTTCCCGCGCGCATCCGGTGGGAGCTGGGTGTACACGCCTCGTTGGTATGGGGCCAAACCTGCCTGAACCGCGACCCTGTTCTGTGCTGGGGAAGTTAGCGTGGCGAGGGAGCTTGCTCCCTCGCCACAGGATGAATATGGGCTTCAGAATTGCGCTCTCGATTTTTTCACTTTAGTTGTCGTCCGTATAAATAAAATAGCAAGTTGTAGTCTTATTTCTCCTTTGAAATGCATTGAAAGCCTTCCTGTTTGAGTTGCTGGGTTTTAAACGTTAGTTTGCATGCCTGATAAGTTGTCGGTGTGCGCTTGTCAGTGTTTGGCGAAAAGTTCATAGATCGCCAAGTTGCAAAATATTAGTTGAATAACAGCTCGCCAGAACACCTTCTGGTGGCGGCGTTTTTATGTGCCTGTTCTTTATGTGGCGGAACAGGCCAGGGAGTATCTTTTTATGCAGGAAGCGAACATCAAGACCGGCGACAGCTCGGTCGGTTTCATCAGCCTTTTCAAACTGGCCGACCTCGACCGGGCACTGTTGCCTTACAAGAACACTGAGCACTACGACACGGTCATCCGTTATTATTTTGCCTGTATCGGCATGCCGGATTCCCACAGGCTGCTCGAGCCATTAGGGCTCTTGAAGCAGACGCTCGCCAAGCTGGTGGGCAAGCGCAGGGTCAAGCGCAGCCAGGATACGCATATCTCCAGTCCTGCCGGTGCCGGGATTGACCTGCCGCAGATATACGACAGAGTCGAACAGCATGAAGCGCGCCTTCAGTTCAGTACCGAGCAGATGAAAAAGTTGCCCACGCAAGTACCTAAGACGTTTCACTTCGTCTGGCTCGGCGGTGGCCTTGGCGATATTCAGCGCGATTACCTCACTGTATGGCGAGAGGTGTTGGCCCGACAAGGTTATACCCTCAATCTCTGGTATGACAGCGATGCATTACTGGCTTGGCAAACCAATAAGCTTATTGTCGAGGCCGCCAAGGCCAATGTTTTTTTACAAGACCCGGATGAGCGTATTACCGAAGTCGAGTTGGGTGCCCTGTACAACGAACATGCCCTTGTTCTGAAACAACAGATGCAGGCCCATATCAATGCCGCGGTGGCGAATGGCGGATCCGCCGATGAGGCCCGGATCGATTTATTGACCCGCGCCTACGGTCAGGATGCGCAAGTGCTGCGCCAACAGTTGGAACGCAATCGGCGCACTGTCCTGGACATGGACGGCTTCACGTTGCGTGATCTTGCCGCTGGTGCGGTTTCGCTGCAGTTGCAGGAGGTCTATGACCGGGAGATGCGCTTGCTCGGCAATATGGCGGCGGCATCGGATGTGGTGCGCGCGGAAGTCCTGTACGCCGAAGGTGGCAGTTATACCGATATCGACCACCTTCCGCCGTTATCGGCGACCCTGGGCGGCGTCGACATCAGCGGTTTTGACTACGATGCCCGTCTGGGCACTCTGCAATTGCTGCTGAACGAGAACCCCGAATGGATGCCGGGTCGCCAGGCCTCCTCCCGTTATCGTGTGCATATACCTGCCGAGCACCTTCCGGCACTGGAAGCGTTCGCGCGAAGCCGGCCAAGCTTGAGCGAGGTCTTCGAGCTGCCGGCGGAGCGGCTGGCCCGGCCTTTCGCGCTACGGGCCTTGAGCATGGAGCTGTCGTTATCCAATGCCTTTCTGATGGCCCATCCGGGCGCCGGGATTCTTAAAAGCGTGATTGATCGTATGCGCTCCAACTACGCGCTGATTGAAGCGTCGGTCCAACTGGCCGCCCAGCGCGATGTTGCCCTGAGCGACGTTGCTGGCATGTTGGGGCTGGTGGAAGAAATCTTCGAACAAACCGATGGACCGCTGAGCCGCCTGCCGATGGGTGAAGTGCTCAGGGCTATCGCGCGAATATCGGCCGTGGCCACCCATTTCGGCGACGGCATTCGCTTTGAGAGCGAAGGCACTGTCCATCTGACGGGCCCCGGTGCCATGCGCGACGGCATGGCCGACTACGCGAACGCGCACTTGAGCACGGCAGTTGCCAAGACCTTGCGCGAGGAGGCGGGCATCGCCCCCCACCTGACGGTGAACAGCGCCACCGAAGAAGAGCAGGACCACTCCTGGAAAGAAAATGGCAACCAACCCGAAAAATGGGTCGCCAATGAGCAGGCACGCTGGCGTGAAGGTCAGTACCGCACGCGCTACAGCGGCGACATCACGCAGTTGCTCAAGCATTCGACCGTGGAGTTCCAACAGGGCTGGCCGCTGATCGAGGGGCGGGCGGTGTTGCTGACCGATGTGCTGGAACGATTGGTCGAGGGGCTCGGTGAGCCGTTCCTCGAGGCGATGAGCCAGGGCCATGACGGTGAAATCCGTTTCGACAAGCCGTTGCCGCTGAGTTTCGATGATCGCCAGCGTATCCGGCGCCAGGCGCCCGATACGCTGGTGCCGGTGTTCCTGAGCGATGCCAAGATGCAAAGCCTGGGGATCGACGACGTGCTGAACGAGATCGCCAGCGGTACCCGGCGCGTCATTGAGGTCAGCCCTGTGCAAAGGTTGTCACTGGGCGTGTTGCTCGGTTTGGACACCTTGGATAACCCGCGCTTCAATGCCTCCACCAGTGAGCTGGATAACCTGGCCAACAGCGTTGCCGAACAGGGTGTGTCCGGCCGTTACGCGGTCATCGAGCGGCAATTGTTCAAGCGCAAGGCGGCAGGGTTCATGAGCGGCCTGGTGAGTGATCCGGCGGATACGCCGCTGCCGCCCGACAGCGCGTTGGAGCTGAAGAAAACCGCCTTGAAACAGGCGCGGACGCTGCTTCAGTGGGGCCGTCATGTCGCGCGGATCCAGAAAGTGGCGACCCTGGAGCACCGTCTCCAGGTCGTCGAACGCTCCGCGCAAGTGTTGGACGGATTCGGTCATGCCGGTGTGCAAATGGTCCCCCAGGATTTGCTGCTCAACGGTGATGGCGAGGCTATTGGCGGGCGCTGCTATCCGTTGGCGTTGGTGATGAGCGCAGCGCTTGCCCAGGGCGATGCGTCCTCCGGGCACTTGCGCGAGCGTTTCTTCCTCGCGGTGCTCGACCCCGGGCAAGCCGATTCCCAAGCCTTCCTGCAAACCCTGGAAGCGCTGCGGGACGTACCGATGACGGATGTCGGAACGCGTCTGGGGCAGGCGAGCCTGGATCAGGTCAGGGCCACGCTCGAGATACACACTGGCCCTCGTACGCTGATGCTCAACTCGGACAACCATTCGATGCTGGTGGCCAAGACCGTCAGCGGAGAACGTGTCGCCTATCATTTTTTCGACCCCAACTTCGGCCTGTGCAAGTTCGACCATGCGGATGGCCTGCAACGGGCGCTGGAGACGTTTTTCCGGACCGAGGGCATGGCTCGCTACTACGCCGCCTATGGCCCTGACGCTCGACCGGAATTCGATCTGATTGATCTGCACAGCCAAAAGATCGCCGGCTTGGAACTGGCTGACGGGTTCACCGTGGAGCACCTGCTCAAGCCCGACCCGTTGCCCGGAAAACCGGCGCTCGCGATTCGCCAGCGGCTGAACAGTGCCCACGGTAGATCCCTGGTGGACAACTCACACCTGGGCAGCAGTTTGCTCGAGCTGGATAGCCACTGGTGGGGCCAGCAGATCGCCCAGGCAACGGTCGCTTTGCAGGATTTGCATGACTCGGCGACGTCGCTGGTGCCCTTGTTCGACACGCTGGAAATCACCCCCGAAGGCAAATACCGGGTGAGCCTGATCGATCCCGCGCAACCGCAACAGCCGGTTCAGGTGCTCAGCGACGATCAGCGCCTGTTGCGGATCAAGAACTGGCTGTCGGAACAGTTTTCGACCCTGGCGCGCAAACCCGTGGAAACGGCTGGTGTCCTGGACCCGACCGAGGCCAGCAGTGTTCATACCCTCAATGCCGGTTTCACCATCCAGGCCTTGATGAATGTCTTGCGCGGCCGGGAAGGGGATGACCGAACGCTGACCACCGCGGTGCGCCTGCACGCGTACGTCAACTATGCGCAGTTGGTGCACGGCAATGTCGTGGACGTGGCGGGCCTGGTGCAGTTGGCCCGCACCGCGCTGACGGAAGAACGGCTGATCGCCCGCACGTGCGCGCCGATTGTCGGCCAGGCCCTGGGACATGCGGCCAACGAGGGCGCCGGCGCGGTGTTGGGGCTGGCCAATGTCGGCTTCGATATCTATCAACTGAAGACTGCGCAAACCGGCATCGAGACCGCGCAGTTCGGCACCCAACTGACCTTCGACTCTGCCAGCCTGGCCTTGACGGCGGGCGGCGTCGGGGCGGGGTTGGCCGGGGCATCGACCGCGGCGGCGGTGCTCGGCGGCGTGGGGGTGATGCTCGGTGGATTGGCCGTCGGGGTCGCAGCCCTGGCCCAGGGGTTTGCCACCATCGCCCGCGAGGCACGGCAAGTCGGCCAGTTTTTCTCCGACCTGGAGCAGGCCTACCGTGGTGACGGCTACCACTACGATCACTCGCTGGCCGCATGGGTGGCACGGCCGTCACTGCTGGTCAAAAGCATCGACCTGAACGAGGGGACGCTGCTGCTCGACAGCCCGAAGCTGTACCCGCTGCGCGATCATTTCGGTGTGCCGAGCTTCGATCCTGATGACGAGCGGACCATCGATATTCGCCGGGAGCTAGGGTTGCCCGGGCAGGTCGGGTTCGCGCCGCCCGCTGGCCAACCCATCGTGCTGCCCTGCACGCCACAAACCACGTACGGCTATGAATACAAGGCGCTGCCCTTCGCCCGCTGGCGCCATGATCGCGGTTTCGACACGGCCCGGCGGCTGGAGAAAAAGCAAGCGGACGGCACCTGGTTGTTTCTGTTCTCGTTCTATTCGTTTCCTTCCGACTACATCCTCAATCGCCTGAGCCCGGTGTATGGCGATACGGTCATCAAGGTGAACCTGGATGCGCTGGAGCGCACACTGGTGGTTCCCGTCCTGCCGGATGCCTGGCAAGGAAAGGTGTTCTATTGGCTCAGGGGCGCGGGCGGGCGCTGTACCGTGATGCTCAATCCCGGGGCCGACATACGGCTTGTCGCTCCGAACCAGACGTATTGCCGCTGGGTGTTGCAGGCAACCTGGGCCAAGGAGCGTGATATCCGGGTTGAGCCTTCCGGCGAGCTGTACATCGGCAGCGTCCATGTCACCCGTGTCGGCCGCCAGGAAGTGCTGATCCGCACGGCCGAGCAGTTGTTCAGCGTCACCCAAGGCAAACAGCAACTGGACCTGGTCGAGCAGACGGCGCCCGCGGGGCTCGACGAGCAGGCGCTGCTTGACCGCTACAAGGAGCTGGCGCGGGAGCATCGATTGGCGCTGCCGTATACGCCGGTCCAGCGTTTCCAGATCCCGTTCGAGGATGCCCGGCTACCGCGCTACACCACGGCCTGGTATGACGCCCACGAAGACCGCTTCCTCTACATTCGCGACGACTTGGAAGTGCTCGGCGAACCGCAGCTGTCGGTGGTCCTGGAGGGCTCTGCGTATTTCCACGACCCGGAGCAATTGCAGATCTGGCAAACGGACTGCGCCACGGGCCTGCTCAAGCGCCGTTACCTGTTACTCATCCAGGATGGCCAAAGCACCATTCGCAGCGTCGAGGCGGACGCCCAGGGCGTGATTCATGTGGTGCAGGAATACCTCGTCGAGAATAAAACCGTCCGGCAATACCGCTACCTGATTCATGACGGGCAATTGTGGTTGAGTTCCGTCACCTACGATACGGCGCCGCAGTTGCAAGCGCTGCTGTTGGCCAACGATACCCTGGCTGAGTGGTCGTCCGTGCTCGGCAACTTTTTGCGACTGCCCTCCGGTCCTTCGGACAATGGGCTCACCACCGTCGATTGGCAGCCGGCGCCGTATGTTTCGATCTGCTGGGCGATTGCGCCCGATGTCCGAGACATGGCGTGGGTCCGCCGTCGTGATCGTCAGCTGATCCTTGCACAACCGGCCAAGCATCATGCCCGTGGCTGGGACGATTCGATCAAGCACCTGGACGGCCTGATGCTCTTGCCGATGGCCGATGACAGCGATGTGTTCTTCGTCTACCAGCGCGTCACCCCCAACCAAACGCTCTGCCGGCTGCAACGCAGCGTGAAGGACGGCAAGGCGCAATGGACGCATCGCTGGGTGCAGCCCGACGGACTCAAGCAGATCCTGGCTGTCGAAGGGGGCTACGTGACGCTCGATGAAAACGGGCTGTTTTTCAACCTGGCGGCGCAAGGGACGTTGCAGTTTGCCGGCGTGAGTGAGCACTGGCTCAAGGGCCGTGCCCGATGGTGGCAGGCGCTGGAGCCGCTGGCCAAGGGTTACCCGGACAAGGATTTCGCCATTGCCGGCCTGCGCAATGCCGCCGGTGACGGCAACCTCTGTGCCTGGTACGTGAAGCACCGATTGTTGTTGTGCGATCCGGGGTTCGACAAGGAAGTGCGCTTGCTCGGCGTGACGCCGGACAATCAGTCGGTCTGGCTGTTCGATCGGTCGAGCGGTGAAGTCGTGAGCCAGGCATTCTTCGATCCGCAGCAACTCGATCAGGTATTCGGCGCCGGCTCGCAACTGTTGCCGGGCGCCAGCCTGCCAGCTTATCAGCGCGAGTGGACGGGCTGGCGGTTCGCCGATGTCACCCCCGAAGGCACTGGATTGCGTGGCATCAGCGTGGACGGTGTGTCGCTGGCGCTGCGTCATCAGGAAACGGCGACCATCACCGGGGTCAACCACGCCTGGGTGAGCGCCCAAGGGGATCACTTGGTCGAAGCCCTCCAGCGATTGCTGGACGCGGCGCAACATACCGAGTTCGTCTCGGTGGAGTCCGAGCCCGGAAGCCTGCAATGGTACGACGTGCAAAGTGCCCGGCTGCTGCGGGTCACCGGCAAGAACTTGCCCGAGGACTTTACCTTGCTAGGCACTCAAGCCCAGGTGAACGTGCTGCTGCACGAGCACCAGGCTGGGCGGGTGCTGATCTATCCGGACAAGCGCAGCATCGGGCCGTTCGATTACGTCCAGCGCAACGCTCAGGTGCTGGTGGTCGAGGGGGAGAAGATCGGCCGCGATCTCTTGCCGCTGATTCCCGATGAGGTCAACCGGTTGATCCTGCGCATGGGCCAGGGCGTGGAGACCTGCCATTTGACGAAGGCGGTGTGGCTGAAGCTGGAGTCGGTCATTGTCGACTGTCGTCCTGCCTTGGGTGAAACACCCGCCACGGCGAGCACGTTGATCTGGGCATTCGATGAGCCTGGAAAACTCCTGTTCGAGATCGTCCAGGCGCACCTGGTCATTGTCGATCCGGACAGTGAACGCTGCTTGATCCTGCGTGATGTGTGTTCCGTCGATCCGGTCTTGCGCGGTGAAATAGGCCTGGGCTTCAACGCTGCGCAATCGCGCCCGGTATCGACGTTCGTGGCGCGGTTAAAGGGTCTGGGTGCGACTGGCAGTGCAACCCTGAAAGAGCTGCTGGCACCAGCGTCGCTTGCAGAATAAGCCGCCTCCCTTTTACGGCACCAGGTAGCCCTTCACCCCGGTAAAAATGATCTGCGCCGCCAGGGCGCAGACAAACAGCCCCATCAGGCGGCTGACGATCTGCAGGCCCTGGTCGCCGAGGATCCGTTCGATGCGGCTGGACAGGTAAAGCACGACGCCGACGGTGAAGCTCGCCAGGGCGATGCTGATGATGGCCATGAGTTTGTCGTCCCAGTGCGGCTGGCTCACGCCCATCACCAGCAGGGCGCCGATAGTGCCGGGGCCGACGGTCAAGGGAATGGTCAGCGGGACGATGGTCACGTCCTGCTGCACGTTGTCGGTCTGCACGGCCGACTTGCCCTGAGCCATGCCCAGGGCCGAAATGAACAGCACGCTGCCGGCGCCGATACGGAACGCATCCACGGTGATGCCGAACACGCTGAAAATCACCCGTCCGAACAGATACAGCAACACGCTGGAGACCAGCGTCGCCGTTGCGACCTTCCAGGCCAGGCGGCGTTGTTCCTTGCGTGAATAGCCGCGAGTCAGGCCGATAAAGCAGGACAGAACGAAGAAGGGGCTGTAGAGCACCAGCATCTTCAGGTAAACGCTGAACAGCACATGGAGCATGGTTGAGGCTCGCGACGAATGAATTTGACGTGGAGTCTATCAGGCGTCGGGGTGTCTGTCGGCTCGTGGCAAGGGAGAGATGCAAGTACAGGGAGACGCCACTTCATTACATGTAAGGGTAAGTAGTTGAGGTCGATTATTTACGGTTACAGTTGCGCGCTTGTTGTTGTGAAATCGGTTGCGTAAGTTTGTGTCTCGGATCCATGGAGGATCTTGATTAAACAAGGAAGTATTATGAACGCTAAATATGGTTCTGTTTTAACCCTGGCTGATCGCCTTGAGCGCTTGAATGCTTATGATATTGCGCCGGAACAGTTTGAATTCTCGCCACGTATTAATGTTATCCGTTCTGCCGAGATGGCGGGCTATCCGGAAAAACCGGATCGTGCTTCAGTGGTGGGGGACGGTATCCTGGCCTTTGTTTCGGGAATGTCCGAACAAAGCCAGGCGGATATCCAGCACACTTATCTGTTTGCGTCGTTGGTGGCTAGCAAGCAATTCCCACGGGATGACCAAGGCAAGGAGTGGTATGAACTTTTCCTGGAGGTGATGCAGACTTGCGGCTGGGCGATCCTGCAGATGTACTACGACTCGGTTGCCGCCTCGGGCAAAAGTTTCACGATGGATCAACTGGTGCTGAAGATCCTGGGGTCGGCGATGACGGCAGCCGCGGTTCCCGGGCCTACGTCACTGCTGATGCTCAAGGTCGCCACTGATGCCATCGCGGCCTTGCAAACCCGTGACAGGCCGCTTCGGGTGTTCGACCAGAACATCCAGGAGTCTGGCACGGGAGGGTTTGGTGTCGCCGCCTGTCACGAGACACCCCATGGTGAAGTCATCATGGCGCTGGGGGCCGTGCGTTTCATCAAGCGCACGAACCAGACTCAAGTCCTGTTTGTTAATTGGGACAGCAGTTCGGTCGATCTGTATCGCGGTGAAAGTCATATGACCATGGTGCCGGCCATTATTAACAAAACCCGCGAATCTATTATCCAGAAACTCGGCGATCGCGCACAGAAAAAAATCGAAGCGTACGAACTCTGATCTTGTATAGCCACCTGGCGACTACAACGTAGTCGCCAACCCTGAAAAGAATGAGGTGATTGCAATGAATGATCGTTATTCGGTTTTTATTAACGCCGGTGTTGTTTTGGTCTTGCCGCGGGATATGACAGGGCAGGAAAAAAGCGATGTATTGGATTCGGTATTGTTTGCGCAGTTGGTCGCCAATAAAAAGTATCCGGCTTATGCCCAGACGCAAATATGGTATGACGAGTACCGTGACGTCTTGAAGAACGGCTGGTTGCAAAAGGCTGTGGCGTGGAACAACTTCACACTCGATGAGCAATCCAACGTCACTGCGGCACATTGGTTAGGGCATCGACTGGGAGAGTATGTTGATCGCACGGTCGCCGATGAAGTCACTCGCCTGTTGAACCGTGTCGCGCAATTGCCCGATACCCTGCCGGCCATCGAGCAGTTGCGCGACCAGACCTGCAAGCGCAAGGAGGTCGTACCATCGTCAGAGGCCGTTGGCAGGGTCTGCCTGCAAGTGATCCTGGCCGGGCAAGGCCCCTTGCTGAGCAGCGTTTCCCTGAGCTATGAGACCACGCAATCGGCTATTTCCAACCCGCTTGGGCAGTGCCTGTCTGTCGCCAATGTGGTGGGTAATCTTCAGTCCAGATGCTTCCAGGTCAACTTATCGAAAGAGCTTTACGACCCTCTTCGCGGTGCGATTGTGCAAAAGCTTGGGGATAAGCCGACGAAGCATGTCTTTGATATTTCCGGCAACGTTGAACGGGAGGGCGCGCTATGAATATTGAGCGCCTGCAGGCTGGCGAGCGCTTGTTTCACAGCCGCGATGCCACGACGGCTGCCGTCGTGGGTTCAAGCCTTTTGTCGTTCGACCAGCGGCTGTCCCCTCAGGATCGCGAAGACATCTGCCTGAGTAACCTGTACGCGCAGATGGCAACGAGGTTGGCTTATCAGGACGGTTTGGTGGGCAGCTGGTTCAGCTACTACAGGAACACGCTCAGGTACCTGGGATGGGATTCGGCGCGTTCTCTCAGGCCTGGGCAGGCGGGCGAGGGGTCAATGGCCGAGAGTATTTCCCGGCAACTATCCCAGGCCTTCGATGAACGCTTTGCGCGGCCGGCGACTGAGTCGATTGGCGCCCTGGAGCGAAATCCAAAAGCCCTTGAGGTATTCGAGCGGGCAAGCCTGCAGCATGACTCGGCGTTCTTCCAGATAACTCCCTGCCTGCCGAAATCGCCTGGGCGAATAGAAGTCGCTCTTTACCACAAGCAATTCAGCCTTCGTAAAACCGTCTCGACCTTTCTCTTTTGGCCGATCGAACAGGTTGTGCAGACCAGCCTTGAAGAAATGGCGGTCGTGACGTTCAACACGCTGCATTACGCAACATACCGGGAAAAAGTCCTGGCTGCGGTTATTGCCGAAACCACCCGCAATATTCATGCGTTGAAATGTTGAACAGGCTTCGGACGTCAGCGCACGTCGCTAGGACGAATGCGCCGCGGTCTTGTTCTGCTGATCGCGCTGGGCCACCCAGTGTTCGATCAGCTCGCGCAGTTGCGACAGCTCCACCGGCTTGGCCATGTGCCCGTCCATCCCGGCCTGACGGGCGCGCTCCTTATGCTCGGCCAGGATGTGCGCGGTGAGCGCCACCACGGGGGTGCGGGTGCGCTGGTTACCCATTTCCCAGGCTCGCAGCTGCTGGGTGGCGGAAAACCCGTCGAGGATCGGCATTTCGCAGTCCATCAAGACCAGATCGTAGCGCTGCTCCTTCATGGCCTTGAGGGCTTCCTCGCCGTTGCTGGCGGTGTCGGGTTGCAGGTTGAGCTTGCCGAGCATGCCGCGGATGACCTTGGTGGAAATGCTGTTGTCCTCGGCCACCAGGATGCGGAAATCGCTCGGCACCTTCACCGCGATGGGCGGGCCGGCGTTTACCTGCACGTTTGCCGCCTGGCCCCGGTTACGCTGGTTCAGCTCGTCCGCCAGGGTGGTCTTGAGGGTATAGCCGGCCACCGGTTTGGCGAGGATGCGCTTGACCCCGCTGTTGCGCGCCACGATCTTGCTCGGCGCGTTGCTGATGCCGGTGAGCATGATCAACAGGATGTCGTGGTTCAGGCTCGGGTCTTCCTTGATCTTGGCCGCCAGTTGCATGCCGGTCATGCCGGGCATGTTCTGGTCCAGCAACACCACGTCGAAATAATCCCGCAGATGCGCCTTGGTCCGCAGCAGCGCCAGGGCTTCCTTGCCCGAGGGCACCGCACTGACGTTCAGGCCCCAGGCACTGCACTGTTGCACCAGCACTTTGCGGCAGGTGTCGTTGTCATCGACGATCAGCACCCGTGCCCCTTGCAGCGGGCCATCGAGGTCGGACGTCGGGTGTTCGAGGCGATCTGGGTCCAGCGGCAAGGTCAGCCACAAGGTACTGCCCTGGTTGTTGCCGCTTTTGATACCGAATTCCCCGTGCATCAAGATGATCAACTGACGAGCGATGACCAGCCCCAGGTTGCCCCCCAGGCGCGTGGCCGAGAGGAAATTCTTGCTGTGCAGCTCGGCGTGCATCAGCGTGTCCCGCTCTTCGGCGTCCATCGGCGTCCCGCTGTCCTGCACGGCGATGCGCAGGCGTGGCTGATGGCTGCGCTCGTCGAGGGCCACGACGATCAGCACTTCGCCCTCGTCGGTCTTCTTCAGGGCGTTTTCCAGCAGGCTCATCAGTGCCTGGCGCAGCCGCGTCGGGTCACCGCTGATCACCCGCGGCACCTGGGGCTGGATGAAACTGATCAGCTCGACATTCTGCTGTTCGGCCTTGGCGCGGAAGATGCTCAGGCAATCCTCGATCAGGGCATTGAGGTCGAACTGCACGTCGTCCAGTTCGATCTGCCCGGATTCGAGCCGGGAAATGTCGAGGATCTCGTTGATCAGGGTCAGCAGTTCATTGCCGGCGCTGTGGATCGTCTGCACGTAGTCGCGCTGCTTGACCGACAACGGCGTGCCCAGCAGCAGCTCGGTCATGCCCAGCACGCCGTTCATCGGGGTGCGGATCTCGTGGCTGATCTTGGCCAGGAACTCGGCCTTGGCATTGATCTCGGCATTACTCGCCGCCAGGTCGCGGCTGATGCTGAACCGGCTTTCGTTGATCGAGCGCTGGCGCTCGCCCAGGGCGACACTCATCAACAGGCCACTGATACAGATGAAGATCAGCAAGGTAATGATCAAGCCCTGGGGCGGGACTTCCGTGAGCCCTTGCAGTGCCGGAAGAATGATCAGCGTGCCCAGGTTGAAGACCACCATGGCCGCGACGAACAGCCGGGCCGGGCGGTAGCCCTTTTGCCAGTGCCAGGCGCTGACGAACAGCATGCTCAGGCCGGCCAGGGCCACCAGGGCGTAGGTCATGATATTGAGTGGCAGCGTGTTGACGAACAACAGCAGCAGGCTGCACAGCATGACGAACACAATGTCCCCCAGCAGCAGTCGGTTCAACGGGTGCGGCCCCAGGGGCGCGAAGAAGCGGTAGGCGAACATCAGGCCGCAGGGCGCCGTCAGCAGCAGCGCCAGGTAGGCCCCGGGCGTCTGCACCGACGGCCAGTCGGGCAGCCAGGGCCCAGCCAGGTTCAGCAACAGCGCCAGGCTGAGCATCAACAGCCCTTCACAGGCGGCCAGCCACAGGCAACTGCGTGAACGGGTATAGGCGTAGCGGGTGAGGTTGTGCAGGATCAGCATGGCGATGCAGCCGAACAGCAGCCCGTAGACCAGCGTCTGGTTCTGATCGGCTGCCGCTGCGACGGCCGATTGCAGGGTGACGTAGGGGCGCAGTTCGTGGCGCGAGGCCAGTCGAAGGTAGACGTCCAGCGATTTATCGCTGCGCGGCAGCGGCAACATGAAGTCGCTGCTGGGCACTGCCGGTTCGGTATGCGGCGTGGCATTGCCGCTGACTTGTTGCTCGACCAGGGTATCGCCGTCCAGCACATAGAGGTTCAGGCGTGACAGGTCGGGGGCGAAGATGCGCAGGATTTGTTCGTGCCTGTCCGGGGCCAGGCGAAAACGCAGCCACAATGCACCGCCGGGCTCGGCGGCCTTGAGGCGGTCCAGGTCGATGGGGCTGAATTGATTGGTGTAGCGGGCAGAGCGGATATCACTCAGCGTCAGGTCGCCCTGTTCGTCGAGCAATACCGCCCAACCACTGCCTGGCGCGGCCTGGGCCGGGAGCATGCAGAGCAGCGTCAGCAGGGTGACGGTAAAGCCTATGGCAATCCTGAGCCAGCGCACGGCGAAATCCCTTCGTAGGTTGATGCCAGATTATAACTATGCGCGGCGCCGGAACAGTCAGGCAAGGGCCGCAGACCCTTGCCTGGCTGAATGGCTGGGTTATTCCAGATTTTCGCCACGCTCACGGGCAATGGCACGGTAGCCAATGTCCTTGCGGTAGAAACAACCTTCCCAGTCGATCTCGGCGGCAAGCTTGTAGGCTTGCTGCTGAGCTTCGTCGACACTGGCGCCCATGGCGGTGGCGCAAAGCACACGACCGCCGGCGGTGACCACTTGCCCATCCTTCAACGCGGTGCCTGCATGGAAGACTTTGCCTTCCAGCCGGGCCGCGGCGTCCAGGCCCTGGATTGCGCTACCTTTGGCGTAGTCGCCCGGGTAACCGCCGGCCGCCAATACGACACCGACGCTTGGGCGCGGATCCCATTGGGCTTCGACCTTGTCCAGGGCCTGGGCCAGCGCGGCCTCGACCAGCAGGACCAGGCTCGATTGCAGGCGCAGCATCACCGGCTGGGTCTCAGGATCGCCGAAACGGCAGTTGAATTCGATGACTTTTGGGTTACCAGCCTTGTCGATCATCAGGCCTGCGTAGAGGAAACCGGTGTAGACGTTGCCTTCCGCGGCCATGCCGCGCACGGTCGGCCAGATCACCTGGTCCATGACGCGCTGGTGCACCTGGGCGGTCACCACCGGGGCTGGGGAGTAGGCGCCCATGCCGCCGGTGTTCGGCCCGCTGTCGCCATCGCCGACACGCTTGTGGTCCTGGCTGGTGGCCATCGGCAGGACGTTCTTGCCATCGACCATGACGATAAAGCTGGCTTCCTCGCCGTCGAGGAACTCTTCGATCACCACGCGGGAACCGGCGTCACCGAAGGCATTGCCGGCGAGCATGTCGCGCACGGCGTCTTCGGCCTCGGCCAGGGTCATGGCAACGATCACGCCTTTACCGGCGGCCAGGCCGTCGGCCTTGATCACGATCGGTGCGCCTTTCTCGCGCAGGTACGCCAGGGCCGGCTCGATTTCGGTGAAGTTCTGGTAGTCGGCGGTCGGGATCTTGTGACGCGCCAGGAAGTCCTTGGTGAACGCTTTCGAGCCTTCCAGCTGTGCGGCACCGGCGGTCGGGCCAAAGCAGTCCAGGCCACGGGAGCGGAACAGGTCGACCACGCCGGCGACCAGCGGTACTTCCGGGCCGACGATGGTCAGCGAGACGTTCTTCTCGGCGAAGTCGGCCAGTTGTTCCAGGGCCAGCACGTCGATGGCGACGTTTTCGCACTTGGCTTCGATGGCGGTGCCGGCATTGCCCGGTGCCACGAAAACCTTCTGCACACGGGGATCCTGGGCCACTTTCCAGGCCAGGGCGTGTTCGCGGCCACCGCTGCCAATGATCAAAACATTCATTTCAAAAACCTCGGATGACGCTGATTCTGTTGAGCATCGCACAGATGCTTTCTGTGGGAGTGAGCTTGTGTGGGAGCTGGGCTTGTGTGGGAGCAAGGCTTGCCCGCGATAGCATCACCTCGGTTTGCCTGATGGACCGAGTTGCCTGCATCGCGGGCAAGCCTTGCTCCCACAGAGCCTTGCTCCCACACAAACCCAGCTTCCACATTGAGCGATATTAGTGACGGAAGTGGCGCATGCCAGTGAAGACCATGGCGATGCCGGCTTCATCGGCAGCGGCGATCACTTCGCTGTCACGCATCGAACCACCCGGCTGGATCACGGCGGTGATGCCGACCTTGGCCGCGTTGTCGATGCCGTCGCGGAACGGGAAGAACGCATCGGAGGCCATGACCGCGCCCTGTACCTGCAAGCCGGCGTGTTCAGCCTTGATGGCGGCGATGCGGGCCGAGTTCACGCGGCTCATCTGGCCGGCGCCGACACCGATGGTCTGGCGGTTCTTGGCGTAGACGATGGCGTTGGACTTGACGTACTTGGCGACTTTCCAGGCGAAGATCAGGTCGTTGATTTCCTGCTCGCTCGGGGCACGCTGGGTCACGACCTTGAGGTCTTCGCTGCCGATCATGCCGATGTCACGGCTCTGGACCAGCAGGCCGCCGTTGACGCGCTTGTAATCCCAGGCCGGCGCACGATCGGCCGACCATTGGCCGCAGGCCAGCAGGCGCACGTTGGCCTTGGCAGCCACGATGGCGCGGGCTTCTTCACTGACCGAAGGGGCGATGATCACTTCGACGAACTGGCGCTCGACGATGGCCTTGGCGGTCTCGGCGTCCAGCTCACGGTTGAAGGCGATGATGCCGCCGAAGGCCGACTCGGTGTCGGTTGCGTAGGCCAGTTCGTAGGCCTGGCGGATGCCGCCCTCGGCGTCCGGGCTCACGGCCACGCCGCACGGGTTGGCGTGCTTGACGATCACGCAGGCGGGCTTGACGAAGCTCTTGACGCATTCCAGCGCGGCGTCGGTGTCGGCCACATTGTTGAACGACAGTTCCTTGCCTTGCAGTTGGGTGGCGGTGGCGATGCCGACTTCGGCAGGCTTGGCTTCCACGTAGAACGCTGCGCTCTGGTGCGGGTTCTCGCCGTAGCGCATTTCCTGGGCCTTGACGAACTGGGTGTTGAAGGTGCGCGGGAACTCGCTGCGGCCTTCGGTCGACAGGGTTTCAGCAGCCTGGTTCACAGTGCCCATGTAGTTGGCGATCATTCCGTCGTAGGCGGCGGTGTGTTCGAAAGCCTTGAGCATCAGGTCGAAACGCTGGGCGTAGGTCAGGCCGCCGGCCTTGAGGTTTTCCAGCACGCTGGCGTAGTCGCTGGCGTTGACCACGATGGCCACGTCTTTATGGTTCTTGGCCGCCGAGCGGACCATGGTCGGGCCGCCGATGTCGATGTTCTCGATGGCGGTCGGCAGGTCGCAACCTGGCTTGTTGATGGTGGCTTCGAACGGGTAGAGGTTGACCGCCACCAGGTCGATCGGCTTGATGCCGTGTTCGTTCATGATGGCGTCGTCGATGCCGCGACGGCCCAGGATCCCACCGTGGATTTTCGGGTGCAGGGTCTTGACCCGACCGTCCATCATTTCCGCAAAACCGGTGTAGTCCGCGACTTCCACTGCGGCAACGCCGTTGTCCTGCAGCAGCTTGAAGGTCCCGCCGGTGGAGAGAATCTCGACGCCCAGCTGTTGCAGCTCGCGGGCGAATTCGAGGATCCCGGTCTTGTCGGAAACGCTGATCAAGGCGCGGCGGATCGGCAGGCGGGTGGTCTGGTCGGTCATTTCAATTTCCATCAAAAGCAAGGGAAGTCAGCAAAAAAGGCGACCGTTTTTTATGCGGGCGCCTTTCTGGTTTGATTGAATGCTTACAGCAGATCGTACTGCTTGAGTTTCTTGCGCAGGGTGCCGCGGTTCAGGCCCAGCAGCTCACTGGCCTTGGTCTGGTTGCCCTTGACGTAGTTCATCACGCTTTCGAGCAGCGGTGCCTCGACTTCGGAAAGCACCAGGTTGTACACATCCGTGACGGCAGCGCCCTCAAGGTGGGCGAAATAATTGTGCAGCGCCTTCTCGACACTCCCGCGAAGGGTCTGACCTTCTTCGCTGGGCGTGTTGAGGTGCTGTTTCAAATTCACGTTGTCGCTCACGGGTGTTGTTCCACTCACTAAAGTCTCGGTCATCATCGTCATGCGGCCACCCCTTCGTCCCCTGTCAGGCTCTTGTAACGCTCAGCGAAGAACGCCTGAACGTCGGCGCATTGTGCTTGCGTACCATCCAAACGATTGAAACGGGCGCGAAACTCCCTGGCGCCCGGCAGGGTTGCGAGATACCAGCCCACATGCTTGCGAGCGATGCGTACGCCCATGACCTCTCCGTAGAAGGCATGTAGCGCGGCCAGATGCTCTAGCAGAATACGTTCCACCTCGGACAACTGTGGCGCAGCGAGCTTTTCGCCGGTGCGCAGATAGTGTTCGATCTCACGAAAAATCCATGGCCGCCCCTGGGCGGCCCGACCGATCAACAGGCCATCGGCACCGGTGGCGTCCAGCACGTACCGGGCCTTCTCGGGCGAGTCAACGTCGCCGTTGGCAAACACCGGAATCGACACCGCCTGCTTGATCGCGGCGATGGTGTCGTACTCGGCTTCGCCGGTGTACAGGTCGGCACGGGTGCGGCCATGGACCGCCAACGCCGTGATGCCCGCCTGTTCGGCGATCTTCGCCACCACCAGGCCATTCTTGTTCTCCCGGTCCCACCCGGTGCGGATCTTCAGGGTCACCGGCACATCGACTGCGGCCACTACGGCCTGCAGGATCTCGGTAACCAGCGCTTCATCTTTCAACAGTGCCGAGCCGGCGGCCTTGTTGCAGACCTTTTTCGCCGGGCAGCCCATGTTGATGTCGATGATCTGCGCCCCCAACTCGACGTTCGCCCGGGCCGCCTCCGCCAGCATCTGTGCGTCGCCACCGGCGATCTGTACCGAGCGGGGCTCGGGATCGCCTTCGTGGATCATGCGCAGACGCGATTTGCGGGTGTTCCACAAACTCATGTCGCTGGTGACCATTTCCGACACCACCAAGCCTGCGCCCAAACGTTTGCAAAGCTGACGAAAGGGCTGGTCGGTGACGCCCGCCATAGGGGCGAGAACCAGGCCGTTCTGCAATGTATATGGGCCGATGCGTACCGCCGACATAGGACTTCCCTGAAGTGGGGCCGGATCATGAGACTTCGAAAAAGGGTTGGCATGATACCCGCTCTCGATGACTGGATAAAGATCGAATTGGATAAAATCTGAACAGCTATTTTGTTATCGCCAGCGGTTTGGTCTGGCTGGGGTCAGTCAGAAAGCTGCCGTCAATTGGCCGACCTTGGCCGCTTTCACTCGGGGGAATGAAAGCTCAGGCTGTAGTTCACCGCCTTGGGCCCGGGGTCGAGGATATCCAGCGCGATGTGGATGGGCGTCTGTGGCGGCATTTCGCCGCGGCCCTCGAGATCGCCGCCCAGGTATTCCCCGGGCTTGAAGCGACGGCTGGCGATCAGGTGCCCGTTGAGATCGGCAAAGCGCAGCTCCAGCAACGGAAAAGGTTGGGAGAAGGGCGCACGGTTGTAGATGATCGCGTCCACTATCAGGGCGCCGCTGAACTCCGGATGGCTGCGCACCACCAGGTTGCTGCTTTTGATCTTGGCGATGTCGACCTTGGACGGTACGTCGCAGCCGATGGTCGGGCAGATTTGCAGGAACCACGGCCGGTACTGGTCCTGGCGGGCCAGTTCTTCGAAATGGTAGGCGATGTACTGGCCGCCCAGGGCAGCGGCGGCGAGCAGTATCAGCAGGGCCCACAACAGGCGTCGGCCCCAGGGTGAGCGGCGCTTGCGCCAATCCAGTTGCAGCGGGTCGTCGTCCAGGTCGTGGAGGGCCTCGGCGCGTATCCCCGGCTCCTGGCGTTCCCGTGACTTGCGCAGTGGCAGCGGTCGCTCGGGCTCATCGTCGTGGTCATCGGTAGCGGACAGCCGCTCGAGGTGTTCGTCGGGCTCGTCGTCCGGCGCGAGGTGGAGCGGGGCGGCCGGTTCGTCGTCCGGTTCCAGCGGTTCGAGGGCCAGGGACAGGGACGGTTCGGTACGCGGTGGTCGGGCCGGCTCGTGGGGCTCGAACGGTTCGAAGGGGGTATCGAGGACGGTTTCGACGTGTTCGCTCGAGGTTTCGCTGTACAGGCTGTCGGGCCAGGCTTGCTGGTCGCTGGAGTGCGAATCGCGTTGCGCGCTCAGGTTGTCTTCCCGACGCCGGCCGGCATTGCCCGGGGCGCGATTATCACGTCGCTCCAGGCGCGCCAGTTCCTTGTCCAAGTCATCCAGATCCAGCTCGGCGGCGCTCCATTGTTTCTGGCTGATCGCCCGGGGCGGGGCGTCGGCGGCCGGCTTGGCGGGTGGCGCGACAGCCGCCGTTTGCTTGGCTGTGCGTTGTTCCAGCAACTGTCGGGCGGCATTGAACACTTGCAGGCACGAGCCGCAACGAACCACCCCGCGGGCCACGCTCAATTGAGCATGGCTGACGCGAAAACGGGTGTGGCAATGCGGGCACTGGGTGACGAAGCTGTCAGTCATGCGGCAATCCGGTGAATACAGGCGGTCATTCTAGCGCCGACGTCCGGTGATGCGCACCCAGCCATCGCGATTGGCGATCGGGTCCAGGTCAAAGTCTGCGGCATAAGCGGCGGCGACTTCTTCGCCCTGTTCGGCGAGGATGCCCGACAGCGCCAGGCGTCCGCCCGGCTTGACCAGGCTCGATAGTTGCGGCGCCAGGGACACCAGCGGGCCGGCCAGGATATTGGCCACCAGCACGTCGGCCTGGACCTGTGGCAGGTCCTGGGGCAAGTACAGCGGGAACAGGGTTTCGGCGATGTTGTTGCGCCCGGCGTTGTCGCGGGAGGCTTCCAGGGCCTGGACGTCGATGTCGGTGCCGACCGCTTCCCGGGCGCCCAGCAGGAGCGCGGCAATCGCCAGGATCCCCGAGCCACAGCCGAAATCGAGTACGTTGCAACCCTTCAGGTCCTGGCCATCGAGCCATTCCAGGCACAGCGCGGTGGTCGGGTGGGTGCCGGTGCCGAACGCCAGGCCCGGGTCCAGCAGCAGGTTGACCGCGTCCGGCTCTGGCGCGGCATGCCAGCTCGGAACGATCCACAGGCGCTGGCCGAAACGCATCGGCTGGAAGTTGTCCATCCAGCTGCGTTCCCAATCCTGGTCCTCGATCACTTCGCTGTGATGCTCGGGCAGTGGGCTGCCGGTCAGCAGCTCGAGATGGGCCAGTACGCTGGCCGCCTCGGTGCCGCCTTCGAACAGGGCCAGCAGGTGGGTGTGGGACCACAGCGGGGTGGTATTGAGCTCCGGCTCGAAGATCGGCTGGTCTTCGGCGTCCATGAAGGTTACCGATACAGCGCCTACTTCAAGAAACGCGTCTTCGTAGGTTTCGGCTTGTTCCGGGCTGATGGCCAGGCGTACTTGCAGCCAAGGCATGGCGGGCACCTTTGAAAAAATAGAGTGTGCAGCCGATGGCTGCGAGAAGCGCGCCAGTTTACGCGAGCGCATGGGTTTTGTGGGAGTGGTGTGACCTTATGTCTACCGCTCGCTTCTTGGATGACGCTGTACTTGTGGGAGCGGCCTTGCTCGCGAAAGCGTTGGGTCAGTCAACATCAATGTCACTGGCAGATTGCATTCGCGAGCAAGCCCGCTCCCACAGGGGGATTTGTGCGGGATGCAGGTACAACAAAGCCGCTCGAAAGCGGCTTTGTTGGTCTGGAGCAAAAACCGTCAGTGTTGACCGGCCAGCTTGTGTTCCAAGTAGTGGATGTTGACGCCGCCTTTGCAGAAACCTTCGTCACGAACGAGGTCGCGGTGCAGCGGGATGTTGGTCTTGATCCCGTCTACCACGATTTCGTCCAGCGCATTGCGCATGCGCGCCATGGCTTCTTCACGAGTCGCCCCGTAGGTGATCAGCTTGCCGATCAGCGAATCGTAGTTCGGCGGAACGGCATAACCGCTGTACAGGTGCGAGTCGACGCGAACGCCATTGCCGCCCGGGGCATGGAAATGCTTGACCGTGCCTGGGCTAGGCATGAAGGTTTTCGGGTCTTCGGCGTTGATCCGGCATTCCAGCGAGTGACCGCGGATGACCACGTCATCCTGGGTGAACGACAGCTTGTTGCCGGCGGCGATGCTGAGCATCTCCTTGACGATGTCGATACCGGTGACCATTTCCGAAACCGGGTGCTCCACCTGAACACGGGTGTTCATTTCGATGAAGTAGAAACGACCGTTCTCGTACAGGAACTCGAAGGTACCGGCGCCGCGATAGCCGATGTCGATACAGGCCTTGACGCAACGCGCCAGGACTTCCTGGCGAGCCTGCTCGTCGATGCCCGGTGCCGGCGCTTCTTCGAGGACCTTCTGGTGACGACGTTGCAGCGAGCAATCGCGGTCGCCCAGGTGGATGGCCTGGCCCTGGCCGTCGGACAGCACCTGGACTTCGACGTGACGTGGGTTGGTCAGGAATTTTTCCAGATAGACCATCGGGTTGCCGAACGCCGCGCCTGCTTCGGAGCGGGTCAGTTTCGCCGAGGAAATCAGGTCTTCCTCCTTGTGTACCACACGCATGCCGCGACCACCGCCGCCGCCAGCGGCCTTGATGATCACCGGATAACCGACTTCGCGACCGATGCGCAAAGCGGTTTCTTCGTCTTCAGGCAGTGGGCCGTCGGAACCCGGAACGGTCGGTACGCCAGCAGCGATCATGGCGTGCTTGGCCGAAACCTTGTCGCCCATCAGGCGTATGGTGTCGGCTTTCGGGCCAATGAAGGCAAAACCGGAGTTTTCCACCTGTTCGGCGAAGTCGGCGTTTTCCGCCAGGAAACCGTAGCCCGGGTGAATGGCGGTGGCGCCGGTCACTTCGGCAGCAGCGATGATCGCCGGGATATGCAGGTAGGAGTGCGCAGCCGACGCCGGACCGATGCAGACGGATTCGTCCGCCAGGCCCAGGTGCATCAGTTCTTTGTCGGCCTTGGAGTAAACGGCGACGGTCTTGATGCCCATCTCTTTGCAGGCACGCAGAATCCGCAGGGCAATCTCACCGCGGTTAGCGATCAGGACTTTTTCCAACTTCGCAGTCATCAAAGGCTCCCCGCGGTTCAAACGATGGTGAACAGCGGTTGGTCGTACTCAACCGGCTGGCCGTCTTCGACGAGGATGGATTCGATCACACCGCTGGTTTCAGCTTCGATGTGGTTCATCATCTTCATGGCTTCGACGATGCACAGGGTGTCGCCTTTCTTCACGGTCTGGCCGACTTCAACGAAGGACGGCGAGGAGGGCGAAGACTTGCGATAGAACGTGCCCACCATTGGCGAACGAGCGACTGTGCCGTTCAACGTTGGTGCTGCCGGTGCGGCTGGCGCTGCGGCGGCAACCGGGGCTGCTGCTGGAGCAGGCGCGGCGGCCGGAGCTTGCATCGGGGCCGGTGCATAGAACTGCTGGGCCGGGGTCTTGCTGTGGCGGCTGATGCGTACGGACTCTTCGCCTTCCTTGATCTCAAGCTCGTCGATGCCGGACTCTTCCAGCAATTCGATCAATTTCTTAACTTTACGGATATCCATGAATCATCAACTCCCAAGGGTCGGTCAGGGGCGTTTAACGCTTGTTGTTCAAGCGGGTGCCTGTCTTTCAAGCTGTTCTAGGGCGGCCTCCAGGGCCAGTCGGTAACCGCTGGCGCCAAGGCCGCAGATCACTCCCACTGCTACATCGGAGAAGTAGGAGTGATGGCGGAAAGGTTCGCGTTTGTGCACGTTGGACAAGTGCACTTCGATGAATGGGATGCTCACCGCCAGCAGCGCGTCACGTAATGCGACACTTGTATGTGTAAAAGCTGCTGGATTGATCAAAATGAAATCCACGCCTTCGCCACGCGCGGCATGGATGCGGTCGATCAATTCATATTCGGCGTTGCTTTGCAGGTAGAGCAAATGATGGCCGGCGTTGCGGGCCCGCTGTTCCAGGTCCTGGTTGATCTGGGCCAGTGTCACGGCGCCGTAGACGCCCGGTTCACGGGTGCCCAGCAGGTTCAGGTTGGGTCCGTGCAGGACCAATAGGGTCGCCATCTGCTGTTCCTTGTTATCTGTGAGCAGGTATCAGAACCCGGCGACTATGCCGCAAAGCCTTAATGACTGTCCAGTTCTCGGCAATAGCCAGCACGATGACCGATGTTTGCGCGAAATTTGTGACCATGCCCCCGGATTCGGTCACCCGCGTTCGGACAACCTGCACGAGACCTTGTGGGAGCGAGCTTGCTCGCGATGACGGCGGCACATCCAATATCGATGCAAGCTGATCCACCGCTATCGCGAGCAAGCTCGCTCCCACAGGGGATCGGCGGTGAGCATCCATTCCCGGGTCCCCCGAATCAATGTGGGAGCGAGCTTGCTCGCGATGACGGCGGCACATTCAATATCGATGCAAGCTGATCCACCGCTATCGCGAGCAAGCTCGCTCCCACAGGGGATCGGCGGTGAGCATCCATTCC
>NZ_JBDGLI010000022.1:86201-108879 GCF_057655955.1 Pseudomonas sp. Soil_N_39
CCCGGGTCCCCCGAATCAATGTGGGAGCGAGCTTGCTCGCGATGACGGCGGCACATTCAACATCGATGCAAGCTGACCCACCGCTATCGCGAGCAAGCTCGCTCCCACAGGAGATGGCGGCTGACGATGAGTGTTCACTTCTTTCGGAATCGACCCTGTGGCGAGGGAGCAAGCTCCCTCGCCACAACGATTCATCCAGTCTTTGGCGCTAGACCCGAAACGCTTGCACGGCGGTGTGCAAACGCCCGCCGAGTACCAGGAGATTGTCGCCCTGTTCCCGGCCCTGGCCGATGCGCAGCAGGTTGTCCCCGCCCAGTTGGTGAATGCGCTCGCTGTGATCGCGGATTTCGCTGACGGCACCGCTTTGTTGGGCGGTGACGTCGGCGATGCGTACTGCCGTGTCGGAGATGGTCTGGATGGCGCCGACGATCTCATCCAGCGCGCCGTCGGCCGCTTGCGCCTGGTTGGCGGTGGCTTCGGCGTGTTCGACCTGGGCGCGCATGCCGTCCACCGACTGGCGTGCGGCCAGTTGCAGGCGGGCGATCAGCGTCTGGATTTCGGCGGTGGCGCCGGCCGTGCGCTGGGCCAGGGAGCGGACTTCCTCGGCCACCACCGCAAAGCCCCGGCCCATTTCCCCGGCGCGAGCCGCTTCGATGGCCGCGTTGAGAGCCAGCAGGTTGGTCTGGTCGGCAATCGAGCGAATCACCGTCAGCACGCCCCCGATGGTTGCGGATTCCTCAGCCAGTTGTTCGATCATCTGCGCGTTGCCTTGCACTTCCCCCACCAGCGCATGCAGGCCCGTGAGGCTCAAACCGATGACTTTCTGCCCTTGCTCCACCGCTTGCCCGGCGCTGCGGCTGGCGTCGGCGGCCTGGCTGGCATCGCCGGCCACTTGCTGGATCGTCGCCTCCAGTTCGCTGAGGGAATCACGGATCAGCGCCGTGTCGCCGGCCTGATGCTCGGCCCCGCTGTGCAGCTCGCCGCTCAGCTCCGCCAGGGCCCGGCTGCTGCCGGCGACCTGTTCGGCGTTCACCCGAATGGTGCCCACCAGGTCCACCAGGTAAGCGCGCAGGCGATTGAGCGAAGCCCCGATGTCCTGCATTTCGCGGTTGCTGGCGCCCACGTGGATGTCCCGGCTGAAATCCCCCTCGGCCCAGGTCGACAGGGCTGGAGCCAGGTGCGTCAAGGTCCGGGCCAGGCGCCGCTGCAAGGTGTCGATCAGCAGCGCGATCAGCAGGATCAGGCCGATCATCACGCCCTGGATCATGCGAACCTCTCCCTGGATCTGCCCATGCTGAGCCCGGACCGCCGGTTCCAGGGTATCGATCGCCGTTTGCACATCGGCGATTTTCAGGTGCGTTGCATTGCTCAGTTCGGTGCGTTTCTGGATCAGTTCGCGGGTGCGGGTCAATTCCGCCGGATAACGGCCGAGCAGGCTGTTGAGTTCGCGCTTGAGGGCGATGCCGGCGTCTTCGGCGACGGTTTTTTCCTGGGTTTCCAGGCCCATCAGCGCGGCGAAATCATCGCTGCCCGATTCGCTGCTGACGGTGACGCCCAGCAGTGGCAGGCTGTCGAGGCGTTCGGCTTCGACACGGATGCTCGCCAGTTCCCGTTCGACATCGGCGGCCAATTCGCTACGGCCACTGCTGACCAGTTTGTCCCGCGTGAGGGACAACCGGCCCAGGTGCTGCGAAGCGGCAAACAACGGTGGCAGGTAGGCCGGGGCGCCATTGGCGTATTGGGCCAGTTGGTCGAGGCTGGCGCTCAGTTCGCGTTCGGCCTGCAGCAACAAGGCCTGTGGATCACCGGCCAGCTTGCCGGCGGCCAGCAGATCGGTCTTGCTGAAGCCCTCAAGGTTGGACAGGCTCGGACGCAGAGTCTGGGCCAACTCCGGGGGAAACTGGTCGAGATCTTTCTGCAGGGTCTCCAAGGCCTGGGTGGCCGCGCTCAGGCGCAAGGCGTCGCCGCTGGCCAGATAGTCCTCGACGTTGCGCGCCACGTCGCCCTGGAACTGCCGCGACAGGCCCAGGTAGCGCTCCATCAGCAAGTAAGGCCGTTCCAGGGCGATCTGCGACCACCACAGGGTAGCCCCAAGGCCCAGGCACACGGCGACTAAAAGGAGGGTGTTGAGATTGGTCAGCAGCTTCAGGCGCATCAAAGGTCTACCAGGGGCAGAATCGTAAGTGCCTGAATTTATTGCGCTTGAGTTACAGGTTTATGACTGAATCAGTCGATTCCGATGAAAAGGTGGCACTTTGCTTTGATTGGCGGGCGCTCTGTACCCGGTTGCGCCCGGCGTGCTTGGCGCGGTACAGCGCTTCGTCCGCCTGACTGGCCATCATCAGGCTGTCGGAATCATCGCTCATCTCCACCACGCCAGCGCTAAAGGTGCACCACAAATCATGGGGCTGGGCCGGGTAGTGGATTTCAGCAAAGCGCTGGCGAATCTCGTCCAGCACCTTGCAGGCGGCGTCGATGTCGGTGTCGGGCATGACGATGGCGAACTCTTCGCCGCCGTAACGGCCGATGAAGTCGGTCTTGCGCAGGCGTTGCTTGAGAAACAGCGCCAGGCTCTTGATCACCCGGTCGCCCATGGGATGGCCGTGGCTGTCATTGACCCGTTTGAAGTGGTCGATGTCGAGCATGGCAAAACTCAGGGGCTTGCCTTCGCGACGGGCGCGGAAGCTGCAATCCTCGAGCAGTTGCAGGATATGGGTGTGGTTGTACAGGCCGGTGAGGCTGTCGCGCACCATCCGCGCCTTGAGGTTGCGCGCCCGGGCGGCACGGTTGCGCACGGTGGTGATCAAGTGCCGGGGCTTGATCGGCTTGGTCAGGAAATCGTCGCCGCCTTCGCTCATGGCATCGAGCTGCTTGTCCAAGTCGTCTTCGGCGGACAGGTAGATGATCGGCACGCTGACGTAGCGGTCATTGTGGCGGATCACTTTGGCCAGCTCCGTGCCGGTGCAGGCTGGCATGTACATGTCGAGGATGATCAGGTCGGGCTGGAAATCCGCCAGCTCGGCCATGGCCTGGATCGGCTCGATCAGCGTGCGGGTGATGATGCCGGCGCTGTTGAGCAGGCGTTCGGTGTGCAAGGCCTGGGCGCGGGAGTCATCGATGATCAGCACTTTGTAGGGGTCGTACTGGGCGACGCAGGTCAGCACTTCGATCTTTTCCAGCAGGCTCGAGGCTTCGAGAGTGCCGGTGAGGAATTCCTGTCCGCCGGCGCGTACCGCGGCCAGGCGTGTCGGGGTGTCGGTTTCCAGCAAGCTGAAGAACAGCAGCGGCAACGGTTGTTCCAGGCCTTCCTGGGCTTCGGCGGCCAGTTTCAGGCCGGTGCCCGGGCCGCTGAAGTCCACGTCCATGACAATCGCCGCCGGTAGGCGCTCAACCATCGAGGCCCGGAACGCCGCGACACTGTCCAGCGCCTGGGCGCTGAGGCCGAAGAACTCCAATTGCTTGGCCAGGCGTTCGGCGCGGTCATGGTCCTGCAGCATCACGTAGATGGGTTTGCGCAGCGGCGGCAGGAAAGTTTGTTCGAGCTGGTCGCCATGGCGCAGGCCGGTGCGCGACAAGCGCTGCATCAGGCGGTTGATTTCGGTGATCAGGTGGCTGCTCAGGCGCCCGCGATTGGCGTCCACCGCTTGCAGCGACTGGCTGATGCCTTGGGCCAGCAGGGAATGCTCGGGCTGTTCGAAGCGCTCGGCGAAGCGCAGCAGGCGCAGATTGGCCTCGCTGAGCTCCGACAGGTCGGTGCTTGACCACTCACTGCGTTGCAGGCGCTGCCAAATCTCCAGGATCTGACGAGCCTGATGAATTACCCGCTGGGCAAAGTGGTGCTTGAGGCGCTCACGGCTGGGGTCTTCTGGCTCGGTCATATCCTGACTACTAGTTAGGGTGCATGCTGAGATCGACTGGTGGCTCTATGCTAGCACCTCTTTTCCTCCGCATGAGTGTCATACGTCAATATTCTGTCCAGTCGCCCAATTCAGTTTGTGACTGGACAGTCTCGTAGGCCGATGGCAACGCTTCCTTTATAGTGCTGTTCGATTGCCCTGTCGCGCCCGGCATGATTGGCGCCGCATTATCGCGTTTCAAATCAGGCACGATGGCGTAGGGTTGTGGTCGAATCGAGAACTCAAGTGATTGAAGGGATATCGCCATGCTGGACTGGAAAAACCGCGCGGGCAGCGCGCCTGAACGTGCCGCCGAGCCGAAATCGGACACCCGCAGCTACCTGGGTGGGCTTTTTTTCAGCCGCGCACTGGCCACGCTGATTGGTCTTTACCTGCTGGTGACCATTGCCCTCGGCTGGTACTGGAGCCAGGAGCCCGCGTTGTTCCCCGTGCAGCAGAACGCCCAGGCCGCGGCCGAGAAGGATGGCCGGCAAATGGTGGTGGGCTACACCACCGTCGAGACGCTCAAGACCGTGGCCGGAACCTTGCTGACCAAGCAGGGTGGCTACATTTCCAACGACCGCTTCCCGCCGGGCCTGTGGATGGACAACATGCCGAGCTGGGAGTACGGCGTGCTGGTGCAAGTCCGCGACCTGAGCCGCGCCCTGCGCAAGGACTTCGCCCGTTCCCAGTCCCAGTCCGCCGAGGATGCCGACCTGGCCAAGGCCGAGCCGCGTTTCAACTTTGACAACCGCAGTTGGGTGCTGCCTTCCAGCGAATCCGAATACCAGGAAGGCATCAATTCCCTGAGCCGCTACCAGGCGCGGCTGTCCGACCCGAGCCAGAAAAGCGCACTGTTCTACGCCCGCGCCGACAACCTGAACAACTGGCTGGGGGACGTCGGCACGCGCTTGGGTTCGTTGTCCCAGCGCCTGTCGGCCAGCGTTGGCCGGGTCAAGCTCAACACCTCGCTGAAAACCGAAGTCCCGGCGCCGGGCCAGGTGCCGCAGGTGGACGAAGAGGTGGTCGAGACCCCGTGGCTGCAGATCGACAACGTGTTCTATGAAGCCCGCGGCCAGGCCTGGGCGTTGTCGCACCTGCTGCGCGCCATCGAGGTGGACTTCGCCGATGTGCTGGCGAAAAAGAACGCCACGGTCAGCGTGCGGCAGATCATTCGTGAGCTGGAAGCGTCCCAGGAACCGGTCTGGAGCCCGATGATCCTCAACGGCAGCGGCTTCGGTGTGTTGGCGAACCACTCGCTGGTCATGGCCAACTACATTTCCCGGGCCAACGCAGCGGTCATCGACTTGCGGCAACTGCTGAACCAGGGCTGATCCATGAGCGAAAGCCCCCGGGAGGTCGCTCACCGAGTGGCCTCGGATGCCGAGCTGATCGCGTGGGTCGACGAGCACGACAACCTGCTCGGCAGCCTGGTGCGTTCGGAGTTGCGCGAGCGCGGCCTGATCGGACGCGGCACCTACATCATGCTGTTCAATTCGGCCGGTGAACTGTGCGTTCACCGGCGCACCCTGAGCAAAGCCATCTACCCGGGTTTCTGGGACGTGGCGGCGGGTGGCATGGTCCAGGCCGACGAGACCTACGCCGAGTCGGCCGCCCGTGAGCTGGCTGAGGAACTGGGCGTGAGCGGCGTGGAGCTGACCGCCCACGACCATTTTTATTTCGAAGACCCCGGTAGTCGCCTGTGGTGCTCGGCGTTTTCGGCGGTGTGGGACGGCCCGTTGGTCTTGCAACCTGAAGAAGTCCTCGAAGCGCGTTTCCTGCCGCTTGAACAGGTGCTCGATGAAATCCAGCGCATGCCTTACTGCCCGGACTCCCTGGCGGCACTTGAACGCTATTTGCGCGTCCACGGTGGCGACGTCGCAAAGAAGCTATAAATTGGCGCTGATTGGCCCTTAGCAAGTCGGCTTTTTGCCGTTACACTGCGCGACTTTTCAAGCTGAACCGCCTCTGCGGTCCAGTAGCGCTGCCCCTGCCTGAGTGGGGTTTCGCGGTCGAGGCACGTTCTCCCCTCGACCAGTCTTTGTCCTCCCAAGAGGATTGCCGGTGGCCAAAAAAGCCGCATCCTTCGCCGCCCTGGGCGGCCTGGTATTTTCTACCGACGCCGGTCGTCATTGCCCTGATTGCCGTCAACCGGTGGATGCCTGCATCTGCAAACAGACCGCCATCCCGGAAGGTGACGGCATCGCCCGTGTGCGCCGTGAAAGCAAAGGTCGCGGCGGCAAGACGGTGACCACGATCACCGGCGTGCCGTTGGCCGAAGACGCGCTCAAGGAACTGGCCTCCACGTTGAAGAAGCGCTGTGGCACCGGTGGCGCGTTGAAAGACGGCATCATCGAGATCCAGGGCGATCACGTCGAGCTGCTGTTGGCGGAACTGGTCAAGCACGGCTTCAAGGCAAAGAAATCCGGCGGCTAGCAGCTTCTGTGAAAACCACCCTCGGCTGGACCCGAACCCTGCGTTCGAGGTCGCCCGCATGGTTTTCACAGAGCCTGTTCTGAACGGGCTTCTAAACTCATCGCTGGGAGCAGGGTCTACCTTGCTAACAGGCAATTCGTCATTTTCACTCTCTAGACTGCCCCAGCCTCCGACCGGATGGTGCATTTTGACTTCTTTATAGGGGACTTCGATGTCCGTACGACGCACACGCAAAGACGATGGCAGCCAATGGACAGTTGCGGACAGCCGCAGCGTTTACGGGATTCGCCATTGGGGGGCCGGTTATTTCGCGATCAATGAAGCCGGTCGCGTCGAAGTCCGTCCGAACGGCCCGGGCAGTTCGCCCATCGACCTGTTCGAGCAAGTCGACCAGTTGCGCCAGAGTGGCCTCTCGTTGCCCTTGCTGGTGCGTTTTCCCGACATCCTGCAAGACCGCGTGCGCCAACTGACCGGCGCGTTCGACAGCAACATCGCGCGCCTGGAATACCAGAGCAAGTACACCGCGCTGTACCCGATCAAGGTCAACCAGCAGGAAGCGGTGATCGAGAACATCATCGCCACCCAGAACGTCTCCATCGGCCTGGAAGCCGGTTCCAAGCCGGAGCTGCTGGCAGTGCTGGCCCTGGCGCCGAAGGGCGGGACCATCGTCTGCAACGGCTACAAGGACCGCGAATTCATCCGCCTGGCGTTGATGGGCCAGAAGCTCGGTCACAACGTCTTCATCGTCATCGAGAAAGAGTCCGAAGTCGAACTGGTGATCGAAGAGGCCGCAGTGCTCAAGGTCAAGCCACAGGTGGGCCTGCGCGTGCGCCTGTCGTCCCTGGCGTCGAGCAAGTGGGCTGATACCGGTGGCGAGAAGTCCAAGTTCGGCTTGTCGGCCGCGCAACTGTTGTCGGTGGTCGAGCGCTTCCGCGCTGCTGGCCTGGACCAGGGCATTCGCCTGCTGCACTTCCACATGGGTTCGCAGATCGCCAACCTGGCGGACTATCAGCACGGCTTCAAGGAAGCGATCCGTTACTACGGTGAGCTGCGCAACCTCGGCCTGCCGGTGGATCACATCGACGTCGGCGGTGGCCTCGGCGTGGACTACGACGGTACGCACTCGCGCAATGCCAGTTCGATCAACTACGACATGGATGATTACGCCGGTGTCGTGGTCGGCATGCTCAAGGAGTTCTGCGATGCCCAGAGCTTGCCGCACCCGCACATCTTCTCGGAAAGCGGCCGCTCGCTGACCGCCCACCACGCGATGCTGGTAGTGCAGGTGACCGACGTCGAGAAACACAACGACGACGTGCCGGTGATCGACAACAAGCAGGAATTGCCGGAAACCGTGCAATGGCTGGTTGACCTGCTGGGCCCGACCGATATCGAGATGGTCACCGAGACCTACTGGCGCGCCACGCACTACATGAGCGACGTGGCGACCCAATATGCCGACGGCAAGCTGACCCTGGCGGAAAAAGCCTTGGCCGAGCAGTGCTACTTTGCCGTGTGCCGTCGCCTGCACAACTCGTTGAAGGCCCGCCAGCGCTCGCACCGCCAGGTGCTGGATGAGCTCAACGACAAGCTGGCCGACAAATACATCTGCAACTTCTCGGTGTTCCAGAGCCTGCCGGACACCTGGGCCATCGGCCAGGTGCTGCCGATCCTGCCGTTGCATCGCCTGGACGAAGAGCCGCTGCGCCGCGCTGTGCTGCAAGACCTGACCTGCGACTCCGACGGCAAGATCAAGCAGTACGTCGACGAGCAGAGCATTGAGACCAGCCTGCCGGTGCACGCCCTCAATCCGGGTGAAGACTACCTGCTAGGCATCTTCCTGGTGGGCGCCTACCAGGAAATCCTCGGTGACATGCACAACCTGTTCGGCGACACCGACTCGGTGAACATCTACCAGAACGCCGACGGCAGCGTGTACCACGCGGGTATCGAAACCCACGACACCATCGAAGACATGCTGCGCTACGTGCACTTGTCGCCGGAGGAGTTGATGACGCACTACCGCGACAAGTGCGCCAGCGCCCGCATCAGCGCCGCCGAGCGCACCCAGTTCCTCGATGCGCTGCGCCTGGGGCTGACGCGTTCGTCTTACCTGTCTTCCTGATGGGGACGTGAGGGCCTTCCAGGCAATGGAACCTGTGGCGAGGGAGCTTGCTCCCGTTCGGCTGCGCAGCAGTCGTAATCCAGGCGACGCGATACTTTAGGGTTGGCTGGTTTGGGGCTGCTGCGCAGCCCAGCGGGAGCAAGCTCCCTCGCCACGGGACTGTGTCTGTTCCCCGCTCCTCTTGATTGATCGACACTGCCCGCCGGGGCTGTCAGAAAACAAACCGCATGTTGCGGGTTTTTTCGGACAGTCCCGGAGGGCATTTTTGTTTTACGTCGCAGATGTTTCCTCACACCGGTGCATTTAATCGGTGATGTCCTTATTTCGTGTAGTCCCTTTCCTAACCTGTACTTCGCCCCTCTACTAGGCCATGGCGGTCGGCGAGAATCCCCGACCGCCCCTCCTGTAGAGAAACGCCGATGTCCGATCCAGCCTGCGAGCCAGCATTCCGTCTGGAGATAGCCGGTCTGCCCGAGCCCGTTGACGTCGTGGCCTTCACGGGTAGCGAAGCCATCAGCGAACCCTTCGTCTATGAAGTGGAGCTCTTGTTGCATGATGCGAGCCTGGACTTGGCGAGCCTGCTGTACCGCAGCGTCTGGTTGAGTTTCGGGACCCCAGGCCGGGGTATTCATGGGCAGCTCCATGAGTTGGTCCAGCACCGTCATGGCGCCGGTTGCCGGGTGCGTATCGGGCCGAAGCTGGCTTGCCTGGCGCAGCGCTTCAGCCAGCGGGTGTTCAGTGCCCGCTCGGTGCCGCAGATCATTCGCCAGGTGCTCAAGGCCCATGGCATCAGGGGCCGCCGCCTGTGCCTGGACCTGAGCGGCGATTATCCACCGCAGGATTTCTGTACCCAGTATCGGGAATCGGACCTACGGTTCCTCCAGCGCGTATGTGCCCAGGCGGGTATCCACTTTCATTTCGAACACACCCGGGACGGGCATTGCCTGGTGTTCGCCGACAATCCCCACAGTTTTCCCCCCGCCGGTAAGGCGGTCTACGTGGACGACGGGCCGACTGCCGCAGTGCGGACCTTCAGCGTGCACACCGATGTCTCGGGGCAGCAGGTCGCCCAGGGGCGCAGCGAGCTGACGAACTTGCGGGGTGGCCAGGTGCTGATGCTGACGGACCATCCGTTTGCCAACTGGAACCGGCGCTGGTTGTTGACGAAGGTCGAGCATCACGCCCAGGCGGGTGTGTATGGCAACCATTTCAAGGCCATTCCCCGGGGCGTGTTGTTCGTGCCGGACAACGTCCCGGCCAAACCACGCATGGTGAGCCGGCAGCGCGGCTGGGTCGTGGCGGTGGACGAGCCGCCGGAGCAAGGAGCGGGGCGCGTGGCGGTGGAGTTTGACTGGGTCTATCAGGGCGAAGGTTCCAGCCCCAGTCATTGCTGGCTGCCCTTGGCGCCCGAACTGGCTGCTGGCGGGGTGGGCGCGCTGGGTGACGGTACCGAGGTGCTGGTGAGCTTTATCGAAGGCGATCCGGATCGGCCGCTGGTCAGTGCATTTCTGAGCGAACCTGCCTCGGCCGAGATTGCCGATGAGTCATCCCCAGACGAAACACTCGGGTCGTCGGTGGTCGATCCGGTGCTGTTGTCGGCGATGCGAGAGGCCCAGCCGCTGGTCTTGTTGTGCCTGTTGCCCGAAGGCGGACCGTTCAGCCCCTGCGCCCAACCGCTGTGCACCTGCCGTATGCTCATGGGCCGCGGCGCGGGCGTGGCTCGATGAGCGCGGCCGTGCCTGGACCAACGCCGCAGTGGTTGCTGCTGGACGTACCGAGTGCACCTGAGGCGGTGCGGCGGGTGCACTCGCAGTTCGCCGAGGCCCGGCGCTTTGCCCTGTTCGAAGGCACCGAGTTGCATGGGCTTCGCGAGCACGGTCCGCTGTTGGTGGAACTGCGCCAATCGCCAGCGCTGGCCAGTCTTTGTCACCTGGACCCGCGCGCCTGGCCGGGGTTGTTGTTGACCAGCCCAAAGCCCACCGTGCAAGTGCTCGCGCATCTGCGGCGCATGCTGACAGTGACGCTGGGCCTGCATCACAAAGCCCTGTTGAACTACTACAACCCGCACACCGCCAGCTATTTCTTCGACGGTTGCGATTCCCATGAGCTCAGTTGTTGGCTGGGGCCGATCAGTCTGTTGCGCTGGTTCGGTGGCACATGGGCCGACCGTGCAATCGGCAGCCAGGGCTGGCAACAATTGTCCAACCCGGGAGTGCCGGTGGCGGCGCTGGAGAAGGAGCACGGCCTCAGCGGTCGACAGCAGGGCCAGTTGCAACGATGCCTGTTGGAGCGCCACGCGTGGCAATGGTCCAGTTCCACCGGGCGTGACTACCGTCGGCTCTGGGAGGATTTGCAGCAAGGGCTGGCGCTGGGGTTTACCGAACGCACGGTGCTCGACGACTGGCTGTGGCTGCGCCTGCAATACCCCGATGCCCGACCCATCCCGGGGCCGGAGGGTGGTTCGCCGCGCGAGCGTCTCGATCGCCTGCGGCGGCGTTGGCAGGGCCGCCTGGATTGACGGTTATTGAGGTGGCGCGCCGAGCCAACGGTCGCGCCGCTGCAAGTGCCAGGCAAACGCACCGAGGGTCAGGCTGCGCAGGGCCATGAACAGCAGGAAGGTGATCCACAGTCCATGGTTGCCCAAACCCAGCAGCATCCAGGCGATTGGGGCCACCAGCAGTAGGGTCAAGACCATGCCGTTGCGCATTTCCCGGGCGCGGGTGGCACCGATGAACAGGCCGTCGAGCAAATAGCTCCAGACCGCGATCAGCGGCAAGGTCGCCAGGTAGGGCAGGTAGTCGTAAGCGGTGGCGCGCACGTCGGGGATATCGGTTTGCATGTCGATGAACAAGTGGCCGGCGAGCAGGAACAGCAGGGCAAAGCCGAGGCTTGCAATCAGCGACCAACCGCTGGCCACCACCAGCGAACGACGCAAGGCCAGGCGGTCGCGGGCGCCGATGGCATGGCCGCACAGCGCTTCCACAGCATGGGCCAAGCCGTCCAGGGCATGGGCGGTCAGCAACAGGCCGTTGAGCAGCAAGGCATTGGCCGCCACGGTTGCGTCCCCCAGGCGCGCACCTTGCACCGTGATCAGGAAAAACACCGCTTGCAGTGCCAGGCTGCGAATGAAAATGTCCCGGTTCACCGCCAGCAGCGGGCGCCAGTTCTGCCACACGCCCAGGGCCGCCCAGGCCATCTGCCCGGGCCAGGCCCGCAGTGTCTTGCGAGCCAGGGCCAGGCCGACCAGAGCACCGGTCCACTCGGCAATCACCGACGCCCGGGCCGAACCGGTCACGCCCCAGTCCAGGCCGATCACGAACCACAGGTTCAGGGCGATGTTGACCAGGTTGGTCACCAGCAGGATCGCCAACGGCGCTCGGGCATTCTGGGCGCCGAGGAACCAGCCCACCAGCGCATAGCTGGCCAGCGCCGCCGGCAAGCCAAAGAGCCGGGTGTGGAAGAAGTCGCGGGTCAGTTGGTTGAGCTCGGCGGACGGCTGCATGAAGTGCAACGCCACGCCACTCAACGGCACGCCGACGGCACCGAGCAGCAGCGCCAGCCCCATCGCCAACAACAGTCCTTGCAACAACACTTGCCGCAACGCCGCCCCGTCACCCCGCCCGGCAGCCTGGGCGGCGAACCCGGTGGTGCCCATGCGCAAGAAACCCATGGCCCACGCCAGCACCGTATACAAACTCGCCCCGACCGCCACTGCGCCCAACTGATGGGCATGGGGCAAATGGCCGATGACCGTGCTGTCCACCAGCGCCACCAGCGGCACGGAAATGTTCGAAAGAATCATCGGCGCCGCCAGCGCCCAGACCCGGCGATGGGTCAGGCGGTCGCGCCAGTCGGTGATCAGGTTGGACATGGGGGCTCCTTGATGGAGCGCGATTGTAGCGGGTTATGGTCTGATCGTTCTCCAGGGGATCTTGGACTCCTTGTGGCGAGGGGATTTATCCCCATTCAGCGGGAGCAAAGCTTGCTCGCGATCCAGGCGCCTCGGTTCCCTGGGAAACCGCGTCATATTCATCGCGGGCAAGCCTTGCTCCCACAGAGCATCCTCGCCACAAGGGGGCTGGCGCAGTATCGATTCCAGCCTTAGTGAATGATCCAGCTCAGCAACCACAACCCCAGCACCAGCCAGATGATGCCCATGACGATCGAGGCCCGCATGAAGGCGCGGATCGCCGAGTACAGCAGCATCAGCCCGAGGATCAGCGCGATGATGCTGATGATCGATGTGTCCATGCCCAAGGTGCGCGACAGCCCATCGACGAAGTTGCCGCCGGCGTTGGCCAGGGTGTTGAAGAGGCCGCTGAGCAGGTCGACGATGAACCGGATTACCGAACCGAGCGCCTGGCCGAGCCATTCGAAAAAGCTTTCTACCTGCATATGTGCATCCTGATGGGAGGGAATCCGAGCTGAGCCGTTGGCTCCTGATTGTAGGAGCTGTGGCGGCCGAGTTGGTTCGATTATGGGGCAAACCGTCGCTTCGTACCGAGACTCTTGCCTTCCCCGGTCATCCCCCTGAAGCTATGCGCATTCAGGAGAACCCGATGAACCTTGTTGAACTGACCGAACGCCTGCATGCCATTCGTGACCATAACGACTGGCGGCAGTTTCACAGCCCGAAAAACCTCGCCATGGCCGCCAGTGTGGAAATGGCCGAACTGGTGGAGATTTTCCAATGGCTGACCGAGGACCAGTCCCGCCAGTTGCCAGCGGACAAACTGGCCCATGCCGGGCAGGAAGTCGGTGACATCGTGTTGTACCTGTTGCTGCTTTGCAGCGAGCTGGGGTTGGACATGGACGCCGTGGTGCGCAGCAAACTGGCCGACAGCGAACGGCGGTTCGGCCAATGAGCGACCGTCATTTCGATCTGCTCGCCACGCGCTTCGCGGAAAAAATCTACGGCGGGGCCAAGGGTGCGATCCGCCTGGCGGTGCTTCAGGCCGACCTGCTGGAAACCTTGGCGCAACGTCCATTGCGCGTGCTGGACATCGGCGCAGGCCTGGGCCACATGTCGTTGTGGCTGGCCGAGCGCGGCCACCAGGTGACCCTGGCCGAGCCGGCCGAGCCCATGCTCGAAGGCGCCCGCCAGCGTTTTGCCGAGGCCGGCCAGCAGGCCACGTTCATCCAGGCGCCGTGGCAGGACCTGCTCGGCCAACTGACCGAACCTTACGACCTGGTGCTGTGTCACGCGGTGCTGGAGTGGCTGGCCGAGCCTCACGCGATCCTGCCGGTGCTGCATCAACTTACGGCGCCTGGCGGCTGGTTGTCCCTGGCGTTCTACAACCGTGACGCGCTGGTCTATCGCAATCTGCTCAAGGGGCATTTCCGCAAGTTGCGCAAAAACGACATGGCCGGTGAAAAGCAGAGCCTGACGCCGCAACAACCCCTTGATCCGCGAGAATTGGCGGCGCAACTTGAAGGCCTGTGGCAGGTCGAAAGCCAGAGTGGTGTGCGGGTTTTCCATGACTACATGCCGGTGGAGTTCCAGGGCCGCGTGGAACTTGCGCAATTACTGGAAATGGAGCTGGCTCACCGTCGCCATCCGGCGTTTGCCGGGTTGGGACGTTATCTGCACTGGATCTGCCGTCCGGTGTAAGCGGAGAGCGAAATGAAAGGTCGTTCAGGGTTGTTGGTGCTGTGCCTGGGGCTGGTGGCCTGCCAGGGCAGCAACCCCTATGTCGCCACCTCCAATCCGTTGCCGCCGGCGCCACCCGAGGCCGCCACGGTATTCGACCGCAGTGCCTACCCTGCGCCGCCCCGTGATTACGGGCGCTATCGCAGTTGGGCCTGGCGCGACGGGCGCCTGCCACCGGGCACTGCCTGGGCGGATTCGGCCCAGGTGGCCGAAGCGGTGAGCAATGCTCTCGACCAGCGCGGCCTACGGCCCCTGCATGACAACCGGCCCGCCGACCTGTTCGTCAGCGCCGACCTGCGCCTGGAGACTCGCGTGCGTCAGGTCCGGGACGACTATGATGCCGGTTACTACGGCGGCTATAACCGTTATGACCGCTACGGTCCGGGTTATGGCGTGTACCATCCGATGCCGATGGTGCGCACGTATCAGGAGCAGGTCGTGGTGGTTCGGGTAGACCTGTTCGATGCCCGCACCGGTCAGCCGGTGTGGAGCGCCAGCGCCGAGACCGGTCAGCGGGGCAGCCAGAGCGAGCGCACCGATGCCATTCGCGAAGCGGTGGAAAAAGCCATGTCGACGTATCCTCCAAGTTGATTACGCAACGGAGAAAAACCATGTTTCGCCGTCTTGCTCTACTGGCCTTCACCCTGTTGCTGGGGGCCTGTGCCTCAAACCCAGTCAATCATGACTTCGACGCCAGCCGTGATTTCGCGGCGTATCGCAGTTGGAGTTGGAAAGACCCGGCGCTGCAATATCGCCCCGATGACCCACGCATCAAGAGCGACCTGACCGAACAGCGGATCCGCCAGGCGGTGGCTGATCAACTCGACCAGCGCGGCCTGCGCCCTGCGGCGGACGGGCGCGGCGATGTGCTGGTCCAGGCTTATTTGATCGTCGAGGACCGCCAGCAGCAGGTCACGACCAACTATGGCGGCGGTTGGGGTGGGCCTTGGAATGGCTACTGGGGTGGGCCGATGTACAACGAAACCCGCAACATCAGCTACAAAGTCGCCACTGTGCAGATCGACCTGCTCGACGGCAAGGACGGCAAGCTGGTGTGGCGTGGTAGTGATGAACGAATGCTCAGCAACTCCCCCAACCCGACCGACCGCAACACGGCCGTGCGCGAGACGGTGGGGCGGATTCTGTCCAACTACCCACCGCGCTGACCGCAGCGTATTCAGGATGGGTGCAAGCTGATCCGCCGCAATCGCGAGCAAGCTTGCTCCCACAGGGAGTGGTGATGGACACCGGATCTATGAACACCCCGGAACAAATCTGTGGGAGCGAGCTTGCTCGCGATGACGGCGGCTCATTCAACCTTGAGGCAAGCTGACCCACCGCTTTCGCGAGCAAGCCCGCTCCCACAGGGGGATTGGCGGTGGACACCGGATCTATGAACACCCCCCGAACAAACTGTGGGAGCGGGCTTGCTCGCGAAGACGGCAGCCCATTCAACATCCATGCAAGCTGACCCACCGCTTTCGCGAGCAAGCTCGCTCCCACAGGGGATTGGCGGTGGACCTCGGATCTATGAACACCCCGGAACAAACTGTGAATACCATCGACCTGTTCAGGTCACCGGCCGCCACTCGCCCACCATATGCTCCAACGCCCCGGCCCCCACCAGTTGCAGTTGCCCACTGGAGCCCGCCGCGCTGGACAGCAGGGTCACCTCGCTGGGCAGGCGCACCGGTTTCTTGAAGGTCACGTCGATCTCGATGTTGGCCTCGGGCAGATGGCCATCGAGCGCCGCCAGGGTCCTGGCCTTGTTCCACAGGCCATGGGCGATGGCGGTGGGGAAGCCGAACAGCCGGGCACTGATGCCGCTCAGGTGAATCGGGTTGTAGTCGCCGGAAACCTTGGCGTATTGCCGGCCGATGTCCGCCGGTGCGGTCCAGCGCGCCACCTCAACCAAGGGCAGGCTGGCCTGCGGTGAGTCCTCTACAAGCGCGCCGTCAAGCTGGACGCCTTTGCACAGCATCTGGCTCCGGGCCTCCCACAACGGCCCCAATTGATCATCGAGGCCGGTCACCAGGTCGAATACCGCGCCTTTGGGGTGGGCTTGCAGATTCTCGACATGGACGCTGGCCCGCACCTGACCGACCCCGCCCATGGGCCGCAAGACGCGAATGCGGTTGCTCAAATGGATCAGCCCCAACAGCGGAAATGGAAAGTCCCGGCCCGTGAGCAATTGCATCTGCAGGGCGAACGCCAAGACGTGGGGATAGGTCGGCGGCAGCAGTCCGTTATCAACGAAACCGCACACTTTGCGATAGGCCGCCAGGCGTTGCGGGTCGACCTGAAGCACCTGGCGCAGGCCTTCCTCGGGCAAGGTCGTTCCGGTGACCTTGCGCCGCGTCGCCGCTTTCGAATAGAGCCCGGACATGGATGGCGGGCTGCTGACCTCATGCCATTGGATCGTCATGGTCATGCTCCCAAAAGGCTTTGCCCGCATACCCGCAGGGCCTGCCCGGTTACGGCACCCGTGCCCGGTTGCGCGAGCCAGGCCACGGCTTCAGCGACATCTTGAGGCAAGCCGCCCTGGCCGAGGGAACTCATGCGCCGCCCGGCCTCGCGCAAGGCGAAGGGGATCTCGGCGGTCATGCGGGTTTCAATGAAGCCCGGCGCCACGGCGTTGATGCTGATGCCCCGAGGTTGCAGCAGCGGCGCCCAGGCCTGGGCCAGGCCGATCAACCCTGCCTTGCTCGCCGCATAGTTGGTCTGCCCACGGTTGCCGGCAATGCCGCTGATGGACGCCAGCAGGACGACCCGGCCATTGTCGCGCAGGGTCCCGCTGTCGAGCAGGGCCTTGGTCAGCACTTGCGGGGCGTTGAGGTTGACGGCCAGCACGGCGTCCCAGAATTCCGGGGTCATGTTGGCGAGGGTCTTGTCCCGAGTGATGCCGGCGTTGTGCACCACGATGTCGACGCCGTCGGGCAAGTGCTCGATCAACTGGGCGGCGGCCTCTTCGGCGCAGATATCCAGCGTGATGCTGCGCCCGCTCAAGCGTGCCGCCAGGGCGTCGAGGTCGGTCTTGGCCTGGGGGACGTCCAGCAGGATCACGTCGGCGCCATCGCGGGCCAGGGTTTCGGCGATAGACGCGCCGATTCCGCGGGCTGCGCCCGTGACCAGTGCCTTGAGCCCCGTGAGCGGTCGGGTCCAGTCATGGACCTGGGTGTCACAGGCGTTGAGGCGAATGACCTGCCCGGAAATGAAGGCGCTCTTGGGCGACAGGAAAAACCGCAGGGCACCTTCCAACTGGGCTTCGGCACCATCGCCGACATACAACAGTTGCAGCGTCCCGCCGTGGCGCAACTCTTTAGCCAGGGAACGGCTGAAACCCTCCAACGCCCGCTGGGCACTGGCGGCGAAGGGATCGGCAAGACTTTCCGGCGCGCGCCCCAGGAGGACGACGTGGGCGCTGTGGTCGAGGTTTTTCATCAGTGGCTGGAAAAATTCCCGCAGCTGCTTGAGCTGGTCGACCTGCACCAAATGGCTGGCGTCGTACACCACCGCCTTGATTTTCGGGCCGTGGCCGGGGATCCACTCGGTGGCCACGGTCGGTTCGCCGCCGTAGATGAAAATGCTGTCGGTCAGGCGCTTGGCGAACGTGCCGATCTGTTCGGTCAATGGCCCACCGCCCAGCAGCAGTGCGCCTTCGATCGGCCGCAGCCGCCCGGCCTGCCAGCGTTCCAGGCGTACCGGCGAGGGCAGGCCGAGGGACCCGACCATGCGCCGGCCGAGGGGCGAATTGGCGAAGTCGATATAACGGTCAGACATGGAACACACTCCGGCTGATGAGGTTCCAAGTGTGGACCATGATTGGCAATCAGTCGTTCGATCGGCCAGATAAAGCCTAAGCTTGAGCGCAAGCGCTTTCTCCAAGGCACCGAATCCTTGTGGGAGCAAAGCTTGCCCGCGATGCAGACACCGCGTTTTCAGGGTAGGTCGCGTCATCGTTCATCGCGAGCAAGCTTTGCTCCCACAGGGTTCGGTTGAGTTTTCATAGGGCACTAGACCTGCACAGGGAGTTTTTCATGACACAACTACGCCGCGTCGCGATCATCGGTGGTAACCGCATTCCTTTCGCCCGCTCCAACGGGCTCTATGCCACCGCCAGCAACAAGGCGATGTTGACGGCTGCCCTCGAGGGGCTGATCGAACGCTACAACCTGCATGGCTTGCACATCGGCGAAGTGGCGGCCGGTGCGGTGCTCAAGCACTCCCGGGATATGAACCTGACCCGCGAATGCGTGCTCGGTTCGCGGTTGTCACCGATGACGCCGGCCTATGACGTGCAGCAGGCCTGTGGCACGGGGCTGGAGACGGTGCTGCTGGTGGCCAACAAAATCGCCCTGGGGCAGATCGACAGCGGTATTGCCGGCGGCGTCGATACCACGTCGGACGCGCCGATCGCCGTCAATGAAGGACTGCGCAAGATTCTGCTGCAAGCCAATCGCGCCAAGACCACCGCCGATAAAATCAAGACCTTCCTGCAATTGCGCCCCCAGCACCTGATGCCGGATCTGCCGCGCATCAACGAACCGCGCACCGGCCTGAGCATGGGCGAGCACTGTGAATTGATGGCCCAGACCTGGCAGATCCCCCGGGAAGCCCAAGACCAGTTGGCCCTGGAAAGCCATCAGAAAATGGCCGCGTCCTACGCCGAAGGTTGGCAGAACGATTTGATGACACCGTTTCTCGGCCTGACCCGGGACAACAACCTGCGCCCGGACCTGACCCTGGAAAAGCTCGCCTCTCTCAAGCCGGCCTTCGAAAAAAGCGCCAAGGGCACGATGACCGCGGGCAACTCCACGCCACTGACCGACGGCGCCTCGTTGGTGCTGCTGGGCAGCGAAGAGTGGGCCAAGGCCCGGGGCCTGCCGATCCTGGCGTACCTGCGCGACGGTGAAACGGCGGCGGTGGATTTCGTCAATGGCGCCGAAGGGCTGCTGATGGCGCCGGTCTACGCCGTGCCGCGCTTGCTGGCGCGCAACGGCCTGACCTTGCAGGACTTCGATTACTTCGAGATCCACGAAGCGTTCGCCGCCCAAGTGCTGTGCACGCTGAAGGCCTGGGAAGACCCGGATTATTGCAAGACCCGTCTGGGCCTCGATGCACCACTGGGGTCCATCGACCGCAGCCGGCTGAATGTGAAGGGCAGTTCCCTGGCCGCCGGGCATCCGTTTGCCGCCACGGGCGGGCGCATTGTCGCCAACCTCGCCAAGTTGCTCGATGCCGCCGGGCGAGGCCGCGGGTTGATTTCCATCTGCGCCGCCGCCGGCCAGGGCGTGACGGCGATTATCGAGCGTTGAGCAGCGCGCCATCCTGGCAGGACGCCAGTTCTTTGTGCCGGCTGGCGTAGCGCTCGGCCAGGATCGAACAGACGATCAACTGCAGAGGGTGGTAGATCATGATCGGCAGCAAAATCAGCCCCAGGCCCGGGTGGTTGCCGAAAATCAATGCGGCCATCGGCACTCCGGCGGCGAGGGATTTCTTGCTGGCGCAGAACACCGCGGCGACTTCATCGGCACTGCTGAATTTCAGGACGCGGGCGGTGCGGGTGGTCGCCCACAGGATGATTGCGAGCAGCACGGCACTGCCCATCACTGCGCTAAGCAACACGCCGTTACCTTGCTGGCCCCAGATGCCGGACACCATCGAGTTGCAGAAGGCCGCGTAGACCAGCAGCAGGATCACCAGTTTGTCGATGATGCTGGTGTAGCGTTTGTACCGACCGAAAAAACCGGCCAGCCAACGCCGCAGGAACTGCCCCAGCACCAGTGGCAGCAGCAACATCATGCACAGGTCGAGCAAGGTTGAACCCAGGTCGATGCCACCAGCGCCGCTGCCGACCACGAAACTGACCAGCAACGGGGTCAGGAAAATCCCCAGTACGCTGGACAGGCTCGCGTTGAGAATCGCCGCCGGCACGTTGCCTTTTGCACTGCCGGTCAGGGCCACCGAGGACGAAATTGTCGAGGGCAGGGCGCACAGGTAGAAGAACCCCAGCATCAGCAGCGCCGGCACGTGGCTGCCCAGCAGCCAGTTGCTGAGCAGCCAGAGCAACGGAAATACGCCAAAGGTGAACGCCTGCACCATCACGTGCAGCCGGATGTTCTTCAGGCCGTGGCGGATCTGCTCGCCGGACAGGTTGACCCCGTGCAGGAAGAACACCACGAAAATGCCGATGTTGACCACCCATTCGGCATGCATGGCACCGCCCTTGGCACCAAAGGTGGGAAAGAAATACGCCAGCAGCGTGGCGAGTACCATGCCGCACAGGAACCAGTCGGTCACCATGCGTTTGAGGTGTCTGAAGATATGCATAGGGCACCGCATGTTGTCAGAAAAGTCGACTTAGCCTAACGTCGTCCTCATCAGTCGTCTTGCGACATAAGGCCAATCAATGCCGCCTAACGGACACCAGCAGCTGGAACGCCGTATCCCTGACCTGACGCAATTGCCTAGGCCGTTGTACGCCCGTGTCGAAAGCTTGAGCGCCGGCTCCTGGACCCAAGCCCATCGTCATGACTGGGTGCAATTTTCCTACGCCATCAGCGGCGTTCTCGGCGTACACACCGCCGCCGGCAGTTTCTTCGCCCCGCCACAACGGGGCATCTGGATCCCGGCCGACCTGGAACATCAGGTGGTGACCTCCACCCGGGCGGAAATGCGCAGCCTGTATGTGCATCGCCACGCCTGCCCCTGGGCCGACGAGCGTTGTCGGGTGCTGGAAGTCACGCCGCTGGCCCGTGAGTTGATCAAGGTGTTCTGTCAGCTTCCGGTCGATTATCCCCAGGGCGATACCCAGGAAGAACGGCTGGTGCAGGTGCTGCTGGACCAGTTGGCGACGTTGCCGGAAGTGGGATTTTCCCTGCCGCTGCCTCGACATGCTCGCTTGCTTGCGCTGTGTAACGAATTGATCGAACAGCCCGAACAGAACGTCACCTTGCAAGCCTGGTCTGAACGTCTGGGCACCTCGGAAAAAACCCTGATGCGCTTGTTCCAGCGTGAGACCGGCCTGAGTTTTCGGGCCTGGCGTCAGCGCATGCGCTTGTTGTCGTCCCTGGGCTCGTTGGAGAAAGGCGATAGCGTCACCAGCGCCGCGTTGTCCTGCGGGTATGATTCAACGTCCGCATTCATTGCCGCGTTCAAGGGGATGTTCGGGTATACCCCGGGGGAGTTGTTCAAGCATTGAGTCGCCGCACTGGCCTACGACGGCGGTAGACATGACTGTCAGCTCTTGTCGCAAATACCTGCGTATTCAATTGCCAGTGTCAGGTCCGGTCTCGGCTATGATTCGGCGTGGTCGATTGATCCGGCACATTGTGTGCATCACCGGTTCATAGGTCGGCAACCCCTCCCCGTGGAGGAAGGATTGCCGTATAACGACTGTCATTCGCGTGTTTGGTAATAAAGGACCCACAATAAAAGCTGATGAAGACTCCAAAACGCATTGAACCCCTGATCGAGGACGGTCTGGTCGACGAGGTGCTGCGCCCACTCATGAGTGGTAAAGAAGCAGCTGTTTATGTGGTGCGCTGCGGCAACGAGCTACGTTGCGCGAAGGTCTACAAGGAGGCGAACAAGCGAAGTTTTCGTCAGGCGGCCGAGTATCAGGAAGGCCGCAAGGTCCGCAATAGCCGTCAGGCCCGGGCCATGGCCAAGGGCTCGAAGTTCGGCCGCAAGGAAACCGAGGACGCTTGGCAGAATGCCGAAGTGGCGGCGCTGTTCCGCCTGGCGAGTGCGGGTGTGCGCGTGCCCAAACCGTACGACTTCCTTGAAGGCGTGCTGCTGATGGAATTGGTGGCTGACGAGTACGGCGATGCGGCGCCGCGCCTGAACGATGTGGTGCTGGAGCCGGACCAGGCCCGTGAATACCACGCCTATCTGATTTCCCAGATCGTGCTGATGTTGTGTACCGGCCTGGTGCACGGTGATCTGTCGGAGTTCAACGTCCTGCTGACGCCGACGGGGCCGGTGATCATCGACCTGCCGCAAGCCGTGGATGCCGCGGGTAACAACCATGCCTTCAGCATGCTGGAGCGGGACGTGGGCAACATGGCGTCCTACTTCGGCCGGTTCGCCCCGGAACTCAAGCGCACCAAGTACGCGAAGGAAATGTGGGCGCTGTATGAAGCCGGTACCTTGCACCCGGCCAGCGTGCTGACCGGCGAGTTCGACGAGCCGGAAGAGCTGGCGGATGTCGGTGGGATCATGCGTGAAATCGAGGCGGCTCGCCTGGATGAAGAACGCCGCCAGGCCGTCCGCGCTGCCGACGATGCCCCACCCGGCAAGACCGAAGAACCACCGCCGCCGTGGATGCAATGATCGGTTGAACAGAAAACCGGCCAATGGTCGTAATGCTGTTCACTTAGAAAAAACGGCGCTTCTTTCAGAAATGGGAAGCGCCGTTTTTTTTGGTTTTTTTGAAAGCTCGGTGTCTGGTTGTTTTGTGTGTAGATCCGTTTTTTGCGTAACGGCGGCTTAGGGTTCCGCTCTTATGTATGGACTCGCCTCCACTGTCACCCGCTTTTCAACACTGCGACCCGGCTGCATCTATGTATA
>NZ_JBDGLI010000023.1:0-108549 GCF_057655955.1 Pseudomonas sp. Soil_N_39
GGTGGCAGCGCAGGCGTATTCGTAGCGGCGGCCGTGCTGATGCTGCTGGCCGCGTTGCTGATTGCGTGGCGTGTCCGAGTCCCTTCTGCTGGTGGCGGTGCCCAGGTCAGGCCGGCACTGCACCTTTGATCCGGCTCTCCAAGCCACCCCGATACCGTCCGTAACCCGGAGATAAAACATGAACAATGCGACGTCCCACCAAGGACGCCTGAAATCCTTGCGCGCGGCAGGTATAGGCAATGCGCTCGAATGGTTCGACTGGACGCTGTACGCGACCTTTTCGGTGTACCTGGCAAGCAATCTGTTCGACAAAACCGATGCCCGCTCAGCGATGCTCGCGACCCTTGCGGTGTTTGCGGTGGGGTTTGTCGCTCGTCCCATCGGCGGGTGGTTGTTTGGCCGGCTGAGCGACCGATTGGGGCGCCGGACCATCATGGTGATCACGATGTTGTTACTGGCGATCAGCAGCCTTGGTATCGCGGTTATCCCTGACTACCAAAGCATTGGCCTGTATGCCTCGGTCGCGCTGCTGTTTTTCCGGCTCATGCAGGGGCTCGCCCATGGCGGCGAAACAGGGGTTTCCTACACCTATGTCGCCGAGATCGCCCCAAGCAAACACCGTGGCTTATGGTCCAGTTCAGTCTATGTCGGGGTGACACTGGGGGTGATGGCGGCGACGGCCATGGCGGCGTTGACCTGGCTGCTGGGCGCGCAGGCGATGGCTGACTATGGCTGGCGGATCGGCTTTGCCGTCGGTGGGCTACTGGGTATCTACGCGCTGTTTTTGCGTCGCGGTGCGCAAGAGTCCCATGTGTTCGTAGAGCAGCAGGGCCTGGCTCGGCCGCTGCGCAAGTTGTCCAGGGGGGAGATGCTGCGAGTCGCGCGCAACATCGTCATGCTCGCAGCGGCCGCTAACGTCACCTACTACGCTTGGGTCACGTTTGGCGCTTCGACGGCGATCGCCCACGGCATGGACGCTACGGGTGCCTACATGGCCAGCCTTCTGGCGCAGATCCTCTGTGTGTGCTGGCTGCCAATCTGCGGAATGCTGTCCGATCGTTTCGGTCGCAAACCCATGGTCATTGCCTGGGGCCTGGGCGTGATCCTACTGACTTATCCCATCTCGATAATGGTGACCACTGAACCCTACACGCTGTTCCTGGCCCAGGTCGTGGGCCTTGGGGCCTGGTCGTTGATCGCGGCGATTTTCCCCGCCGTGCTGTCGGAGCAGGTGCCGACCCAGGCACGGGCGCAGGGCGTTGGGTTGGTGTCGTCGGTTTCGGTGGCGATCTTTGGCGGCACCGCCCCCTATTTACACAGCTACCTCAGCGGCGCCGACCTTGGCTATCTGTATATCTGCTACGTCATGGGGTTGGGCCTGGTCACCGTCCTGGCAGGTTTTCTTATCGACGAAACGGCGGGCATCGATCTTGCGCACATCGAGGCGCCCGGCGCTCGAGTGACTGCTGGCTCACGGCCGTCGATGGCCTCTCAGGACTAAATCAATTGGCTTGTCGATCCGCAGGATCAGCGAACCCCAAGGAGTGCGATTCAATGAACTCAACAGACCTCAAAAACGCTGCTGCACGAGGTGAACGACCGGGCGCGAGCGTGACCGTCAGCCAGACGTCGGGGCCACGTCAGGCCGCGCGAGAAACCTGGGTCGAAGTCCCTTCCGAGTCGGGCCCGGCGGCCGCTTGGTGCTACTCGGATCGCCGCTCCTATAACCCGGGTGGTTCGGTGTGCCTGTATCTGTCTTCGAACTGCCCGCAAGTGAGACTCAGGATCTATCGTGATGGAGCCATCGCTCGCACGCTGCATGAAACCGACAGCCTTGAAGCTCTATTCCACCCGTTGCCCGAGCGTGCCTATGAGCATGGGTGCCAATGGCCGGTATTCATGCGGTGGTCAATCCCAACTGATGCCGAGCCGGGTGGCTACGTAGTGGAAGTACGGGATAGCGCTGATAGTGTCCTCGGGCATCACCTGTTCATCGTCAAGACGGCGCACAAGCGCGCCGATGCCTTGGTGCTCGTCGCGGCCACATCGACCTGGGCCGCTTATAACGACTGGGGCGGCGCTAACCATTACTTCGGTCTCCACCCCGGCACGCCCCGTGGCCGCGCGCCGTTGCTGTCGGCACAGCGCCCCTGGGCGCGAGGGCAGGTCTGGCTGCCGGAGGATGCCCCGCGTTCCGTCAACGCGACCCGGCAGCGCCAACCCGGGCCGGCGCGCTACGAGTTCATCGAATGGGCATCCCTTAACGGCTACGCCAAGTACTACGCGCTGGCGGGGTGGGCCTCCTACGAAAGACCTTTTGTTGTCTGGGCCGAACAGCAAGGTTACACGGTCGATATCCTGACCCAGGACGATTTGCATCACGACCCGCACGCTCTTGAGGGCTACACCTGCGCCGTTTTCGCGGGGCACGACGAATACTGGACGTGGGAAATGCGCGACCATGTCGACGCCTTTGTCGAGGGAGGTGGCAAGGTCGCGCGTTTTGCTGGCAATTTCATGTGGCAGATCCGCTTGGAGGATGAGGGCCAGCGGCAGGTGGCCTACAAGTACGATGCCGGCGCGCTTGATCCTGTGGCGGCGACTGACCCACCTCGGCTCACTGGCGCCTGGGAAGATCCGAGGGTGAATCACCCCGGGGCGAGAACGTTTGGGGTCAATGCATTGCGGGGGATATATGTAGGCTTTGGAGCAATGGCACCGCGCAACCCGCGTGGGTATACGGTCTTCAGGCCCCAGCACTGGGCGTTTATGGGGACGGGCCTGGGTTACGCGGACATGTTCGGAGACGAAGCCAACATCTTTGGTTATGAGGTGGATGGCCTGGAATACACGTTTGTCGACGGCCTCCCTGAACCGCTCGGCACAGACGGTGCACCCCGCGGATTGCAAATCCTCGCCATGGGCTGGGCGACCAATGCCGAGCACGGCCGATCCGAGGATGCCTATTCATTCATGCTCGGCGATGGTGATGCTCGGTTTCGTGCTTCCATCCTGGCGCCCGGCCTTAGCGAGGCCAGCATCGATCTGCACAGCCGCGGGGCCGGCATGGTGGTGCACTTTCATAAAGGTCGAGGTGAGGTCTTTACCGCTGCCACGTGCGAATGGGTGCATGGGCTTATGCAGGCAGACATTTACACCGTGATGATCACAAAAAACGTGCTCGATCGTTTTTTGCGCAAGACGTAGAAGGTTCGCCGATGTCCATGACAGATGGTTGATGCTTTGGAATAGCGTCACATGAAGCATTACAGTCTTTTTGAGTGCTGCCGATAATAAATTTACTAGCCACGTTTTCAGGGATGGCTGATAACAGGGAGGACATTATCTTGGTCGGTTCAATTAATTCAAATGCGTTTTCTGGTTCGCAGGTTTCCAATGTGGCGGCGAACCAAAATGAATCGCTGACGAAAAGTCAGGTGACAACTGAAAACTCTGCGAGTGGCAGTCAGAAAGATACCAGTAGCCTTTCTTCACTCTCTGTGCAGTTGAGTGAGAGTGCCGCGCGTGCGGCGGCTAGAGATTCGAGTTTGAGCAGGAAAGAGCTTGGCGCGAAAGCGAATGAGCTTTTGAGCAAGATTTCCGGTGATGGCTATTTTATCAACAAAAAAGCCAATGATGCTGAAGTGCCTGACACTCAGGACCCTGTGTTATTGGCTCGTGCGGCCAATGCAACGCAGTTCGTCAATGGCAGTGGTAAAAATCCATTTGCGGGTATGTCGAGCGATCAGCTCTCATTGATTATCTATGATGACAGTGGAAGTTTTACGACTAATGAACGCCGCGCGGCGTGGAGAGAGTCATTCGATCAGGAATCTGCTTGGCGGCAGAAGGTTGTTGCCAATGCTATGGCGGAATATAACGGAACCGGGAAACTGACGGAATTCTTTACTGCAGCCCTTGAACATTACAAGGGTTTGCCCGTTATTGTGCAGGCACAATATCCTAATAGTTACGAGGCGAAGCTGCAGGGTTGGATAGCACTCGATTTCAACTACAAGACCCATACCGTCGAGGGTAAGGGCAGTCCTCAGGAGGTGATGGACAAGGTCTTGAATCTCGACAAGCAACTGTTTGATGACGCTGGGGCAGATGATTGAGCCTGTCCAAACAAAAAGCCCCGCATTGGCGTAATGCTGGTCACTTAAGCGGAGCAGCCTTATGATCCGCCGGAAACCGGGTCTATGAACTCTTCACCGTCCTTGGCCCCTACGGCCTTGGACGGTGACCCGGAAATATCCCTCCAATCCTCGCTCTTAACTCTGCCTAGCGTCTGCCCGTCGTTGATGTCGGGTTCGCCGCTGCCATGACGATTAACTGAGCGGCAATGTGCCTTGATACCCTCAAAAAACAAGTCCAGAATCAAGTCTTTTCCTGCTCTGGCAAGAAAAGAAACCCCTTAGATTTCAATGAGTCGGACACCAGATGCGAGTCTCGTTTCCGCTCCAAGATTCAGAAAAAAGCCACTCAGATGAGTGGCTTTTTTTGTGCCTGTTTCACTGGCCAGGCTGTGACATAGATCCGACAGGCATCAGCAGAAAGGTCGCGCGAATTACCCTGGGAGGTCTGCCCGTCTGCCACTGTGTTGCCGAGCGTCGAGGGGGGCGGGATTGAATGTGCAGAAGTCAGCTGAAGCCGTAGTAAGTGGCGGTTAACCGCGCCATCAAGGGCCGAACAAGTTGTGCCGACAGCTCATCAGCTTAGGGAATTCTCCGATGTCACGATCTGCAGCGGAATATGCACCCGGTGACGCACAGGATCGAACTGCTCCACAGTCTGCAATTCCACCAGTAGATTCACTAGCGCCGTTGCAGTCTGGCGCGGCTGAGAGTCGATCACCACGTCGACCAAACCCTGGGCCAGGGCTTGGCGTGACAGCTCAGTGGACTCCTGCAAAATGCAGCACAGCGTCGGGCGCTTGGGCAGTTGCGCCAACGCGTTGATAATCCCGTCGCCACCGCCACCTACCACGCATAGCCCGCGCAAATCGTCATGCCGAACCAGGAGGTCGAGGGTTGCTTCTTCGGTGATGTCGCAGTTGTCCAGATTGATCAGCGGCTCCAGCGGGCGCAGCCCAGGTGCGTGTTCGGCCAAGTAGCTGTGCAAACCTTCGACCCGCTCCTGGTGGCCAAGAAAGCGATGGCCACCGAGCAGAACGCCGATGCTGCCTTTGCGCGCGCCACAGGTGCGGGCCAGCAGCCACCCCATCGTGCGCCCGACTACCTGATTGTCCTGGCCTACATAGGGTTCGGCCGCCGCCTCATGAATGCCCGACAGCAATGCCACCACGGGCACGCCGGCTTCGCGAATCTGGGCAAGGGCGGCGTTGATCTGCGGGTGGGCGAAGCTGACCACCGCCAGGCCGTCGCATTGCACCGCCAACTGTTCGATCTGGGCAATGATGGCGCTGGGGGTGCGATCAAAAACGTATTCGAATTGGCAGGTCAGGTTGGCCCCGACCTGGCGCTGCGCGGCCTCGGCGATGGCTTGGGCCAGGTTGGCGTAGAACGCCTGGGCTGTGCCCAGCAGCAGGATGCCGAAGCGGTACGTGGGGCGACGTTCGAGAATGCGCTGGCCGATCAGCCGCGCGGCAAAATAACCCACGGCTTCGGCGGCCTGAAGCACCTGTTCGGCAGTGGCTGGATTAACCGGGGCGCGAGCGTTGAGCACGCGGTCGACGGTGGCGACACTTAAGCCTGCGTGTTCGGCGACCGTGGCGATGGTGGGGCGTTTATTGTTATTCATGATGAGCCTTCAACGCGTCTTGATAGAAAACTATCAAGCCCTGTAGGAGCTGGATGATAGCTTGATAGGGAATGTATTCAAGACCTTGAGGGGACCTTCCACGCTCTCTATATTTTTTTACGCAAAGCACCTGACATCTCACGCTTGCGGAGAACAATAACAATGCCTCAAGACAACACAGCCTCTCCCCGGGACTATCGCCTGACCGGCCCTGAAGCCGCCCGCGCGGCCGAAAAAGGTCTTGTATCGGCCAGTTGGTACCAGTCGCCCATTTCCCGTCAACGCATGAAGCAACTGATGCAGCGCCGCGACGGCCCGGCCTTGCTCGACACCGCCATCTGGCTGCTGACCCTGGTGGCCACCGGCTTCGGCGGCTACTGGTTCTGGGGCACTTGGGCTTGTGTGCCGTTTTTCCTGGCGTATGGGGTTTTGTACGCCACCGCCTCCAACCCGCGCTGGCATGAAGCCGGTCACGGCACCGCCTTCAAGACCCGCTGGATGAATGATGCGCTCTACCAGGTGGCGAGCTTCATGTGCATGTTCGAGCCCCATGTGTGGCGCTGGAGCCATGCCCGGCACCATACCGACACCATCGTCGTCGGCCGCGATCCGGAAATCGTCGAACCGCGTCCACCGAGCTTGTTCATGATGCTGCTGAGCCTGTTCCAGATCCCGTTGCTGCTGAAGACGATGGGAGGCGTGTGCCGGCACGCGGTTGGCAAAATGGATGCCCAGGAACAGACGTTCATCCCTGAGTCCGAATGGTCCAAGGTGTTCCTGGCGGCCCGTATCTGGCTCGTGATTTACGCCGTTGTCTTTGGTGCGGCGCTTTACCTGCACAGCTGGTTGCCGCTGATGTATATCGGCCTGCCCATCCTGTATGGCGGCTGGTTGTCCTACCTGTTTGGCCTCACCCAACATGTGGGCCTGGCGGAAGACGTGCTGGACCACCGCAGCAACTGCCGCACCATCTATATGAACCGGGTACTGCGCTTTCTGTACATGAACATGAATTATCACCTTGAGCACCACATGTACCCGATGGTGCCGTACCACGCCCTGGCGCAACTCCATGAAGAGATCCGCCACGATTGCCCGCCGCCTTACGCCAACATAGGCGAGGCCTTCAAGGAAATCATTCCGACCCTCTTGAAGCAGCGTAAGGACCCGACGTATTTCGTGCGACGCCCCGTCGGTAGCTCAAGGCCTGCCACCGACGCTCATCCACAGGCTGAAGCCACGCTGGGCTGACACCTTCCGACTGTATCCCGAACAAGAGAAAACGCCATGAACGATCAATGGATCGATGTATGCGCCGTGGGCGAAATCAATGAAGAGGACGTCATTCGCTTCGACCACGGTCCGCATACCTATGCCATCTACCGATCTGCTGACAACGAGTTTTTTGCCACTGCTGGCCTGTGTACTCACGAGTCGATCCACCTGGCTGACGGCCTGGTGATGGACCACGTCATCGAGTGCCCCAAGCACAACGGGCGCTTTGACTATCGCAACGGCAAAGCCCTGGGGGCGCCAGTGTGCGTCAATCTCAAGACCTATCCGGTACGGGTCGACGGAGGGCGGGTTCTGCTCGCCATTTCGGCCTGACCGCCAGGAGTGCACGCCATGAATGCTCCATTGATTATCGTCGGCGCCGGCCATGCCGGTGGCCGCGCGGCGCTGACCTTGCGCGAGCAGGGTTATACCGGTCGGCTGATCCTGATCGGCGATGAACGCCATCGGCCGTACGAGCGTCCTCCGCTGTCCAAGGGCTTGCTGCAGGGCACGATGGACCTGGACGATTGCAGCCTGTGGGGGGAGAGCCGGCTCACGGAACTGAATATCGACCACTTGGCGGGCAACCCGGTAAAAAGTCTGGAACCGCAGCACCACCGCTTGCAATTGAGCGACGGACGTTGGCTGTCCTACAGCCGATTACTGCTGGCGACCGGAGGGAGAGCGCGTCGCTTGTCCCAGATACCTGAATCTCTGGCCAACGTGCTCTACCTGCGCACCCATGACGAAGCCCTGGCCCTGCGCAGCGCATTGAGGCCCGGCACGCGCCTGGTGATCATCGGCGGTGGCTTTATCGGCCTCGAAGTCGCGGCAACGGCCCGGACCTTAGGCTGTCAGGTGACGTTGCTGGAAGCCGGGCCACGACTGGCCGGGCGAGTATTGCCTGAAGCTGTGTCCCAGGCCTTGTTGGAATTGCATCGGCAACAGGGCGTGGACGTGCGGCTGAACGTAGCGCTTGAAAGGGTACAAGGCAATGAACGCGCTGAGGCGGTGCAACTGGTGGACGGCCAGGTGCTGCCCTGTGACTGGGTGGTGGTCGGTATCGGCATGCAACCCAACATCGAACTGGCCGCGGCGGCGGGGCTTGAGGTGGGTCAGGGAATTCGAGTCGATGCCCAGTTGCGCACCAGCGCGCCAGACATCTTTGCCGCTGGCGATGTGTGTGAGTTTCGCCTGCACGCCGACGCGTTATTCCAGCGCCAGGAAACCTGGCGCAATGCCGAGACCCAGGGCCGTCACGCGGCATTGAATCTATTGGGCGGCGAGTTGCCGTTCGAGGGGGTTCCCGGCTTCTGGTCTGATCAGTACGACTGGGGCTTGCAGACGGTGGGCGTGATCTCACCGACGCCACCTTCGGCCGTGCGCATCCTGGCAAACGGTGGTCTGCTGCTGTTCTACCTGGACACCGAGCAACGTTTGCAAGGCGCCTGCGGTTGGGGGCAGGGCAACAGCGTTGCCAAGGACATCAAGTTGTGTGAACGGCTGATTGCCAACTTGACCCCACTCTCTGTGGACGCATTGGCCGACGCCGATGTGTCGCTCAAACATCTGCTAAGGCCCAGACATGCGTGAATTCCTGGTATTTCAGTCCCTGTGGGCCATGCAAGATCACCGTGGTCAATGCGATCTTTCCCTTGAGGCGCAGGTGGAGAAGATTGCCGCTGCTGGCTTCGATGGGATCACCGACCATTTCTGGATCGCGCCACAGGCCGAACGTCTGCATGCCGCTGCCAAGGCGCAAGGCCTGCAAATCGAAGGTCAACTGTTTCCCCGCACCGTGAGTGACTTGGCGCAAGCGCTTGAGGTTGCCTCCCGCTACGGCTGCCACCACCTCACGCTGCAAGCCGACGTCCGGCCGCGCACGCTGGCACAGGCGATCACCCTGATCGAAGGCTGGCAGCGTCTGGCCGAGCAGGTGGACTTTCCGATCCTGCTGGAAACCCACCGCTATCGTCTCACCAGTGACCTGTTGTTCACTCTCGACTTGCTCGCGCAGATGCCCGACCTCAAATTGTTGGCTGACTTGTCCCATTACGTCGTGGGCCGCGAACTGCCTGAGTCGGCCACTGCCGAAGACGACGAACAGATTCACACCATCTTGCGACACAGTTGGGGTTTTCACGGGCGGGTCGCTAATAGTGAGCAGGTCCAGGTGCCCTTGACCTTCGCCCAGCATCGCCCTTGGTTGGACCGGTTTCTGGGCTGGTGGCGTTACGGAATCAAGGATTGGCTGGCGCGACCGAACACACCCGCGAGCCTGTCCTTCACCTGCGAGCTTGGCCCGCCACCCTATGCGATCACGGGGAGTGATGGGCGCGATATAACGGATCGCTGGGGCGAAGCGCTGATGCTGAAGGAACTGATGCGTGGTGTTTGGGGTGAGTGTCAGCAGGGACAAGGTGTGCCCATTCCTTCAGGGCATGATCGGTAGTTCAATGAGATTCGGGCAGCCTGAGCGAATACCTTCTTCGACAGCTCCTGCAATATCGCCGGCGCGCTCGATCCTGCGGGAAGGGATCCCCATGGAAGAGGCGAGGGCCAGGAAATCGATCGCCGGGTCGCAGAGGTCCATGCCGATGAACCGGTGAGTGCTTGCACTCAGATAGTGCGCCTGGCTACGAGCGTAGTTCTTCAAAATGTTGTATTCGCCGTTGTTCATGACAACGAACGTGACCGGCAGCCGTTCATGCGCCGCCGTCCAGAGTGCTTGCGGTGAGTACATTGCCGAGCCATCACCGACCAGACAGACTACCGGGCTGCGGTCCAGGCCAAGCGACGTACCGACAGCCGCCGGCATGCCCCAGCCCAGGATGGCGCTGCGGGTAAAAAGATACTGGCGGGCCGAATGGGAGTCCAGGCAGGCACGGACATGAGGAATCGTGGCGGGTGCTTCGTCGACGATCCAGACGTCCGGCCCGATTGCCCGGATAGCCTCGTGGGCAGCCACGAAAGGCGTTGTCACCGGCGTGTTGAATTCGCGACTGACGCGAGCGACGACGTCGGCACGACGTGTATCGCGTTCTTGGCCTGCGACGTTTCGCAGCGTTGCGATTGCCTCGCTGTGAGGGACCAATTGCTTGTCCAGTATTGGCAACAGCGTTTGCAAGGAGAGTCTTAAATCCCCGATCAGCCCTAGCGCTGTCTCGTGGACTCTGCCTAATTGGTGTCCATCGCCGGTCAATTGGATAAGGCGACAGTGAGATGGAACAGCGGGGCCCTGGGAATATTGATAGCTGATCAACGAATGGCCGCCGAGCAGGAAGACTGCGTCGAAGTCAGAGAACGTCTCCCTGATATCGGAAGCCTTCGCAGGCAGCGTTCCCCGCCACTGCGGATGAGCCGTCGGAAACGGAATATGCCCGGGCCAGGATGGCCCGTAGACCGGCGCGCCGAGTGCTTCGGCGAGCTTCACGGCTTCAACTTCCGCGCTCGACTGGAACACTTCCTCTCCAACGATAATCGCCAGACAACCGGGGGTAATTGCCGCTAAGGCAGCGGCCAATTCCTCAATCGCCCCGGTCACGGCACCGCGCTCGATTCGCGATGGCGGGCCGGCCGTTACATCCGTGTGTTGCTCCATCACGTTTATCGGCAGGGAAAGGAAAACCGGGCCGGCCGGCCCCGTGCGACAGTCCTGAAACGCACGACGCAGCAGCATCGGGATGTGTTCGGGATGATGAATTTCTTCCGCCCATTTGACGCTCGGTCGGGCGAGAGCGACGAGGTCTCCGTGGAGCAGCGGGTCGGTCACGCCATGTCGCGTGTCTTGTTGGCCCGCCGTGACGACAAGCGGCGTATTCGCCATCTTCGCGTTGAGAATTGCGCCCATTGCATTGCCGAGTCCACCGGCCGTGTGGAGGTTGACGAAGCCGGGGCGACCGGATGCCTGCGCATAACCGTCGGCCATCGCTACGACTGAGGCCTCTTGGAGGCCGAGGATGTATTGGGTGTCTGAGGCGCCTGAGAGGGCGTCGAGCAAAGGCAGTTCGGTTGTTCCCGGATTGCCGAAGACGTAACGTACACCCTCGCTGCGAAGCACTTCGACGAACAGGTCCGCGCCGCGTTGCCCGCGGCTGTTGAAAAAAACACTGGATCCTGAAGGCATGGCGCAGAACCTCATCTGATCTGGAAGCTTTAATTTAGCTGGTTTGCTGTGGCGACGGTTAGCTGGCTCCGGACCGAACCGTTACCCGTGGCCTTCAAAATCGCATTGCACAAGGCCCGGGCGACAGGTGCGTAACTGGTCTGGCTGGGCTGGCCGGCTTCGGGAGCCCCGGTGGGATTGATCAGGTGCACCGCGATCTGTCCTGGCAGCCATGAGACGAGTGGCCAACGGGTGCGATAGGCAGGTTTAGGCCGGGTATCTCCGAGGGTCGGCTCAAAATCGCAGGATGTCACGAACGCTATCCCTATCAGGCAAGCGCCTTCGAGCTGCGAGCGCACGCGACCAGGATTTTTCAAGAAACCCAAGTCCGCGACAACGACCGCGTCATGAATGATCAAGCGGCCTTCGTCGCTCACTTCGATATCGAGAACGACCGCCATGCAGGTCTGCGCGTCATAGTGAGCAGCGATGCCTTGCGCCCGACCATGTCTTGGGGGCTTGCCCCAATGAGCTTTCTTTGCCGCTTCGGTGATGACGCTCCGCATTCGATGGCCGTCGACACTTGATGAGTGCCGAGTGCCATCGTTCACCGTCGATGCCGGATCAATCAGCGAAAGCAGATAGTCCCTGTGATCCAGCTTGCAGGTTCGCACCTGCGCGGCCATGAATCGCTGTTCGGCGAACAGGCGGAGCAACAGGCCTTTTCTGTCCAGATTGCTGTCGAGCGTCGATTGCCAAGTAAATGGATCAAGAGCACTGACGTGCGCATCAGGATGGCTCATTGCGTTTCTCCTTCCGGCTGATGGCAATAGGTTCAGCTAAAGCGATGTGTCCTTGGTGCCTGTAACGCTGGCACCGTAGGGCAGTCATTGGGGGTACTTTAGGGGCAAGGATCTGACGTCAGAGTGACCGGAGGCTGACAGGAACATGTCAAGGATCCTTATTGGTCGTGGCCTTCCTTGTTCGTGGCGTATTGTGGTTTCAGAATGACAGACAGGAATCAGTGACCGACAACCGCCGAGCCTGCGTACCTGTCACCTTGGGTGAATCCATGGGCGCGAGCGCGGAGGGCGATAGCAAAACCGGCCAGCAGCAGTACCAGTAGCACCCAAGGGAACGAGCCCACGCCCCATTGGCCGAGCATTACGTCATCCAACACTTCGCCGGCAGCCATCGCGCTGTTCCAGACCACGACATTCATCGATAGGGCGACATCCTAAAACTGCCGAGGCCCGTCGAGAATTCAATGCGAAGCCTTTTCCTTGGGCCGTAGACGCGGAACATTATGTTCCAGTACTAGGATTTCTCTTCACTTGGTGTCCGATGTGCGAACCGGGTGAGGACTAATGCAGTGCAGCTTAGAAGGGAGACCGTTATTGAAAAGTATGTGGCTGGCGACGATCGTTGCTTGCGTCATCAGCGTGAGCTTCTGGCTGGCGGCGTCATGGTCTGCGGGAGTGAATGAGCCTTGGGACGCGCAATGTTTTTGGACTGTTCTATATCCTGCGTCCCTGGTGCTGACATTGACCCTGGGTCTGCTGTTTCAAGCACGCAGATGGTTGGCAGGCCCCATCGTAATGTTCGGGCAGATTCCCTGTGTGGTGATGACATCTGAAGCGGGGCCGCTACTGGCAGTCGGCATTTTGTATTCCCTTTTGCTTTCGATCCCGGCAGTGATGATGTCGTGGGGCACGCGTGCGATCTATCGGCGGCTCGCCGCTACGAAGGCCGGCGGGGTTGCGGGTGATTGATCCTGGTAAATCGGTAGCCCCTTGCCGATCAAGTTGAAGTTGATGCGGTGATTGATGGCCAACCTGGAAGTCGTTGCTCCAGGTTGCAGGTATCCCTGGACGACTTGGGCTTTGAACTGGCGCATATCAAATAGCCGCTTAGTTTTAATTTTTATCACATCCTTTGGAACGCTTCTCCCGCCACGGCCACTCAGGTGTAAGGATGTCTCCGCTCCTGCCAGAGTCATTTGCATTCTTCTATCTGCCGATCACTAAGAGTGATAACGCCATGGATACGCCTAATGTACGTGCAAGCCGCGAGCTGACTCGTGTACCTGATGAGATACAGCAGGAAGTAACGCAACAGACCTCTCACTCGCCTAACCTCGGCTCTATCGGGTTAGCGATGAGCACCCGGCTTCAAAACCATTTCGAGGCTCACCTTGAAACAGAAGCTGGCTCCGATCAACCCGCTGCCCCTGCTTCAAGCGCCCGCAATGCGGAGCTGAAGGCCATTCGCGATGATCGTGCTCAACGGTTAGAGGCAGGGGGCTATAACGTCCATGACATGGAGAAGGCGGAAAAAAACGCAGCCAGAGCCGACAGATTGTTTGCGTCAATAAAGTCAGGGCTGGGGGGCACGCCCTTTGCGGCACTTACCGAGGCCGGTAATTTCAAACCGTCCATCCTCCAGGTCGCGGGCAAGCAGGGCAATACAGTACGCCAAGCGGCTATAGAGAACGCCATGTCATGCTTGTATGCCGGTATGGCGGATGCTGCCGGTAACAAGATGATCGCGGGCTTTAAGCCTGGTTATTACCTTAAACCCGAGAGCGATACACTGCACCCGGCGCTTCAAGCATCAGTAGCGCAAAAGCTGCTGGCGTTGGACAAAGGTCCATTGCGTAATGCTTTCGACGAAGCCAATAAGTGGCTCACCGGGTTTGCCGTGCGTAATACTGCAATGTACGCATCAACGCTTGCCATGACGGCTGCTGGCAAAGAGAACCTGGATGCAATCCTGCAACCCGCCCTACGACCAGTCACGGCTATCATCGTGGGTATAGCAATTGAGCATTACAATGTAAGCCGCGATCGCACTAACCATTTAGCTGACCCTGCGATGCTCTATGGTCGTCGGGATGCTGTACCGCAAGGGCAGGCTCATAAGCCTATTGATCAAGATACCGAATGGCTGGATGACTTCGAGACCTTGAAGGATCTCGATGCCACTGCCCTGGTTAAGATGGTTTCCGCGCGGCTTGGTGAAGGCGCGGCTACGGCTCTGAATGCAGTCATCAGCGGCGACGCCTTGAAAGAGATACTGGACCCGGTCAGTGTTGTAGGAAATGGCCTCCTGATTGGCGGTTTTTCTGCAATGGGCGCGGCTACAACCGCCACAGCCAACTTGGCCAAGTCTAAGGAACTGGGAAAAATGGCGGCTACCGCCGCCTCGGAGGGTGTAAAGAACGTATTGGGTACCCTGGCTTTCGGGCTGTGGGCAGCTGGCGCCTCACTCGGTGGGTCAGTGCCGAAAAAAGCCATCGCTGCTGTCGATGCCCATGTACCAAAAGCAGTAGAAGGGAGCGCAGATGCCGCTGGCAGGGTGGCGGTCAAGGGCGGTGAGCTTGCACTCAAGACATCGCTCACCGGCGCCAGATTTGCCAAAGAGACAGCTGTTTCAGCGACCCACCACACAAAAAGTGCAGCTCAAGCGGCAGGGGATGGAATCATTAGTGTTGCTGGTGCCATTGGCAGCACCTCTCAATCGGCCTGGGACAAAAGCATTGGAGCTTTGAGGCAACGCCCCGCGGCCACCTCTCAAGGCCAAGCCGCTCCTGGTCAGAGCATGCCCATGCAGCCGCTCGCAGTTACGCAGGGTCAAGCATCGTCCTCAGCGCCCGCGCGTCCGCCTGCCCAGGATGATGGCGATATCGTGTAGCAGCAACTCCACAGAGCAGAACCCTGACGCCCGAGCAGTAGAAAATCCAAGATTTGGAAGCCCGGAGCGCCTGTCTTGAATGGGAGAAGTCCATTTAAAAAAGGCTACTGTCGTTGTACGGGGAGAACGGCATCAGCTCGAAATGGTTCAACCACCTCGCAGCGGATGCCGTGCGGTGTCCCTATTTAACGAACTTCAGGCATGCGAACCCAGTCTTGATTTGAAGCTGTTGAATGGGTTCGATGCTCTCCTGGTCGCCGACTTTCTTGACGACGCCTACGCCACAGAAATATTCGTCGCGGTTGAAGATTGGAAGAATGCCTGCCTTGGGCTTGCTCCAGGAGCCTTGGATCAAGGTATAGGTGGCGCCGTTCTGTGGCGTGAAGGAGAACGGTATTTGACAGACGCTGCTTCCTGCGACCTGCCCATAGGTCAGGATCAGCTCCTTATTCACGGCGACCCGAGATTCGATGTAGTCGCCGTTAGAGGGCAGGATGGTGTAACCCGCATAGCATCCATTGTCACTGAACGTCATGGCATCCAGTCTCGCACCATTTCCAGCCTTGAGGCGAACCGTTGCGGAGGGTTCATCGGGGCCGGGAACGACATACTGCTTACCCTGCAAAAACGAAGTGCAACCGCTAATTACCAAGACGCCGGCCAGCAAGATACAGCGGCTGGACTTTTGATTGAGGTACATCCATCTCTCCCTGATGCCATTGGGTGCCCTGACCATTCCGGGGCTTGGGACTGTCGAACAGCGGGCTGATAATAATGTATTCGATGATGTATCAACCAGCATTCAGGGTCTGGACTTGATGCGAGTGTGTAAAAACGCTTTCGCGACCCGGTCATCGCGGGTCCCTGACACCGAGTTCAGGGCAAAAAACAATTTGACATATGTTATTTGTGATCACATATTTGGCCTATAAGAACGCCAAATGTGAGCGCTACTCATGACAGATCGTCCGACCCTCCTGCCCACCATGCGTCAGGTTTCTCGCGATACCCTGCAGGATCAGATTTACCGCCAGATTCGGGAAGCGTTGATGAGCGGTCGCTTCCAGCCGGGCCAGAAGCTGACTATCCGCGGTCTTGCCGAGGCGCTGGGTTCCAGCCCGATGCCGGTGCGTGAAGCGCTCAATCGTCTCAGCGCAGAGAACGCCTTCGAAGTCACCGAAACCTCACGTCTGCGTGTCCGCATGATGACTCCCGAACGGCTGCGAGAGATTCGCGATGCCCGAGTTGCACTCGAAGGTCTGCTGGCCGAGAAAGCGGTCCTTCTTCTCAAGGACTCCGATCTTAAAGAGATCAGTCATCTGTGCGATCAAATGCAGCAAGCCGCCGACAGCGTCGATGTGCCCCGTTATCTGTGGACCAACTTTGCCTTTCACCGGCGCATCTACGCGGTTGCGAAAGCTGAAATGACCATCGCAGCCGTGGAAAATTTTTGGCTGCACATGGGCCCCTGCTTTGCGCTTGTTGCACCCGATAAGGCGCACCTTCAGCGCTCAATGGAAGCGCACAACCGCATCGTCGAGGCTCTTGCCGCGCGTGATGGGGCTGCGGCCCGAGCGGCGGTCACCGACGACATCATGCAGGCCGCTGACTCCTTGGCGCGCCTGATCGTCAAGAACGGCCGTTCAAGGTCGTCTGTCTCTGCTGGAGTAAAAAAGGCATGAGCGTTCTCAATCGATTGATTCCCTATACCGGCCTGCGGGTGCTGATCTCTGGTGGCGCAGCCGGGATTGGCGAAGTGCTGGCGGCGGCTTACATGGAAGCAGGTGCCAAGGTGCACGTGTGTGATGTCAGTGAAGCCGCCCTCGCAGCATTTCGCGACCGGTATCCGAGCAGTGTCGCCACCCGTGCGGACGTGGGTGACCCGGCGCAGATCGAAGCGGTGTTCAAGGTTCAACGCGAACAGTTCGGCGGTCTTGATGTACTGATCAACAATGCCGGGATCGCAGGTCCTACAGCGGGCATCGACGCCATCACCGACGAAGAGTGGCAGCGCACCGTCGACATCAACCTCACCGGGCAATACCGCTTTGCTCATCACGCCGTGCCGCTGCTCAAGGCGTCACCCAATGCGCACTTGATCCACATCGCGTCAGTGGCTGGCCGCTTGGGTTACGCCTGGCGCACGCCGTACGCGGCGACCAAGTGGGCCATTGTCGGCCTGATGAAGTCCCTGGCATCCGAGTTGGGCGAAAGCGATATCCGCGTCAACGCTTTGCTGCCCGGTATCGTCGAAGGTCCGCGCATGGCCGGTGTGATTCGTGCCCGCGCCGAACAAATGAATGTGCCTGAAGCCCAGATGCGCGAGGAATACCTGAAAAAGATCTCGCTCAAACGCATGGTCACCGCCGAAGACGTCGCGGCCATGGCGTTGTTCCTATGCTCACCCGCCGCACGCAACGTGACCGGCCAGGCCATCAGTGTTGATGGCAACGTCGAGTACCTCTAAGCGTCTCGACCTCAGCTGCAACAACGGCCGGACATTATTCGGAGCCGGGCAACCCTGACCACTTTCTCGTCAAGAACAAGAATGGAGAAGACTCATGTCTAAAAAACGTCCGGTGATCATCACCTGCGCCGTCACTGGCGCCATCCATACACCTTCGATGTCGCCGCATTTGCCAATCACGCCGCAGGAAATTGCCGACGCAGCTATCGGTGCCGCTGAAGCGGGTGCATCGATTGTTCACTTGCACGCTCGCGATCCTCATGACGGCAGGCCCAGTCAAGATGTGGATTTGTTCCGCCAGTTTCTGCCGCAAATCAAGGCCAAGAGTGATGTGGTGATCAACATCACCACAGGCGGTGCGCCAACCATGGGTGTGGAGGAGCGTTTGCAGCCTGTGGCGCAACTCAAGCCCGAGTTGGCTTCGCTGAACATGGGTTCGATGAACTTCGGATTGTACGAAATGCTCGATCGTTTCACCGAGTTCAAGCACGACTGGGAGCGGCCGTACCTTGCGGAGAGCGACGATCGGATTTTCCGTAATACCTTCCGCGACATTGCTCATATCCTCAACACCTGTGCTGAAAACCGCACCCGCTTTGAAATTGAATGCTACGACATCGGCCACCTGTATACCGCTGCGCACTTCCTGGAGCGAGGGTTGCTTAAAGCGCCGATTTTCATTCAGTCGGTGTTTGGCCTACGAGGTGGCATTGGTGGTCACCCTGAAGATCTGGCGCATATGCGCCGCACGGCTGACCGCTTGTTCGGCGATGGGTACCAGTGGTCGATACTGGGCGCCGGTCGCAATCAGATTCCCCTGGGCACGATGGGCCTGTCGATGGGCAGTCATGTACGCGTCGGGCTTGAAGATTCGCTGTGGGACGGGCCGGGCAAACTGGCGGCGTCCAACGCCGATCAGGTCAAGCGCATTCGCACGGTGATCGAGGCGTTAGGGGGACGAGTGGCGACCCCGGATGAGGCCCGGGAAATGCTCAACCTAAAGGGCAAGAACCAGGTCGATTTTTAACCCCTGTTTTCAGTTGCCGGACGTCCATCTCAATAACAACAAGATAGAGGTGAAACATGCGTATCGAAATCGTCGTCGATGTGAAGACTACGCTGGGCGAAGGTCCAGTCTGGGATGTCGAACAGCAGCGTCTGTATTGGATCGACAGTTTCGACGGTCGGGTTCTGCGTTGCACCGAGGATGGGCGCGAGCTGCGGGCCTGGGATGTCGGGCAGAAAATCGGTTCCATGGCCCTGCGCAAGAACGGCGACGCGGCGATCGTCGCCTTGCAAAACGGGCTTTATAGCCTCGACTTGCCGACTGGCGATCTTGAATTGATCATCGACCCGGAGCCAGGCCGACCGAATAATCGACTCAATGACGGCAAAGTCGACCGTCAGGGCCGATTCATTGTCGGCTCGATGGATACTCAGGAGGACGAGGCCAGTGCCAAACTCTATCGCCTCGACCCGGACCTGAGCCTGCATACATTGGACGAAGGCATCATCGTGTCCAACGGTCCATGCTGGAGCCCGAACGGCGAAACGTTCTATTTCGCCGACACCTGGTCTGGTGAACTCTGGGCGTATGACTACGACAATGCGACAGGGAAAGTCGCCAACCGTCGGACCTTCGCCAAGGTCGACACATCCGCCGGCGGCGCGGCGGATGGCTGCACTGTGGATGCCGAAGGCTGCCTGTGGCAGGCGTTGGTATACGCCGGAAAACTGGTGCGCTACACCCCAGACGGGCAGGTGGATCGCATCATCGATATGCCCGTGAAGAAGGTCACCAGCCTGACCTTCGGTGGGCCGAATCTGGACACGCTGTTTGTCACCTCAATGGCCAAGCCGCCGCTTCCGCGCTTTCCCGAAGACGGCCAGCAACGCGGTGCTTTGTTCGCCATCACCGGGCTGGGTGTGAAGGGCATCGCCGAAAAACGCTTTGCCAGCTGATCGGCCACCAAACCGGACCTGACCGTTAAGGACAACTGAACTCTCTTCACAGGGCGTGCGCGGCACGCCTGGAGATTCTCCCATGCAAAATAATAAAAAAGCATCGCTGGGCAAGATCCATCGTTTCTCCTGGGTATCGTTACTGGTGTGCTGGTTGATCTGGATTCTCAACGCCTATGACCGCGAGATTGTGCTGCGCCTGGGGCCAACAATCTCCAAGCACTTCGACTTGTCGGCGGACGAGTGGGGCACGCTGGCCACTATCGTCATGCTAGCCCTGGCGGTCCTGGATATTCCAGGTTCGATCTGGAGTGACCGTTATGGCGGCGGTTGGAAACGGGCGCGCTTCCAGGTGCCGCTGGTCCTGGGCTACACCGCGCTTTCGTTTTTTTCCGGCTTCAAGGCGCTCAGTGGAAGCCTGGCCAGCTTCGTCGCTTTGCGGGTGGGTGTGAACCTGGGAGCCGGTTGGGGCGAACCAGTAGGCGTCAGTAACACCGCAGAATGGTGGCCGGTGGAACGCCGCGGTTTTGCTCTGGGCGCTCACCATACCGGTTACCCCATCGGCGCGATGCTCAGTGGTATTGTCGCCAGCTTCGTGATCACCACGTTCGGTGAAGAAAACTGGCGCTACGTGTTCTTCTTCGCCTTCGTGGTAGCGCTGCCATTGATGATTTTCTGGTCGCGCTACTCAACCGCCGAACGTATCACCAAGCTGTACGTGGACATCGCCGCCAAAGGCATGACCCCGCCGGACAGCACGCCCTCGACCAACGTCAAAGGCCAGGCCTGGAAAACGTTCAAGGCGACGCTCAGTAACCGCAATATTGCCCTTACCGCCGGCAACACCATGCTGACGCAAGTGGTGTACATGGGCGTCAACATTGTCCTGCCTGCGTACCTGTACAACATACTTCACTTGTCGCTGGCCGAGTCGGCAGGAATGAGCGTGGTGTTCACGCTGACCGGCATCCTTGGGCAACTGGTCTGGCCGTCGCTGTCGGACATTATCGGTCGCCGGGTGACATTGATCATCTGCGGACTGTGGATGGCCGTCAGTGTCGGTGCGTTCTACTTCGCCAACACGACACTGATCATCATCGTCGTGCAATTGCTGTTCGGTCTGGTCGCCAACGCGGTCTGGCCGATCTACTACGCAGTTGCCTCTGATTCCGCGCAGCCTTCTGCGACATCGACCGCAAACGGCATCATCACCACGGCGATGTTCATCGGTGGCGGCATCGCACCGGTATTGATGGGGACGCTGATCAGCATGGGCGGTGGCTGGACCAGCCTCAACGGCTACACCGTGTGCTTCTTCGTGATGGCGGGCTGTGCACTGGGTGGGGCGTTCCTGCAGTTGTTTTCTCATCGGCCAGAAGTACTGGTCGCCCAGCTGGATCGCTGATCGTTTTGCTCCCGGCGGTCAGCACCGTCGGGATTTTCAGAGGCTGTAAAGGCCAAGAGGTTTTGTGCGATGACAACCACAAGAATCATCGAAACATCTGTTCTGCCCCGAGATTCAGCAACATTAAACAAACTGATGTTCGTCAAATTGATGCCGCTGCTGATCGCCGCCTACGTATTGAGCTTCCTCGACCGCACCAATATTGCGTTGGCCAAACATCAACTGGATGTCGATCTGGGTATTTCTGCTGCCGCATATGGACTGGGAGCGGGATTGTTCTTTCTCACTTATGCACTTTCGGAGGTGCCTAGCAATTTGATCATGCACAAGGTCGGCGCTCGATTCTGGATTGCACGAATCATGGTGACCTGGGGCTTGATCTCTGCAGCGATGGCCTTTGTTCAAGGCGAAACGTCGTTCTACGTCCTGCGTTTGTTGCTAGGCATCGCCGAAGCGGGCCTGTTCCCCGGTGTCATGCTGTACCTGACGTATTGGTTTGGCCGGGAACAGCGAGCCCGTGCTACCGGTTATTTCCTTCTGGGTGTGTGCTTTGCCAACATCATTGGCGGCCCGTTGGGGGCTGCGCTCATGCAGTTGGACGGCGTCTTGGGCTGGCGCGGCTGGCAGTGGATGTTCATGCTGGAGGGCCTGCCAGCCGTGTTTTTCGCCATGGTTGTGTGGAAAAAATTACCAGACCGCCCGAACAAGGCCCCGTGGCTGAGCGCCGCTGAAGCCGAGCAGATCGAGCGGGGGCTGGCAGCTGAAGCGGAGGAGGGCGCCGGTCGCGGTGGCCACTCGTTCAAACAATGCCTGACTCCGCAAATCCTGTTGGCGATCCTTGTCTACTTCTGCCATCAGATCACGGTCTATACGGTGATTTTTTTCCTGCCCGGTATCATTGGCAAATACGGTGACCTCAGCACCTTGCAGATCGGATTGCTGACTTCCTTGCCTTGGTTGGCGGCAGCGGCGGGGGCAATAGCGCTGCCTCGATTCGCCACTACACCGCAACGCTCTCGACAGATATTGGTCATGGGATTGCTGACCATGGCTGCTGGCCTGGGAATCGCCTCGCTGGCGGGACCGGTGATCAGCCTGCTGGGCTTCTGTCTTTCGGCGGTGATGTTCTTCGTCGTGCAGTCGATCATTTTTCTTTACCCGGCTTCGCGGCTAAAAGGTGCGGCGCTCGCCGGCGGCCTTGGGTTCGTCAACTCTTGCGGTCTGCTGGGCGGTTTTTTCGGGCCCTCTGTGATGGGGTTGATCGAGCAAAGTACCGGCAACGCGATGGATGGAATGAAAATCGTGGCAATCATCCTGGTGGTTGCGGCAATAGCGGCATTGCGCTTACGTCAGGGCCATGAGCGCAAGGCCGATAAGCAAAGGCTGCAAGGCCGGCGGCAGCCTGTATGAGCGTTCTCTGACTGACATATTGTCAGTCGCTCGGAGTGTGCTGGCACCCAGGCGCCGCAGGCATGCCGGCGTGAGTGGATGACGCACTGAGCGGCGGCAGGGCTTCAATGTGGGCTCGAGCATTACGAGCGCTAAAAATGAGGATTGGGCGGCTGCCTTGGCACCTTGTTGAAACGCGAACCCTCAAGTTTCAATAGGGCAGACGCTATGGGGCCGCTTTTTTTGCCGGCGAGCAGGGCCAGGGCTCAGGCGATGCTGATGCGGTCGTTATAGGCGTTCTGCAGCATTTTGCGCTGGTACTCGCAAGGGGTTGTACTGATCAGTTTCTTGAAGTCGCGCAGGAAGTGCGATTGATCGGAAAAGCCCAGGTCCAGAGCCAGTTCCGAGAACGACACTTCGTGTTGGGTATTCAGGGTGTCGAGGGCTGTCTGGCAGCGGATGATCCTGCAGAAGGTCTTGGGTGACAGGCCGGTGTCCTGGCTGAACTGGCGATGGATGGTGCGACTGGTGTAGCCACTGAGGTCTTCAAGCTGCTGGATGCGTAGATCGCCACGGCGCGCGATTGCCTGCTGGATGACCATCGCGGTGAGTTTCGATGTCCTGCCCATCAGGCGTGGGGCCAGGTAGTCGTTGAACAGCTTCACCTGTTCGTGCAACTGCGGGGCTTTGACGATGCTTTCGAAAATGCGCTGGGCAAACGCAGAGACTTCCAGCAGATCCCATTCCTGTTCGGTCAGGTCCTCAGCCAGTACGTTGATGAAACCAGGTATTACCCCCGGCGAAAAGCGCACACCGAAGTAATGATGCCCCTGGAGCAGTTCAACCCGTTGCGCCTCCAGCGGAGTGCCACAGATTCTCACACTCGGGCGTGTGGTATCACAGTCGAACACGATGTCCACGCAGCCGTCCGGCACCGCCAGCAGGTCAGCTGAGTGGGCGACATCGAAGGCATAGAAATGCGAAATCGCCGGGTGGTCGGAAGGTATTACCGAATACCGCGATGAACTGAGCACGAACCAGGGTTGTTCGTACGCGGTGCGGTGCCGTAGCGTCGGCGCGCGCAGGTTGACCATGACCGGACCCTTGAGTGGAAAAATACGCGAATAATCACGCATTTTTCGCGCCAACTCTTACGTGCGGGAGGGACAAGCGTCAATGTCCGAAATTTACAATACCGCCGAAAACCGCGCCCTGATACTCGACCTCGATAGCGTGGGAGCAGCGCCTACCGCAGCGATATCACCTTCAGTTCGAGAATAACTATGTCAACTACTACAAAAATAGACTTCATCTACCTGTCCGAGCAGGACATGATCCGCGCTGGCGTGACCGACATGCTGGCCTGTGTGAACACCATGGAGGAGATGTTCGGCCTGTTGTACATCGGTGATTACCGCATGGCAGGCCCGAACAATGATTCCCATGGCGCGATGGTGGTTTTTCCCAAGGATTCGCCGTTCCCGAACATGCCCAAGCCCACCGCTGACCGGCGCATGATGGCAATGCCGGCCTACCTGGGCGGCAATTTTTGCACCGCGGGCGTCAAATGGTACGGCTCCAATATCGCCAACCGCGAAAAAGGCCTGCCACGCTCGATTCTGATGTTTACCCTCAATGACCCCGACACGGGCGCACCGCTGGCGCATATGTCCGCCAACCTGCTGTCGGCGTATCGCACCGGTGCGATTCCCGGCGTCGGCGCGCGCCACCTGGCCCGCAAGGACTCGAAAGTGGTCGGTCTGCTCGGTCCGGGTGTGATGGGCAAGACCACGCTCGCCGCATTCATCGCCGTATGCCCGCAAATCGATACCTTGAAGATCAAGGGCCGTGGCGAGAAAAGCCTGAATGATTTTATTGCCTGGGTTAAGGAAACCTACCCACAGGTCACCACGATACAAGTGGTCGACAGCCTCGAAGAGGTGGTACGTGACTCCGACCTTGTTACTTATTGTAGCTCTGGTGAGGTGGGCGACCCCTCAAACTACCCAATCGTCAAACGCGAGTGGGTCAAACCGGGGGCCTTCATGGCGATGCCGGCGTCCTGCTCCCTGGATGAAGGGATGGAGCGTGCCGACGTGCGCAAGGTGCTGGATAACACCGGTCTCTATGAAGCCTGGTTCGAAGAGTTGCCCAAGCCTGCGCACCACTGCGTACCGGTGATCGGCGTGCGTTTCATGGACATGATCGCCGAAGGCAAGATGCGGGCGGACGAGCTCGAAGACATCGGCAAGATCGTCGCCGGCGAAGCCCAAGGCCGTCGCAACGATGAAGAGATCATCATCATGTCGGTGGGCGGCATGCCCGTGGAAGACGTGGCCTGGGGCACCGTGGTGTACCGCAATGCCATCGAAAAAGGCATCGGCGTGAAACTGAATCTGTGGGAAACCCCGGTGCTGCGCTGAGCCATTCCTGACCCAACTGACGAGACCTTCGACATGACAAAAATCATCAAGCTCAAGACCGGTTCCCCATTTGAAGACCAGGCCAGCTATTCGCGCCTGGTGGTGGTGGACAACTGGATCTATGTGTCCAATACCGCTGGCCGCAATCCGCAAACCAAACTGATCCCGGAGGACATCCTCGAGCAGACGCACCAGGTCTTCGCCAACATCGAAACCGCCCTGGCCGCCGTCGATGCAAGCCTGGCCGATGTGGTGTGCTCGCGGGTGTTCATCCAGGACCCCAAGGATGTGCCGGCAGTCATGACCCTGATCGGCGAGAAGTTTCGCGGCGTCGACCCGGCCAGTACGGTCACGTGCCCGCCGTTGGGTTCGACGGTCTACAAGGTGGAACTGGAAGTGACTGCCTATCGCAACGCCTCCAAGGCGCAAGTCGAAGTCATTCGTCTGTCGCAGTAAACCATTACACGGCCGTGCGCTTGCGCGGCCAACCTCCATTGCTTATCGAGTCTTGATCATGGCCCCGACTATTGCGCCCGTGAATACGTCTACCGTGTTTCCCACCGCGACCTCTGTCGTCATCATCGGCGGTGGAATCATCGGCTTGACGGCTGCGCTGACCCTGGCCGAGCGCAATATTGCCGTAGTGGTGCTGGAAAAAGGCCGTATTGCCGGCGAGCAGTCCTCACGAAACCTAGGCTGGGTGCGCAAGACCAGTCGCCATGCCGGCGATATTCCGCTGGCTCTGGCCGCGGACCGCTTGTGGGCACAAATGCCTGAGCGCGTTGGCGCGGATGTGGGCTACCGGCAAGAGGGCATCATGTTCGTCGCGCGCAACGAAGCGCAGATGGCGATGCATGAAGGCTGGCTCAAGTCGGTCGAGCACCTCTCCCTTGATTCACGATTGCTCAGCAAGCGCGAGATCGCGCAGCTCGTGCCGGGCGGCAAGGATGACTGGGCCGGCGGGATCTACACGCCGTCCGATGCTCGCGCGGAACCGACGTTGGCCAGCAGCGCGATTGCCAAGGCCGCCATGGCCCTGGGCGTGGTGATCATCGAGCAGTGTGCGGTGCGGACGCTGCAAATGTCCGCCGGCAAGGTCAGTGGGGTGGTCACAGAGAAAGGCGAGATCCGCTGCGACCAGGTATTGCTTGCAGGCGGGATTTGGTCGCGGCGTTTTCTGGGCAATCTCGGCGTGTCGTTGCCGACGCTGGCCTTGACCTGTTCGGTGCTGCGTACCCATCCGATGCAAGGGCCCACCGAAATTGCCGTGGGGGCGCCGGACTTTTCGTTTCGCAAACACAAGGACGGCGGCTTCATCATTACCCAGCGCGGCAAGCTGGACGCCTTTTTGACGCTCGACCACCTGTTACTTGCCAAGCAATACATGCCGCAGTTCCGAGCACAGCGCAGCGTGTTGAACGTGTCGCTGGGCAAGTATTTTTTCAACGACCTGGCGCTGTCCCGGCGCTGGTCAGCCGACAGCGTCAGCCCGTTCGAACGCGTACGCGTGCAGGATCCGGCCGCCAACCCGCGGCTCAATAATGATGCAATGAATAACCTCAAGGCTGCCTGGCCGGTGTTCGAGCAAGCGAAGATAGCCCAGGCCTGGGCGGGTACCATCGATGTGACTCCGGATTCGAATCCGGTGATAGGGCCGGTCGCGCAAATTCCCGGCCTGACCGTGGCCACCGGTTTTTCCGGACACGGCTTCGGTACTTCGCCGGCGGCTGGTCACCTGGCAGCCGATCTCGTCAGCGGGCATACGCCGATCATCGATCCAAGCCCATATCGCTTTGATCGTTTCTAAGTCGCAGGTCCTGCACTCACGGAGCAAAACGATGTCCCCGGACAGCCGTTTTTTCATCAATCCGGCGGTGCGTGCCCTGGATTGGCCGACCTTGCTCATTCGTGGTGCGCGATCGGATGTTCTGCCGGCGGCGACGCTGCAAGCCATGCGCGACAGCAATGGGCAGGCGTGCATGGCCGAAGTCGCGGACGCCAGCCACTCTGTGTATGACGATCAAGGTGAGGTCTTCAATCGGCTGGTCGTCGCGTTTCTTGAACGCCTCGAGAGGCCGGGCCGATGAACGCACGTGCGCGGCTGATTGCATTGCTGTCATCGCTGACGGCCTTCGTGCCGTTTTCGATCGACACTTACTTGCCCAGTCTTCCGCAAATCGCCCAGGACCTGTCGAGCAGCACTGCGCAGGTGCAACATACCATCAGTGCTTTTCTCGCCGGGCTGTGCCTGGGCATGTTGTTCTACGGTCCGCTGTCCGATCGTTATGGTCGTCGTCCCCTGCTATTGGGCAGCCTGATGGTCTACGTGGTAGCAACCCTGGGGTGCCTGTTTGCCGGCAGTGTCGAGCAACTGATTGCCTGGCGCTTTCTTCAGGCGCTGGGCGGGGCGGGCGCATTGGTGCTGGCCCGCGCTGTCGCCAGGGATTTGGTGGGCCTGGTGCAGGCGGCCAAGGTACTGTCGTGGATGCACCTGTTGACCATGATGGCGACGCTGGTCGCGCCGATGATTGGTACCTGGCTGGTGCTGATCCAGGGCTGGCGTACGATCTTCGCCGCGTTGTTCATCCTGTCCAGCCTGTGCCTGTTGATGGTCGCGCTGGGCTTGAAGGAGAGCTTGCCGGTGCAGGAGCGTGGCGCGTCGGTTAAGGCGGCCTTTGCGGCCTACCTTGCCATCGCCCGCCAGCCGAGGGCGGTGGCGTTGATCCTGTGCATGTCTCTGGCGTTTGGCGGCATGTTCGCCTTTATCACTGCTTCGCCCTTTGTTTATGTCGTTTACTTCGGGGTGTCGCCACGGGTGTTCAGTGGATTGTTCGCCCTGAACATCCTCGGCATCATCCTGGTGACCTTCATCAATGCCCGCCGGGTGGGCCGTTACGGGCCGCAACGCATGCTGGGCGTGGGCGCCGTGCTGGCGGGCGGGGCTGGGCTGATGCTGTTGCTCGTAGGGTTTACCGAATGGGGCGGGCTGGCGAGCATCGTGTGTTGCATGGTGCTCTACATGGGCGTGACCGGTTTGCTCGGGGCCAATTGCACGGCCTGCCTGATGGCGCTGTTTCCACGCCAGGCCGGGGCGAGCGTCGCACTGGGAATCTCGGTGCAATTCGCTACCGGAGCGCTGGCCAGTCTGTGGGTGAGCCATTTGGCCGACGGCACGTCGTGGCCCATGTGCCTGGTGGTGGGGTGTTGCGGGCTGGGTTGCCTCGCAGCCTATGTTTTCACCCTCCGTACGCCTGCCCGCTCGGTAGCAGTGCAGGCTTGAGCCAACTGGCGGATGAGTTGTCAGCCTTAACCAAAAATCCGGCAATATTGGACATGCCAGCCCAGCCAATCCGCTACACACTATAGGCGTGATAAGCAGAGCGGTGTCGTTCGGATGCGCATTACGCGGCCAATGCAATGTTGGCTGTCGATGCATCCAGGGAGGCTATCGTCGCTGTATGGCCCTGATAATAAAAAGGTAGGCTGGCATGTCGTTGTCTCTGGAAAACCCTTCTTCGTACTACACCATGACCCGTAAGTACGACCTGCATTATCGGGACCTCGAAGATGATATCGAGGCTGAGGTCGTGATCATCGGGGGAGGGTTTTCGGGTATCAACACGGCACTGGAGCTGGCCGAGCGGGGTATTACCAATGTGGTGGTGCTGGAAGCCAATTACCTGGGCTTCGGCGGTTCGGGGCGCAATGGCGGCCACGTGATGGCGGGCATCGGCCATGATCTGGAGACGATCGAAAAGGATGTCGGCCCCGAGGGGCTCAAGGCGATCTTCGAAATCAGCGACCTGGGTGCGAGCCTGATCAAGCAACGCATCGAGCGGTACGACATCCAGGCGGATTTTCGGCATGGTTACGGTTACCTTGGCTTCAACAAGCGTCAGGGCAAGCTGTTGCAGGCCTGGGCCAAAGACTTCCAGAGCCTGAACCCAGATCAGGAAATCACTTACCTGGAAGGTTCACAGGTACGCAGTATTGTCGGGTCCGACGTCTATACCTGCGCGCTCAAGCATATGGGCAATGGGCATATTCATTCGCTGAACCTGCTGCTTGGGCAGGCTCAGGCATTGACTGAAATCCATGGTGCTAGAGTTTTCGAGCAATCTCCCGTGCTTGAGGTGAACTACGGGCCCCAGGTCACCGTGAGGACGGCAAAAGGTTCGGTCAAGGCTGACAAGCTGCTGTTTGCCTGCGGGGCCTTCCTCAACAAGCTGGACCGTTCACTCGACCGTTCCACCATCAACGTGTATGCGTTCAATACGGTCACCGAGCCGCTGACCGACGAAATGGTCGAGCGTATCAGCCCGATCCGTGGCGCCTTCAGCGATATCACGCCGATCATCGATTATTACCGGATCACCTCGGATAACCGCCTGATGTACGGCACCGCCGGCATGCTGCTTGAGTATGTCCCTCTGGACCTAAAGGTCTGGACCCACAAAAAGATGTTGAGGTTGTTTCCCTACCTTGCCAATACCAAGATCGATCTGGCATGGGGCGGCCCGATGGACTGCACGATGAACCTGTTTCCACAGGTCGGCACGCTGGAAGGGCATCCGAATGTGTTCTATGTGCAGGGTTACTCCGGGTTCGGGGTCACACCCAGTCAGGTGATCGCCAGGGTTATCGCCGATGGCATGAGCGGTGGCTCGCCAGCATGGGATGCGATGAGCTCGATTCCGCGCAAGCGTATTTTCGGCAAGGACCGTTTCAGGGCTGTGCTGTGCTCCCTGGGCAAGGTTTCTCGCCAACTCAATGCCTACCGTGTAGGCCGCCGTTAAGCAAACTTGAGCCTCTGTTTATCAAGCCAGGACACTTAAAATGAAAACTACAAAAAAAAATCCGATCGATAAAGTATCCGTTTATCTGTGTGCAGGGCTGGTCTCGGGCGCAGGCGCGCTGTTATTGAACGTGCTTCCCGTACTGTTTGGAGCGCTTGCGGAGCGTTTCGGCCTTGGCGAGCATCAACTGGGCAATCTCGCCATGGCCATGAACCTGGGGTTTGGGGCGTTCGGGCTGGCCTCCTTGCTGTGGATTCACCAGCTTAGTTGGCGGGTTATTTCGGCACTGTCGTCGGCTGTAGTGGTGGGCGCGGTGTTGTCTGTTTTGCGTGCCCCTTCCTATGAAATGCTGCTGGTAATCATGGCCCTGGCCGGCGCCGGGACAGGTGCTTTGTATGCCCTGGCCATGACGATCTTCGGTGACAGTTCTCAGCCTGAACGTGCGTTTGGTTTCAAGCTGGGTATCGAGACCGTGCCGGGTGCCTTTTTGCTCATCGTGCTGCCGGTGGCGGTGGCGCCCGTCTGGGGCTTTGAAGGCATGTTGATCACCATCGCCATTGCCATGGTGGTGATGGGCATCTTGCCGCTGCCCTGGGTGCCGCGCCGCAGCGAGCGACAACTGGATGCGTCCGATGCCTCCGTGCTGATTGCCAGCGCCGAGAGTCGAGCCATCGTATGGTTGAGTCTGGTTGCCAGCCTGGTGTTCCTGACCGGCATCATGTCTGTGTGGGCGTTCCTTGAACTCATGGGGAAAAAGACCGGACTGACCTCCGATACCATCGGGATGGTGCTGGCATTGGGCTTTTTGATCAATGCCGGCGGTGGTTTCATCGCGTCGGCGATTGGCCTGAAGGTGGGGCGCTTCATGCCGGTGGCCGTGATCATCCTGGCGGAGCTGCTGGGCCTGGTGGCCCTGGCGCAGTTCTCTTCTCTTGCTACGTACGTTGCTGGGGTTATCTGCTTTCTCTTTTCGATCAGCTTCGTGCTGGCTTATACCTTTGGCGTCATGGCTGAGTTCGACCTGTCGGGCAAGCTGGTCGCACTGGGCGCGCTGTGCCTGTCCCTCGGTGCGGCATTCGGGCCGGCCATTGGCGGGTTCCTGATCGAGGAATTCGGCTACTCTGCAGTATTGGTGTTCTCCGGCGCCTGTTCGGTGGCGGTCCTGGCCATCTACGGTGTTGCGGTGTTGAGAGTACAGCTTGCGTTCAAGCGCACCCAGGGTTCAGACACCGCAGTCCTTTCCCGACTGTAAGCGCTACTCAGCGCGCACCAGGGTGTTGCGCTGAGCCTCGACGAACGCCGCCAGGCGTTCGCTGGCGGTGGCGTAGTCATCCTTGTCGGCCAGGGTGAAGGCTTCAACCTGAACCTTCTCCTGGCGTAATACGTACTGATAGAAATCCTCATGCCGTGCAGGTACCTGCGCGGCATCGGCACGTAGCTCCTGATAGTACTCCCCGGTTGCCTGCGCCATGGTCGTGATCATGCGCTTGGGTGCCAGCCAGTAGTACAACGCCGCTGAATGGCCTTTGAGCCACGCGCTGAAACGGTTCGGTTCCACACCCAATTGTGCGGTCGGCGCTGCATAGACTTCCTCGTTCAACGCCTCCAGTGCTTGATAGCTGCTCCAGAACTGTACGGCCGCTTGTGGCTGATCCCGCCCCAGAATGGCCCCGATGGCGTAGCGCGCCGTGGCTCGGTTGGTGATTTCCTTCTGCATCAGTGCCACAAAGGCGTTTTCATCGACATCTGAATTCATATTTGTCTCGGCAAGTACAGGTGTGCACGTCAGCGATAACGTCAGCAAAGCGGTCTTGAACATAGGTGCATCCTGGGTGGATAGAAAAAGGCAGCGGCCAGTGCGTACGCGTACAGCACCTGAATGAGTGAAAGCTTCTGCTTGGTCTGCGCTCAGGTCTTGAACTTCTGCACCAGTGCCTGTTGCTCAGTGGCCAGTTCGTTCAGTTGCTGACTGATGCTCGCGGAGCGTTCGGCCTGGGTCGACAGCGAGGCCGTGACATCACGCACCGCTACGACGTTGCGGTTGATCTCTTCGGCGACGCTGCTCTGTTCTTCCGTGGCGCAGGCGATCTGCACGTTCATGTCGGTGATGACGCTGACCGCCTGGCGAATCTGTTCCAGCGCTTCAAGGGCCAGGCGCGCCTCGACGGCGTTACGTTGGGCCAGGTCATGGCTCTGCTGCATCGCCGCCGTCACATCGTGGGTACCGCTGTGCAGGTTTTCGACCACGGCACCGATCTCTTCGACTGACGCCTGAGTGCGCTGGGCCAGGCTACGGACTTCATCGGCCACTACCGCAAAACCACGACCGGCATCACCGGCCCGCGCGGCTTCAATAGCGGCATTGAGGGCGAGCAGATTGGTTTGTCGGGCAATCGAGAGGATGACCTCCATGACTGTGCCGATCTGTTGACTGCTCGACGATAACGCTTGCAGACGCACCATGCCGTTGCTCATGCCTGTGGCCAGCGACTGGATGCCTTGGGCGGTGTTTTCGATCACGCGCACCCCATTGCTGGTGGCCTGGTCGGCATGCCGCGCGGCATCCGCCGCCTGCGCGGCGCTCTGGGCGGCATCCTGCGAAGTCGCTGACATCTCGTGCAGAGCGGTTGCCATTTGTTCGAACTCGCGAATCTGCTGCTGCATGCCGGCATGTGTGAGGCTGGCGACCTGGGCCGACTGATTGGCCGTCTCGCGAGCGTTGTGTACGGCTCCCTGCACTGTGGCGATCACCGGTTGCAATTGATCCAGAAACCGATCGAAGGCGTTGCACAGTCGGCCCAGCTCATCCTTGGCCGGGTACGCCAGACGTCGCGTGAGGTCACCTTCGCCATCGGCGATATCCTCGAGCAATCGAGCCACCCGCAGCAGGGGGCGGGTTACGCTGCGGGCCGTCAGCCACATCATGGCGACGCCCAGTATTGCCGCGGCAATGCCCAGGGCGAGTTCAAGCAGCAGGCTGCTTACCCGCTGCGCGTACATCCGGTCCTTCAAGGTGACCACCGGGGCGGCCAGCACCTCTTTTGCAACGGTGACCACCACGCCCCACGGTGTTGCATCGGCAAAGGGACGAATCGGCACGATCACGCTGATTCGTTGGTCGTTTTCAAGGGTTCGAACCTGTGCCTCGTGCATGGTCTTGAGCACATCCGTGGCCTGAGCGGGAAGCGTTGCCTGCAATGGCTTGCCCAGTTGCTCCGGGTGAAGGCTGTCACCGGCCACCAAGCCTGCCGCACTGATAATCGAAATGCCGCCCTGGCCGTCATAGAGAGTGGCGCTCGCTTTTTGAGCATCCCGTTGCAGAGTCTCCAGGCTGATGTCCAGACCCATTACCGCCACGACTTTGCCGTTTTCAATCAGTGGCAAGGCAATCGTGGTGACCAGCCGCGCCGGTGCGCTCGAATTGTCGACGTAGGGGTCGAGCAGGCAGGCTTTGGCGTGGTCGCGGGCGCAGGTGTAGAACGTATTGAACGGCGCGCCGCTGGGGCCTGGAGAGGTATCGGCCAGGAGCTTTTCATCGCCCGGGACCATTTCCAGTTTTCCGGACGAGGGCTGTAGCCAGTACATCGAGAAGCGCCCGCTGTCGTTGCTGGCCAGCGCTTGCTGACCGATGAACTCTGCATCGCGCCCATCCAATGCATCGGGTTCGAAGACAACGAACAGGCCCAGCAATTCAGGGCGCTCGGTAATTGCCTGATGCAGCACCTGCGCCAGGTCCTGCCTCAAGGCGCGGGACGCTGCTGGGTCCTTGTCGGCGCGGTCGCGCAGATGCATCACCTGGCGACTGAGACCTTGACCGAACTCGTAGGCCCGGCTGAACCCTTGTTGAATAGCCAGGGCCTGGGACTGGCCTTGGGCCTGCAAGTTGTTCTGGGCCGCCGTAAGCAACAGTTGGCCGGATGCGTCGACGATCAAGTCCTCACTGGTCTGGCGTTGCCCAAGGGACAGCCCCACGACCAGTGCCACCACTGTAGCCAGGCAGACGCTGGCCAGCAGGGCGATCTTGTTTTGAATGCTCAATGCGAGGCTCATAGTGTGTTCGATTCCGCGGCGCGTGATTGACACCACAGGCTAGCGGGCTTGGGTTGCAAACCAAATGGGCTGGCACCCTGGCACAAAGGCTTGGCGTTGACAGACAAATAATGCCCCTTCAATTGTTTTATTCACGAGTTGGCGCGCTCTGTGCTTGCTCCTTGAAAATGCTGTTTTTTGTTACCGAAATCACGTGAAAATCGCACTAAGTTTGGGCAAGCCCCGGAGAAAATATCTATGAGTGGTCAAGCGTTGTCGGCATGGAACGAAAGTGTACGCGCGGCCTGCGGCCGTTTCGAAACGCGCTATGACCATTGCCAGAGCCTTTTCATTGGGGAAATCAAACACACGCAGGTAGGCAGCACGGCTGTCGCCCACATTCGTAGCAATGCCAATGTGATTGCCAAATCAGTTCGGGTAGGTGCGCGCGATTCGTCGGATAGGTGTTTCCTTGTGTTACAACAACAAGGCTCGATGGCCATTGAGCTGGGGGATCGGGTCGTTGACCTGCGAGCAGGTGACCTCGCTTTGCTCGATTTTTCCGACTCGGTGAAAATGACACCCCAAGGGTTGTTTTCCCATGTGTCGATTCCTCTGCCGCGTGAGTTGTTCAAAGGCCTGGACCGTACCCGTTTCGGCAAGCTGTCGACCACGGGTGTCTGTGGCCAACTGCTTGGCACGCTGGTGCGTCAGGTCGCTGGAGGCGAGCTGGCTCACTGGTCTTGCCCGCAGGATGGCGAGGGCGTGCAGGGGGCGTTGGTGGCCTTGCTTGAGTCGGTGCTGGAGTACCGGGCGAGCGACCATTCGCCGGGATGGCAGTTGCATGAAGTGCAATCGGTCATCCAGCAAAGGCTTGACTCACCGCGGCTGTCGCCAGCGTCGCTGTCCGAAGAGCTGGGTATTTCCAGCCGCCAGCTCTACAGGCTGTTCGAGGCGAGTGGCGATAGTGTTTGCCGTTACATCCTGCGCGAGAGGCTTTTGAAAGCAGCGCAGGATCTTCGTGACCCCGTTTGCGCGCATCGCTCAATCACCGATATCGGCAGCTATTGGGGGTTCGCCGACTCGGCGCATTTTTCCAAGACCTTCAAGAAGCAGATGGGCCTCACACCGAGTACCTACAGAAGCCTGGGGCACTGACCTTGGGTTCAGCGAGCCGTGCGATGTGATTGTCTTTGTGTCGCATCCGCACGGCTTTTTGTTGGCCGCGATTTGAGCGCGACTGGCAATGATTTGCAAAATGCCGTCCAGCACGACCAATCAATCGGCGCCCATCTGCTTCAGGATTTCTGTGTGCCAGTTACAACCTGGCCTACAGCGATCTGAGCCATTCAATCTTGAAACGGGTGCCCCATGAACAAAAAAGTGTCGTCCTCCCTTGTGCTTCTGGCTGCTCTGGCCTGTGGTTTTCCTCGCGCACATGCGCAGTCGCCCACACCGCTGCACACAATCATCGAGAGCAAACTCGACGGCATTGCCGCCAGCTGGCCGAAGAAAGATGCCAAGGCAGTTGTCGAGCAGGTCTACACCGAGCAGACCCAGATCACCGGCGAAGGTGTCCCGGAACTCTATCAGGGTAGGGCACAGCTTACCGGTCTGGTTCAGCATCTGATGGAGGGGTCGAAGAGTACCGTCATCCATCTCAACCGGTTGGTACAACTCAACGATGAGTCAGCCTACACCTGGGTGACCTGGGACGTGACGCCAGTGGGCAACGAATCTCCCTTCAAGATGAAGAGCCTGTTTGTCTGGAAAAAAGAGCATGGCAATTGGTTCATCGTCGCGGACATGTTCGCCAACGGTGCAATCGCTCAGTAACAGAAAGTGTACTGGCGCGCACAACCGTCCGAAAGCAGTTAGGTGGTGACAAGCTCAATGTGTATAGCGCGGTACTGATCTCGACCAGGTTCTGATCTTGTCAGTCCGCGCTTTGCGAACAGCGTCGCTATCGATGTTGTTTAGTAGCGAATGATCACGGATTTCAGTTCGGTGTAATCGTCGATAAATGCACTGCCGAATTCACGACCAATGCCCGAAGCCTTCATCCCGCCAAACGGCACGCTAGGGTCGACGAACGTGTGCATGTTGACCCACACCGTGCCCGCCTCGATCCGTGGGATCAAGCGCAAGGCCTTGGACAGGTCGTTGGTCCAGAGACTCGCCGTGAGGCCGAACGGGCTGTCGTTCATCAGTGTGACCAGTTCTTCTTCATCGTCGAACGCCAGCACGCACACCACCGGGCCGAAGGTTTCCTCGTGCAGCAGCGGATCGTCCTTGCCAGTGGCTACGATCAGTGTCGGTTCCACGTAGTAACCGGCGCGGTCCACGGCGCGTGCGCCGCACACCACCTGGTTGCCCTGCAGGGCACGGTCGAAAAAGCCGAGGATTTTGTCGAAGTGCGGTTTGTTTGACAGCGGGCCGAACTGGGCGTGTTCATCCAAGGGCGAACCGATGACCATCTGCGACAGCATTGCTGAAATCTTCTGCGTCACTTGCTCGACGATGGAGCGGTGCACGAACAAGCGCTCGGGCGATGCGCACACCTGGCCCTGGTGCACATAGGCCGACTGCACGAAGCGCGCCACGGCGTCATCGACATTGGCGTCGGCCAGCAGCGCAGCGGCGTTCTTGCCGCCCAGTTCCAGGGTAACTCGGGTCAGGTCGGCGGCCATGGCGGCCTTGCCCACGGCTATGCCGGTGGGCACTGAACCGGTGAACGACACCTTGCGCACGCCAGGGTGTTCGATCAACTGCTGGCCGACCTGGCCACGGCCATTGACCACGTTGATCACGCCAGCCGGAATTCCGGCCTCGATTGCCAGCTCCGCCAGGCGCAGCAAGGACAGGGGGGTGTATTCGCTGGGTTTGAGCACCACGGTGCAGCCGGTGGTCAGTGCGGCGCCCAGTTTCCACACGCCGATCATCAACGAGAAGTTCCACGGCACGATGGCCGCCACCACACCCACGGGTTCGCGCAGGGTATAGGCGCTGTATTGCTCGCCGTCCATGGAGGGAAACGACGGGCTCATGGTCTGGCCGCCGATCTTGGTCGCCCAGCCGGCGAAGTAACGCAGGAACACCGCGCTCTGGCCCACTTCGATATGGCGCGACAAGTTGATCGACTTGCCAGAACTCATGGTTTCCAATTGCGCCAGTTCTTCGCCATGGGTTTCGATCAGGTCGGCCAGGCGATTGAGCAGGACACCGCGCTGGTAAGGTGTGACGCGCGCCCAGGCGCCCTTGAAGGCAATGCCTGCGCTGTCGACGGCCAGGTTTACATCCTCGGCTTGGGCGTCACGCAGATGGGCGACCGTCTCGCCGGTGCCGGGGTCGATGACGCCGATGCGCTGGGTGGATGCGCTGGTGTGCACCGCGCCGTCGATGAAGTTGGAATGGTCGCGGGCCAGGAAGGCAGCGACTGAAGGCAATAAGGCAATGTGCATGGCGGCGCTCCAATGAGGGGGTTGTCGCGCCCGAAGGGCGCTCGAAAGACCTCTGCATTAAAAGCGGATGCACGTTTGCCTGCTTGTGCGAGTCTGCCTGGAACTTGGATATGCCTGACAGTCCCTGCCAGCGCCTGGCTCAAGGTTCGCCGAGGTTATCGAACATCGTTTTGAGCAAGCGGCTCAGGCGTTGGATCTGCGCTTCAGTCATGCCGGTGAAGCTGCGTTTGAACACGTCACTGGTCGCCACCTGGATGCGTTCGATCGCCGCGCGTCCCTCGGTGGTGATCCGGACCTGGGTGACCCGGCCGTCGCCCTCGCAGGGCGCGGTATCCACCAGGCCGTCTTCCTTCATGCGATAGACCGTCCTGGTGATGGTCGACAGCTTGGCGATCGCGTGGGTGGAGATCTCGGAAATGCTCGACTGGCCGTTCTCCTTGAGGATCAGCAGCACGCGCCAACGCGGGATATCCAGGCCGATTTTTTTCAACGCCTTTTCCATGTACTGGCTGTAGCGGCCATGCACCATGGCCAGCCAGTAGTACGGGAAGTCTTCCTTGTGAAAGTTTTCGCTGCCGGGGTCGTAGCGATTTGCGGGTTTTTTTGCAGAAGTCATGGTGTGCTCAGCTCAGGGGAGGCGGCCAATAATAGACTTTTCTTGTGATTTCGGCGCGATTATTCAGGCATTGAGGGTGCGGGTGAAGGTCGCATGGTAGGGCTGAAATTTGATTGACAATTCACGTGATATTCGGTGAGTGTGAAAAAGGGAACGGCGCATCGGGCGTCTTGATTCCGCATTTGGCACTGAAGGTGACGTGACATGACCCTGGTGATTGAACAGCTTTCCCTTGGCGGCGATGGGCCGACCGTGATGGTCAAGGACACCATCGATATTGCCGGCCTGCCAACCCGTGCATCCAGCCAGGCGTTGGCTGACGCCGCGCCGGCCACGGTCCATGCCGATGTGGTGCAGGCCCTGCTGGACAAGGGCTGCCGCCTGGTGGCGAAGACCAGCCTGCATGAACTGGCGTTCGGCACCACGGGGATCAATCACTGGACCGGTACCGCGCCGAACCCGCGTTTTCCCGGGCGTATTCCAGGGGGTTCCTCCAGCGGTTCGGCGGCGGCCGTGGCGGCTGGGCTGGCGGATTTTTCCCTGGGGACCGACACGGGGGGCTCGGTGCGCATCCCGGCGTGTTGCTGCGGAGTGTTCGGCTTTAAGCCGACGTTCGGTCGGGTCAGCCGTCGCGGGGTGATGCCGGCGCACAGTAGCCTCGATTGCGTTGGCCCGTTTGCCGCGAGCCTGCCGATGCTGGTCACAGCCATGCTGGCGATCGACCCAACCTTCAAGCCTGTGTCGGTACCCAATACGCCGCGCCTGGGCATCGTGACGGTGCAGGCCAGCGCAGCGGTACAGCGTGTGATCGATGCGGCCATCGCCGGCAGTCGACTGCCCAGCGAAACCCTTGCTTTGCCCAGCCTCAAGGCGGCCTATGACGCCGGCATGGTGGTGATTAACCGCGAGACCTTCGATGCCTGTGGGCACTTGCTGGAAACCGGCAAAGTGGGCGCCGACATCGCCGCTCGCCTGGCCGCTGCCGGCAACACCACGGCCGCGGCGCTGGCTCAGGCCGAGCAGGTGCGCGTGCAGTTCAGCGCCGAAGTCGACGCCGCATTGCAGCAGGTCGATGTGCTGGTGCTGCCGACCATGCCGGACTTGCCCTTGACCCTCGCCGACGCAGCCGACACCCAGGCGGTGTTGGGCATGACGGCCTTCGTGCGACCGTTCAACCTGTCGGGGCACCCGGCGTTGAGCATCCCGCTGGCCAGCGCCGAGGGCTTGCCGGTGGGCCTGCAACTGGTGGGGGCCAAGGACGCCGATGAACAGCTGCTGGCCATTGCCGGCCGTTTGCTTGAACGCCTGTACGCCAGCCACGAGGGGTGAGATGAGCATGAGCACGGTGATCCCACGCGCAGACCTGGAACAACGCCTGCGCCGTTTTGAAATCCAGGACAGCGCCCGCGCCTGCATGAACCGCTACATGGTGCTGTGTGATGCACTCGACGCCCACACGCCGCTCGACGAGCTGGCTGGTCTGTTCACCCAGGATGCGATATGGGAGGGCAAGGGCGCCAAGTACACCAAGAGTTTCGGCGGTTACCGCGGGCGCGAAGCCATTGCGGCGATGTTTGCCGGCTACATGAAAACGCCGGCGCACTTTGCCCTCAACGTGCACTTCCTCACCAGCGAGCTGATCGAGGTGCAGGACGGCGCCGTCGTTGGTAGTTGGGTGATGTTGCAGACGTCCACCTTCGCCAGCGGCGCCTCCCATCTCAATGCGGCACGCCTGACGGTGCGCTTCGCCGAAGAAGATGGGCAGTGGCGAATGGCGCATTTCCAGACCGAGAACCTGTTCGGCCGCCCGGTACAGGCATGGAACAGCGACGCCGAGCTGCCGGTGCCCCAGCCTGCTGCACAGTGACCCGACGCGCTCACTGACAACCCCCCACCTTCCATTGTCTCGCGACTGCCGATAACGGCGGTCGCGCCGTGCGCATGATCTCTGGAGACCGCCGTGAAACTGTTCGAACTATTGACCTTTACCTTGCGTGTACGAACCGTGCCTGAAGCCTTGCCGCGTCTTGAGCAGAGTTTGCAAGAGGCGGGCGAGGGCGTTCATTTGATGGGCTGTTGGGTGTCGGAAATCGGTTCGCAGAATCGTATCGCGGTCCTGCGTGGGTTCGACGATGCCGAGTCTCGCGAACGCGAGCGCGAGCGGTATCTACTGGCGGCCGATGGCTTCGGGATTGGTGCATTTGTGTTGGGCCAGCAAGTCGATGATTACAGCGCCTTTGCCTTTATCGAACCGTTGCCGCCCGGGGTTCATGGCCCGTTCTACGAGTTGCGTGAATACAACCTCGTACCCAGTGGGCTCGCGCCAACGCTGCAGGGTTGGGGCAAGGCCGTAGCGCGTCGCACCGGGGCGGATTATTCCCCGGTGTATGCCGCGCTCTATGCCACCAGCGGGCAGATTCCTCGCTACCTGCACATCTGGCCCTACAGCTCGCTGGAACAGCGTCTTGATGTGCGCACCCGCGCCGTGGCCGACGGCGCCTGGCCGCCGGAAAACTCCGCGCCGCAGCTCTTGCAGATGCACTCCACGGTCTACCTGCCGGCGCCGTTCTCGCCGTTGCGCTGAAGGCATCTGTGGTTCGCCTGTATATCCAGTGTGGGAGCGGGCTTGCCTGTGATAGCGGAGTGTCAGTCGTCTTTCGATTTTGCGATAAGGATAGCTAAAAAATACAAATATTTTTTTATCATGAGGCTGTTTTCTTACTAGGTGAAAGTAATAGTTATCTATATAAAACAACAAGATAGTCTAGTTTTTGTGTTTTTTTCTTGTCTATTTATACGTGATTTTTGGTGTTTTTAAGTGTGATAAATCAATTGACAATTCACGTAACTTGGCTCAGATTCGCCTCAACGGCACCCACAAAAACAAAGGTAACCACCATGCCGATTCATCCCGCTCGCTCTGCCCGCGCAGTCGTCCTTCAGACCCAAGGCTCGTCAACTGCGTCAGCACCGCTCATTCGATCTGCGCGCTTTTCCATCCGAGCGCGGCACTGACTTTCAGCTCAGCCCCATACCGTTCCTGTCGACGGAGTAAATCTATGCATTCGCTAAAAAAACCAGCGGTAGATGTTGTGAGTTCGCTTGCCAGTGGCCCCACTTTTGAGGTGTTGCTTGACGAGGTGCGTGAGCGTGCCCGTGCTGGTGAGTTCGACCGTCAGCGCTACATCTCGCTGGATGTAATCGAAGCCTTCAAGCAGCACGGCATTTACCGGGCGCTGGTGCCCAAGCGCTTTGGTGGCCTGGAGTGTTCGCCCGCGGAGTTCTGTCAGGTGATCGAGCGCATCTCCCAGGCCGACGGTTCCGCCGGCTGGGTCGCCAGTTTCGGCATGAGCCCGGTCTACCTGGCGGCACTGCCGCTTGAGAGCATCGCCAAGGTGTATGCCGACGGTCCCGACCTGGTGTTCGCCGGCGGCATCTTTCCGCCGCAACCGGCTGAAGTAGTCGATGGCGGTTTTGTGGTCAACGGTCGCTGGAAGTACTCCAGCGGTTCTCTGGGCGCGGACATCGTCGGTGTCGGCATCGCCCCGAAAAACGGCGATACCTTCGGCCTGCCACGTATCGCGGTGATGCCGCGCAGTGAGATCCGCATCGAAGAAACCTGGGACACCGTCGGTTTGCTCGGCACCGGCAGCCATGATCTGGTGGCCGAAAATGTACGGGTCGCCGAAGAGTGGACGTTCGTGCGCGGCGGCCTGCCGAACCTGGACGAGCCGTTCTTCCGCTACCCATCGCTGTCATTCGCCACTCAGGTGCTTTCGGTGGTCGGCCTGGGCGTAGCTCGCGCGGCACTCGACGCCCTGGCCGATATGGCCAGCGGACGTGTCTCGGTCACCGGGGCACCGGCGATTGCCGATCGCCCCTTGGCCCAGGTCGACATCGCCCGGGCGGAAGCCGGACTGCGGGCCGCGCGGGCATTTTTCTACGAGTCCATCGATCGCGCCTGGGACTACGTACTGGCCGGCGATGCGGTGCCCGCGGCCGCGATCAACCTGCTTCGCCTCTCATCGACCCATGCCACCCGAGTAGCCGCGGATGTGGCGCGGACCGCGCAGATGCTCTCAGGCATGAGCGGCGTGTACAACGACAGCCCACTGGCGCGCTGCGTCAACGATGCACAGGTGGTGACCCAGCACGCATTCATGGGCGATATCACCTACCAGAACGCCGGAGCCATGTTCTTCGGCAAACAGCCTCTGCCTGGCTATCTCTAACCGTCGAGAAAGAAAAATGAGCGATAAAAAGATGTTGCGCGTGCTGTTCTGCATGGGCATCAACCAGAATTTTTTCGATGCCCCGCGCGATGAACAATTGCAGGTGTGGGCGGCGTTCAGCGCTATGTGGAACGGCATTCACGACCTCGCCGGGGTCAAGGTGCTGGGCAACATGGATGACGACCAGAGCATGGTCGGGCCGTCCGATGGCTTTCCGTGGACCACCTATCTGCTGGCCGACGTGCCGGACATCGAGACCGTGCATGCCGCGTGCAATCTGTTTCGCAGCACGCCGGTGGGCGACGGTCCTTACAAGCTCTGGCGCTACACCAAGGTTGAAGCCCGGGTTGGGCGCGAGCTGATCATTCAGCGTACTTGATGCCGACGAGGACACTCCCATGACCAAGCTGATTCCCGCTGTAAACCTCGCCGTCGATCCCGCCGACCTGGTGCAGGCCGACCGCGTCCACACGTCGATGTACACCGACGCGCAACTGTTCGACGCCGAGCTGGAGAAAATTTTCTACAGCACCTGGATCTGGGTGGCCCACGCCAGCGAGATCCCCGATAACGGCAGCTACAAGACCACCTACATCGGCAAGCAGCCGGTGATTGTGGTGCGTGATCGCAAGAAAGACGTGCACGTGCTGCTCAACCGTTGCCGCCATCGTGGCGCCACTGTGTGCGAACACAAGAAAGGCAAGACCAACAGTTTTGTTTGCCCATACCACGGCTGGGGCTACGCGTTGGACGGCTCGCTGCGCGGCATTCCGCACCCGGAAAGCTATGGCGACTGCATCGACAAGGCCGAGCTGCCGCTGGTCAGCCTGCGTACTGAAAGCTACGCCGGCATGATCTTCGCCACCTTCAAGGACGACATCGAGCCGTTGGAGGATTACCTCGGCGCGGCGAAGAAGTGGATGGACCTGTTCATGAAGCAGGGCGCCGGCTATGGCATCAAGGTTCCGGGGGAACATCGTTTCCGCTTCCCCGGTAACTGGAAGATCCAGCTGGAAAACACCACCGACGCCTACCACTTCCCGTTGGTGCACAAGAGTTTCCTGTCGTCGGTGGATGAGCAGACCATGGAGCTCTTCGACTTCGTCAAGGGGCCTGGCTACGTCGAGGACCTGGGCAACGGCCACAGCGTGATGGTGATGATTCCTGACCTGATCGATCTCGAAGCCGACCTGGACAAGCCGATCCCCGAGCGCTTCCAGGAGTTGGCGGCCGAATTGCGCGACGAAGGCATCGAGGAGCAACAGGTGCGCCGCATTGTGCGCGCGGTAGGCGGTACCGGCTTCAACCTCAATCTGTTTCCCAATGTAGCGTGCTCGATGGCGTTCTTCCGGGTGCTGCAACCGATCTCGGTGACCGAGACCGAAATCCACCATTCGGTGATCACCATGGACGGCGGTCCGGCCGTGGCCAACCGTTATCGCCTGCGCTTGCATGAGCACTTCCAGGGGCCGATGGGCTTCGGCACCCCGGATGATTCCGAGGCCTGGGAGCGTGTGCAGAAGGGTGCCAGCGCCGGTGAAGACCTGTGGATCATGCTCAACCGGGGCTTGCCCGGCGAGCAGGCGAGTGAAGACGGGCTGGTATCCGATGTGAGTGCCGAAACCGGCATGCGCGCCGGCTACCAGCAGTGGAAGAAGATGATGTCGGCCTGACCCGTGGAGAACCTTATGAACCTGCAATTGCTGCAAGAAGTGACCGCTTTCATCTGGCAGGAAGGCGACATGCTCGACCACGGTGAATACGACAGCTGGTTGAAGATGTGGACCGAAAAAGGCACCTACATCATTCCCATCGACCCCAGGGAAACCGACTTTGAGAACACCCTCAATTACGCCTACGACGACCATCATATGCGTGAGCTGCGGGTACAGCGTTTGATCGGTGGTGAGTCGATCTCCACCAGCCCGCAACCGCGCACGGTGCGCATGCAGTCGCGCTTCCGGGTGCTGAGCGATGACGGTCATTACGTCACCGTGCGCTGTGCGCAGAACGTGCGTGAGTTCCGCAAGGAAAGCCTGAAGTTCTACAGCGCCGACTTGACCTACGACCTGATCCGTTGTGAGCGCGGTTTCAAGATCCACCGCAAAGTGGTCAGCCTGATCAACAGTGACGATGCCCTCGCCGGTATCGGCTACATCCTTTAAGGAGCGCCGACATGAGCCAGATCGCATTGGTAACGGGGGCAGGGCAGGGCCTGGGGCAGCATTTCTGTGCCGGCCTGCTGCGGGCCGGGTATCGGGTGGTGGTCACCGACATCAAGCTTGAGGCCGCCCAGGCCTGCGCCACTCAGCTGGACCCCGGTGGTGAGCACACCCTCGCGCTGCAACTGGACGCAGGCTGCAAGGCTGATTTCGAAAACGGTCTGGCCCAGGTGCTGGAGCGCTTCGGCGCGCTGCACGTGGTGGTCAATAACGCCGCGGTGACCAAGACCACGCCGCTGATGCAGATCAGCCCCGAGGAGTTCGACGCCGTGGTGGGCCTGAACCTGCGCAGCGTGTTCTTGGGCTGCCAGGTGCTGGGCGCGTACATGGCCGAAACCGGCTACGGGCGCATCATCAACATGGCGTCCCTGGCCGGGCAGAACGGCGGCACCGCAACCGGCGCGCATTACGCCGCGAGCAAGGGCGGCATCGTGACGCTGACCAAAATCTTCGCCAAGGAATTTGCCGCACACGGGGTGACGGTGAACGCCATCGCCCCAGGGCCGATCGATTCGACGGCGGTGCGCGCGGCGATACCGCCGGAGCGTCTGGCGGGGCTGCTGGCGAATATTCCGGTGCAGCGCCTGGGCGATGCGGATTTTCTGGCTGACTTGATTGTGCAACTGGCGCGGCCCGAGGCCTATTTCACCACCGGGGCGACCTGGGACGTGAATGGCGGCCTGTTCATGCGCTGACTATTACCGAGCCGCCACGGCGGCCTTTGCGAATTCCATGGAATAACGGCCATGATTGAAGAACTGTTGGACGTAGTCGTGCGCAAGCGCGAGCTGCAAGGGGACGGCGTGGTCGTCCTCGACCTGATCCGTCGTGACGGTGCGCCGCTGCCGGTATTCGATGCCGGCGCGCACGTCGATCTCCACATCGGCCCGGGGCTGGTGCGACAGTACTCGCTGTGCGGCAACCCGGCCGACCCGCGTATGTACCGCCTCGGCGTACTCAAGGACCCGGCCTCGCGCGGCGGTTCGGTGGGTGTGCATGAGTACCTGCTCGAAGGTCGCCAGTTGCAGATCAGTGCACCGCGAAATCTGTTCCCACTGGCCGCCGATGCGTGCCGTTCGCTGCTGCTGGGCGGCGGCATCGGCATCACGCCGATGATCGCCATGGCCTACAGCCTGCACGCGGCAGGCAAGGCCTTCGAACTGCATTACTGCGGGCGTGAACGAGGTCGCAGTGCGTTTCTCGCTGAGCTGGCCGGCGCGCCGTTTGCGGCGAATGTGTTCACCCACTTCGACAACGAAGGCGTCGAACAGCGGCTCGATCTGGACAAGGTGCTGGGCCAGGGCGAGGCGGGCGTGCATCTGTATACCTGCGGTCCCGCCGGTTTCATGGACTGGGTGATCCAGGGGGCACGTGATCGCGGCTACACCGAGGCGCATATCCACAAGGAGTATTTCCAGGTGGAGGTGGACAGCTCAGGCGGCAGCTTTGAAGTGGTCGCCGCGCGCAGTGGCAAGACCGTGCAGGTGGCCGAAGGGCAGAGCATTCTCGCCGCGCTGGCACAGGTGGGGATCAAGATCGAGATTTCCTGCGAGCAGGGTGTGTGCGGGACCTGCCTGTGCGATGTGCTCGAAGGCGAACCGGACCATCGCGATGTGTACCTCACTGACGATGAGAAGGCCGGCAACGACCAGATCCTGGTGTGTTGCTCGCGCGCAAAATCCAAAAAACTCGTGTTGGATATCTGAGGAGTCGACCATGGTAGACGTAAGCAATTTTCGCAATGCAATGGCCATGCTCGGCGGCGCCGTGTCGGTCATCACCACCGATGGTGTGGCGGGCCGGTTCGGTTTCACCGCCTCAGCGGTATGCAGCGTGACCGATTCGCCGCCCACGTTGTTGGTGTGCATGAACCGTTCTTCCCATTCCAACGAGCATTTCAAGCGTAACGGCGCGGTGTGCGTGAACACGCTGTGCGGTGATCATCAGCAACTCTCCGGCGCTTTCGCCGACCGCACGCTGACGATGGATGAACGCTTCGCCGTCACAGAGTGGACCACCCTGGAAAGTGGCGCGCCGGTGATGCTTGATGCGCTGGTGAATTTCGACTGCCGCATCGTGCAGGTCCACGAGGTGGGCTCCCACAGTATTTTTTACTGCGAGATCCAGACCATTCGCCAGAGCGGCGCGGACGAGGGCCTGGTGTACTTCAACCGGGCCTACCATCGTCTGGGCGAAGCATCGAAGGCTTGCTGAGTCTCACTACGTGTGCTGCCCGGACGGGCGGCTGCTTCTTCGGTGCGTCGGCGGCCAGTTCGCTCAGCGTGCTGGCGGACGGATTCCCCATCGGCCCGTTTTGAGTTGTGTGACAGGGCCGGTGTGGAATCGTCTGGCGCAACTGTACGTCGGCTACAAGAGTTCAGATCAATTCCTCCACCAACTGCAAACAATGACTGAGCCCCGGCGACTTATCATTTACCCTTCGGCTGAGAATAATCGGCGAGGTCGCAGTGGCTTCCACAACTGGCGTATAGCCGATGTCCGCGCGATGCAGCAGTTGCACGGAGGCCGGCACCAGCGTCACGCCCATTCCAGCGCCGACCAGGCCGATGGCGGTCTGCAACTCGTTGGTCCACTGCGCCACCTTGAGGCTCAAACCGTGAGTGTCGAACAACGCGATCACATGGTCGGCATAACTGGGGCGTGGGTTGCCGGGGTACAGCACAAACGGCTCGGCGGCGAGTTGGCCGAGGGTGGCGGGCGCAGCGAGCAACGGGTGACCGGCGGGCAATACCGCCACCAGCCGATCCTCCACCAGTACGCGCTGGACGATCGCCGGGTCGTCGATGCGAATGCGCCCGAAGCCCACATCGATGCGCCCGGCCTTCAACGCTTGGACCTGCTGCAAGGTGGTCATCTCCGACAGGCCCAATTCCAGCTCGAGCGCCTCATGGGTGCGCAGCCGTCGGATCAGTTCCGGCAGCACGCCATACAAGGTCGATGGGGCGAAGCCGATGCCCAGCCAGGTTTTTTCGCCCTGGCCGATGCGCCGCGTGCTGTCACAGACCTTGTTCAACTGTTCGAGCAACACATTGGCGTGTTCATAGAAATACCGCCCGGCTTCGGTCAGGCGCAGCGGCCGGCCACGTTCCAGCAGGATCACCCCCAGTTCCTCTTCCAATTGCTGGATCTGCCGGCTCAACGGGGGCTGGGCGATGTGCAGGCGTTCGGCGGCGCGGGTGAAGTTGAGGGTTTCGCCCAGCACCTGGAAATAACGCAGATGACGCAGTTCCATGATGGCTCCATTCATACCTACAGGGTATTAATCAAGACTAATTCTATATTGGAAGCCTGGAAAGAGGCGGCGCAGAATCGGTTAAAACCTATAAAGAACCCAACGGGTATTACCATGCCGATTTGCGCCATCGAGTCGATCGAGACGATTATCGTCGACCTCCCCACCATTCGCCCGCACAAGCTGGCGATGCACACGATGCAAAACCAGACCCTGGTGATCATCCGCGTGCGTTGCGCCGACGGCATCGAGGGCATCGGTGAGTCCACCACCATCGGCGGCCTGAGCTACGGCAACGAGAGCCCCGACAGTATCAAGATCAACATCGACCGCCACTTCGCGCCGCTGTTGATCGGCCAGGACGCCAGCAATATCAACGCGGCCATGTTGCGCTTGGAGCGCAGCGTTCGCGGCAATACCTTTGCCAAGTCCGGTATCGAAAGCGCCTTGCTCGATGCGCAGGGCAAGCGCCTGGGCCTGCCGGTCAGCGAACTGCTCGGCGGCCGTGTGCGTGACGCCTTGCCGGTGGCCTGGACCTTGGCCAGCGGCAACACAGAGCAAGATATCGCCGAGGCCGAGAAGATGCTCGACCTGCGCCGGCACCGAATTTTCAAATTGAAGATCGGTGCCGGTGATGTTGGGCGCGACCTGGCCCATGTGATCGCGATCAAAAAGGCGTTGGGTGAGCGCGCCAGTGTGCGCGTTGACGTCAATCAGGCCTGGGATGAGGCCGTGGCGCTGCGAGCGTGCAAGGTGCTGGGCGACAACGGTATCGACCTGATCGAGCAACCGATCTCGCGCAACAACCGTGGCGGTATGGCGCGGCTGAACCTGTCGAGTCCGGCGCCGATCATGGCGGATGAATCCATCGAATGTGTCGAGGACGCTTTCAACCTGGCGCGCGAAGGTGCGGCTTCGGTGTTTGCCCTCAAGATTGCCAAGAACGGCGGCCCGCGAGCGGTATTGCGCACGGCGGCGATCGCCGAAGCAGCCGGCATCGCTTTGTACGGCGGCACCATGCTTGAAGGTGGTATCGGCACCCTGGCCTCCGCCCATGCGTTCCTCACCCTGAACAAGCTGGCCTGGGACACCGAACTGTTCGGCCCGCTGTTGCTCACCGAAGACATTCTCAGCGAGCCGTTGGTGTATCGCGATTTTCAGCTGCATGTCTCTACCGCTCCGGGCCTGGGCCTGGCCATCGATGAAGAGCGCCTGGCGTTCTTTCGTCGTGACAAACACTAAGAGGCGCCTGCCATGTTGTTTCACGTAAAAATGACCGTGAACCTGCCCGTCGACATGAACCCCGAACGTGCCGCCAGCCTCAAGGCCGAAGAAAAAGCCTTGGCGCAACGGCTGCAGCAAGAGGGCAAATGGCGTCACCTGTGGCGCATTGCCGGGCACTATGCCAACTACAGCGTGTTCGATGTCGATAGCGTTCAGGATCTGCATGACTTGCTAATGCAGCTGCCGCTTTTTCCCTACATGGCCATCGAAGTGAACGCCCTGTGTCGGCATCCGTCGTCGATCCATGAAGACGACAGCTAAGCCTGCTTTCTACCTAATAACGACAAGATGAGGAGTACACCATGCCCGTTCGAATTTCCCAGACTGCCCACGCCCAGCATTTTCTCGAAGAAGTCAGCGGCAATCTCAACGACGGCGGTAACCCGCGCACCAAGGCCTTGATCTACCGGATCCTGCGCGACACCGTGAACATTATCGAAGACCTGGACGTAACCCCGATGGAGTTCTGGAAGGCAGTCAACTACCTGAACGAGCTGGGCAAGAACCAGGAGGCTGGCTTGCTCGTCGCCGGCCTGGGCCTTGAGCATTACCTGGATATGCTGATGGACGCCGCCGACGAAGAAGCGGGCAAGACCGGCGGCACGCCGCGCACCATCGAAGGTCCGTTGTACGTGGCCGGTGCGCCGTTGTCCAAGCACGAAGCACGCCTGGATGATGGCTTGGATCCTGCGGTACCGCTGTTCATGCGCGGCCAGGTACGCGACACCGATGGTAAACCCGTGGCGGGGGCGATCGTCGATGTGTGGCAGGCCAATACCGCCGGTACCTATTCCTGGTTCGATACAACGCAATCGGAGTTCAACCTGCGTCGGCGCATCGAGACCGATGCCCAGGGCAACTACCGCTTTCGCAGCATTGTACCGTCGGGATATGGCTGCCCACCGACCGGGCCGACCCAGCAGTTGCTCGACCAATTGGGGCGCCATGGGCAACGGCCGGCGCATATTCACTTCTTCATTTCGGCACCGGGTTATCGGCACCTGACCACGCAAATCAATCTATCGGACGACCCGTATCTGCACGATGACTTTGCCTATGCGACGCGCGATGAGTTGATTGCAGAGATCCGCTTCAGTGACGATCAGCAACTGGCGCGGGAGTTTGGCGTGGAGGGGCGGTTTGCGCAGATTGATTTTGACTTTGAACTGCAGGTGGCCGCTGCGCCGGCAGAGCAGCAACGCATGCAGCGCGTTCGCGCACTCCAGGATTGAACGCGATAAACAAATGTGTGCACGGGCTTGCTCGCAATCGCGATCAAGCCCGCTTGATTTGTGTTGTGCTCAGGCTTGGACCGAGTTCAGCATTCCCTGCAGCTCGGCAGCAATCGAGCGCCTTGGGCCTGGCCAGGGGGGCCTTGGCCGGCCTGGTGGAGGGCGTACCGACGGGAGACCAACAAGTTGACGTGTGCATGAGTCTGCACATATAGTCCACCGCATGACAAACCCAACCTCCGCACGTACCCGTGCAATTGATGCTGCTATCGACTCGCTCGATGGATCCTTTTTCAAAGCTCTGTGCGAGCCGTCGCGGGTAGCTGTGCTCAAGCGAGTCATGCAACTGGGGCGAGCGGATATCGCCGAGATTGCAGAAGGGCTGCCTCAAGAACGTTCAGTGGTGTCCCGACATCTACAAGTGCTATTAGAGGCGGGCATCGTCCGTGCCACCAAGGTCAGTCGGCAAATGTTCTACGAGGTGGATGGACCGGCAGTGGTGACACGGCTCGAAGCCATTCTCCAGCACATGAAAAGTCTGACTCCATTTTGCTGCCCTGGTGCACCAAAGTAGTTTTTATTTATCTGTATATATGTATGGATGTGCATATATGAACATAATTAACGAGTCCATGGATGTCATCGTTATTGGTGCGGGCCAGGCTGGGCTCGCGTGCGGTTGGCATCTGCGGCAGCAGAATCTCAGGTTTCTTATTCTGGATGCCGAGAGCCAGCCAGGTGGAAACTGGCGCAATTATTACGACAGCTTGAGACTTTTTTCCCCTGCTGCTTACTCATCGTTACCTGGAATGCCTTTTCCGGCGCAAGCCAAGCATTACCCGTTACGCGATGAAGTCGTACGTTATCTGGAGCAGTACGCGAACGCTTTCCAGCTACCCATTCGCCAGAACACGCGCGTCCAGAACGTGCGTAGAGACGATGGGCTGTTTTTGCTTCAGGCATCTGATGGCCAGTGTTTGCGCTCAAAAGCATTGATCGTTTGCACGGGCGGATTCAATCAGCCGTTCACCCCTGACATTCCAGGGCTGGAGAGTTTTCGCGGGCAACGTTTACACAGTGCGGATTACCGAAATGCCGAGGGCTTCAGTGATCAACGCGTCGTGGTCATCGGTGCGGCCAACTCTGCCGTACAAATTGCCCATGAGTTGGCTCAAGTCAGTCGCGTTGTATTGGCGACACGGGAATCGATTCGGTTTTTTCCGCAAAAGGTCCTCGGTATGGATTTTCATGCTTGGCTCAAGTGGACAGGACTTGAGAAGACTCGTTGGCTGAATGATCAAAGTACCCCTGTGCTGGATGACGGCACCTATCGTCGAGCCATGAAGCATGGGCTTTTTGAGCGTAAACCGATGTTCACGGAGGTAACGTCAACGGGGGTGATCTGGGCTGATGGGCAGCACACCGAAGTGGACAGTCTGGTTTTCGCGACCGGATTTCGTCCGACCCTTGGTTTTTTGGCGGGTCTGCACGTGGCGGGCAATGAACGCTTGAGACAACGTAACGGGCAGGCGGAGCACGTGCCGGGTTTGTATTTTGTGGGATTACCGAAGCAGCGTAACTTCGCCTCGGCCACCCTTAGAGGTGTCGGACCCGATGCTTCTCACATCATTCCTGGCTTGATGCGCTTTATCGACAATGCATCGGCCCCGGTGTTCGCTTGATGCCGGTTATCGATTTTCAAGCTCCAGGTTGGTTGGATCGGAGCCGAGGCTACCCTCAAGTGTATGACATACTTATTACAAAATTCATATATTCGACTATCCAGATGCGCATGGGGCTTTCTGCTGATAAATATTCTGTTAGCCCCGTAAGTACTGGGCTTAAGAGTGGCGTTATTGGCAGGAGTCGATTTTTACAGCGTTTTCTTTGTCGCAGGGCTTTACCATGTATGCATAAAAACATATATTCGGAAAACCATATGTGAGCTGAGATCTTCACGATGACCAGCAAAACCCGAGTTCTGTTCGTTTGTACCGTCAACGCTGACCGCACGCAGTCCAAGCCCGACGCATTTCGCCACACGCCTCATGAAATTCATGAGCGCATCAAGATGTTCGTCTTGGTGAGAACCAAACGCTGAGAATCGACATGGCTGACCATCTGACACCCACCACTGTTTTTAAATGCCTGGCTGATGAAACCCGTGTCCGCACCATGCTGCTCATCACTCGAGAAGGGGAGCTTTGTGTTTGCGAACTGACCTGCGCGTTGAACGAGAGTCAGCCAAAAATCTCCAGGCACCTGGCGCAGTTGCGCACATGCGGTCTGCTTTCGGATCGTCGGCAAGGCCAATGGGTTTATTACCGGCTGCACCCCAATCTCCCCGATTGGGTTCATCAAGTGCTGACCACTACGTTCGAAAGCAACAAGCATTGGTTAAGCCCTGATGCCAAACGCCTTGATGCAATGGGTGACCGTCCTGAACGTGCAGCCGTGTGCTGTGAAAACAAGGTCGCTTGATTCCGTCCTCGACTACGAGACCGCTCGATGAAAATCCTTTTTCTCTGCACTGCCAACAGCTGCCGCAGCATCCTTTGTGAAGCGGTCTTCAATCACTTGGCAGCTGACGGCATGAAAGCCTACAGCGCAGGCAGTCAACCCAAAGGCGAAGTGCATCCGCTGAGTCTCAAAACCTTGGAAAAGGCCGGTATCTCGACGCTCGGGCTGTTCAGCAAGCCCAGTGATGCCCATATGAGCTTGGCACCTGATTTCGTCATCACGGTGTGCGACAAGGCCGCCGGGGAGGCATGTCCTGTATTTTTCGGGCCGGCCACCAAGGCCCATTGGGGGTTGGCTGATCCTTCGCAATACCACGGAACTCAAGAAGAGATAGAGGCGGCGTTTGAAGTCACCCTGGAACAAATCAGAACCCGCATCCAAGCCTTCCTGGCTCTACCGCTTTCTCAACTGAGTTCCGAGCAGCTCAAGGCAGAGCTGGCTCTCATTGGCACGCTGTAACCACAGGAGCAATGAAACGCCGCTGGTTCGAAGACTCCAAGAGCGCCATTGCGCAGGACAATGACTATGTACGATAACCACATCCCCCAACTCAATACTGAACTGATCGATCTACCGTCGACAGACAAGCTCGGCATCGAAAAAATCTCCATCCACAAGCCACGCATTTTGCTGCTGTACGGGTCCACTCGTGAGCGCTCCTTCAGTCGTCTGTTGGTGGAGGAGGCCGCTCGACTGCTGGAGCACTTCGGCGCCGAGACGCGGATTTTCAATCCGTCAGGTTTGCCACTGCCAGATGACGCACCCGACGACCATCCTCGCGTGAAGGAGCTGCGTGACTGGGTGCTGTGGTCCGAGGGACAGGTCTGGTGCTCTCCAGAGCGTCACGGAAACATCAGCGCTGTGTTCAAGGCGCAGATCGACTGGGTGCCACTGGCCATGGGCGCGGTTCGACCCACTCAGGGCAAGACCCTTGCGGTGATGCAAGTGTGCGGCGGCTCGCAGTCGTTCAACGTGGTCAATCAGTTGCGAGTGCTGGGACGTTGGATGCGTATGTTCACCATCCCCAACCAATCGTCCGTGCCGAAGGCCTATATGGAATTCGACGATAACGGGCGGATGAAACCTTCGGCGTTCTACGACCGTGTCGTGGATGTGATGGAAGAGTTGGTGAAATTCACGCTATTGCTTCGCGACCGTCAGGACTATCTGGTGGATCGTTATTCCGAGCGCAAGGAGTCGGCAGAAGAACTGATGAAGCGTGTTAACCAGCGGTCGATTTGACACCCAATCGAACGCCCACTGACAACAGAGACAGAGCACAACAACATGACTATTAAAATTGGCATCAATGGTTTTGGTCGGATCGGTCGCCTTGCTCTGCGGGCAGCCTGGAATTGGCCTGAGTTCGAATTCGTGCAGATCAACGACCCGGCGGGCGACGCGTTGACCCATGCGCACTTGATCAACTTCGACTCGGTGCATGGCCGTTGGAACAACGAAGCCAGCGCTGACGGCGACAACGTCGTCATCGACGGTAAACGGATCAAAGTAACGGCCAACAAGGCGATTGCCGAGACAGATTGGTCGGGCTGCGATCTGGTGATCGAGGCCAGCGGCAAGATGAAAACCGTGGCGGTGTTGCAGGCCTACCTGGATCAGGGCGTCAGGCGTGTAGTGGTCTGCGCTCCGGTGAAAGAGCCGGGCGCGTTGAACGTTGTCATGGGCGTCAACCAGCACCTGTTCGATCCTGCGCAGCACCGTATCGTTACCGCGGCTTCGTGCACCACCAACTGTTTGGCCCCCGTTGTGAAAGTCATCCACGAAAAGCTGGGCATTCGTCACGGCTCGATCACCACCATCCATGACCTGACCAACACCCAGAGCATCCTCGATCAGCCGCACAAGGATCTACGTCGTGCACGTGCTTCGGGCATGAGCCTGATTCCGACCAGCACGGGCTCGGCCACCGCCATCGCCGAAATCTTCCCGGAGCTGCGTGGACGCCTGAATGGTCACGCCGTGCGCGTGCCGCTGGCCAACGCTTCGCTGACCGACTGTGTCTTCGAAGTCGAGCGGGCCACTACTGTCGAAGAAGTGAATCAGTTCCTCAAGGACGCTTCCGAGAACGAGCTGAAAGATATCCTCGGTTTTGAGGAGCGTCCGTTGGTGTCCATCGATTACCGTACCGACCCGCGCTCATCGATCATCGATGCGCTGTCGACCATGGTCATCAATGGCACCCAGGTCAAACTCTATGCCTGGTACGACAACGAATGGGGTTATGCCAACCGCGCCGTCGAATTGGCCAGGCTGGTCGGTCTGGCAGTCTGAGGAGCGGTCATGAAAGCCTTGTCAGCCCTCGCACCGGAAGTTCGGCAGTACCTGCTCGTGACGGGCAACTACTGGGCTTTCACCCTCACCGACGGCGCCCTGCGCATGTTGGTGGTGCTGCACTTTCACGCCTTGGGCTACAGCCCACTGCAAATCGCCGCGTTGTTTCTGTTCTACGAAATCTTTGGGGTGATCACCAACCTGGTGGGTGGTTATCTCGGCGCTCGACTGGGTCTTAACCGGACCATGAACATCGGGCTGGGCATCCAGGTCGCAGCGCTGCTGATGCTCACGGTTCCGCTTGCCTGGCTGACCATCCCCTGGGTAATGGGCGCCCAGGCGCTCTCTGGGATTGCCAAAGACCTGAACAAAATGAGCGCCAAAAGCTCGATCAAGCTGCTGGTGCCCAATGGGCAGCAAGGCACGCTCTATCAATGGGTGGCTGTCCTCACCGGCTCGAAGAACGCACTCAAGGGCGTCGGCTTCTTTCTGGGTGGAGCCTTGCTGGCCCTGATCGGCTTCAAAGGCGCCTTGCTGGCCATGGCGGGCGTCCTGGCGCTGATCTGGATCAGCAGCGTGATTTTGTTGAAGAAGGACCTGGGCAAGGCAAAAGCCAAACCCAAGTTTCGCGATATCTTGTCCAAAAGCCGGGCAGTCAACATCCTTTCGGCGGCGCGAATGTTCCTGTTCGGCGCCCGGGATGTCTGGTTCGTGGTGGCCTTGCCGGTATACCTGAGCAGCGTGTTCGGCTGGGATTTCTGGAAGGTGGGCGGCTTCCTGGCGGCCTGGGTGATTGGCTACGGTATTGTGCAGTCCTTCGCACCCAACATCACCGGTAAGAAAAGGGGGCCTGTGCCGGATGGTCGTGCAGCTTTTGTGTGGGCACTTGCCCTGGCGGGCCTACCAGCCTTGATTGCGCTTGGGCTCGATAGCGGGTGGTCACCGCAGACGGTACTGCTAGGCGGCCTCATGATCTTTGGCGCGTTGTTCGCAGTGAATTCGTCCCTGCACAGCTACCTGATCGTGTCCTATGCCAACGAAGACGGCGTATCCCTGGACGTGGGTTTCTACTACATGTCCAACGCCATGGGACGACTGATCGGCACCGTGCTCTCCGGCTGGGTTTATCAGCTGTACGGTCTGGAGGCATGCTTGTGGATCTCGAGCGTGTTCGTATTGCTGGCCGCCCTGATTTCCATCGCATTACCAAGGCATGCCCAGGCGATTTGAAGGCGTTCTGATGGGGCAGCGGCAAGGAAAAACGTTGGCGGCCTGGGAACGCCCGCTGTGCCTGTAAGTCTACCTGTATCTAGTCATTGTTAAGGTACAGCGCAATGGATAAGACAATCACCGTGGATCAATTGGCTACCACTGACCTTAGATCAATCAACGAGATATGGCTCGGCGGGACTCATACCCAGCTATGCCTATGGCGTGGCGAACAAGTCTTCACCCACGAAATGCTCAGCGAGGGCACCCACGATCAGAATGTCCGACGCCTGTGCTTGCAGTTGGTCGACCCTGACGATCAGGCCGCAGTGGCCAGCGTTGAGCTGATCGCGCGCGAACGGCTGAAAAAGATGGGAAAGGAGGGCGAGTTTTATCCGGCTGAAGAGGCAGACACTCATCAATAGTCGCTCTGCGGCTCTGATAGGAGTCATATATTGGACTCTGGATTAAATTGCCGCCCGTTACGCAAGCGGCAAGGCCAGCTCCTGGCTCATGTTTTCCAGGATGGCATTGGGCACGAGGCAACATCGCGTCGCACCCAAAAGCTATCAGCGGGACAGAAGCGCCGCCAGAACCTCTTTCAATTCAACACGTCCCTTGCGTGGGATGCCTTCAAAGCGAATCCAGCCTTCATTGAAACCATGGAGCATCTGAATGCGCGGATGAGGGTTTTTCATGCCTTGAGAGCGGAACAGCGCTTCCCAGGTATCGCTGGGTACCGCTTCCATTTTCACCGACTTGTCCAGCAGCTCTGACAACGTCGCCGCGATGTCATTGGGCGTAACCTGTTGCTCGGATTCCAGCTCCACGATTCGCTTGCCGTGCCAGCTTTCCTGCAGCAATTCAGCGCTTACTTTGCCGACGTCAGCCGTCGCGATCATAGGAACTGGCTTATCCAATGGCTGAAGGAAGCTTGGGATCACGCCATTGCTCTTGGCGGGCTCAATGTCCCAAAGACTGTTTTCCATGAACCAGGCTGGACGCAAAAACGTGATCGGCAGGTCCAGCGTGCCAAAACTCTGTTCTAGGATTTGAAGCTGGTTCAGCAAGTTAGGCTGATGTGCTTGAGCGCCAATCGTGGAGATGCACACCACTTTCTCAGGTTTCGCTGTTTCCAGCGCGGCGCGCAGGTTCTCGATGATGTAGCGTGCTTCTGGAAAGCCTTCGGAAGGATCGAAGTTGGGAGGCAGCAGAATGAATACGCCGGTGCTGTCACTGAACGCGGCAGCCAGCGGATTCACATCATTAGCGTCTGCAACCGCAACCTCGCACCCTTTGGCAGCCCATGCTTTGCCTTTTTCAGCGTCACGTACCACGACTCTGACGCGCTTATTGGCAGCCAGCAGATTGCGAGCCACTTCTGCACCTACCTGACCTGTAACACCCATTACCGTATACATATGAGTTCTTCTTTAAGAGCGACCCGTTGTCGCTATGGGCGAATTATTGCGTTGCTTGCGAGTTTTCTTCGATATCATGAGTGTCATTGATTCAATGACGGAGAATCATTAATGAGTTTCGACGGGCGTTTGGTCAACGGTATGGGTGTGCTCTCTGCCGTAGTTGATAGCGGGAGTTTCGTTAAAGCTGCCAATGCGCTGGACATGACCCAGTCCGGGGTCAGTAGGGCTGTCGCTCGTCTCGAAACGAGGTTGGGGATCCGTTTGTTTGACCGAACCACTCGATCGGTAAAGCTCACAGATGAAGGGCGTCGACTGTATGAAGAAATAGCGCCACTACTCGCCGCATTGGAGGAAGCAGCAACGATGGCATCTGGCAGTGCAACCGCAGTGCGGGGACGGCTTCGCGTTAATGTTGACCCGTATTTTTCCAGACTGATCTTGGCCCCGGCCCTCGGAAGCTTCATGGCGGCCTACCCCGCTATTGAGCTGGATCTCGTGACTCGAGAACAGATGGGGGACCTGGTGGCCGACGGAGTTGATCTTGCTGTGCGCTTTGGCGAGCAACCTTCTTCCTCGCTAATTGGCAGACAGTTGCTGCAAACACGCGTGCTCACTGTTGCTTCTCCGGCTTATCTGAAAAAACACGGTCGTCCACTGCATCCCTCAGAGCTTGAGAGCTCGGAGCATGTGTGTGTCGATTTTCGAGATCCTCAGACGGGCAAACCGTTCATTTGGGAATTCCATCGAGGCCACGAGCGTGTGAGCGTCAAAACGCACGGAAGGCTAATGGTCAATGACGTAGGCACGATGCACCGAATCTGCGAGGAAGGGCAGGCTGTGGCCCAGGTATTGGAGTTAGGTGTAGAGGCCGCGTTGCGTGAGGGACGGCTCATTGAGCTCTTTGCGGATTGGCCCGATGAATATTTTCCTCTCTACGCGTTGTACCCCTCACGGCATTTGCCGCCAGCCAAGGTGCGGGCATTTCTTGAGTTTGTAGCAGCTCTTAGTCGATGAGAAAGCCTTCAAAATACTCAACATAGTCTTCGATCCGGCTTTTCACCCGGTCATCTCCCCCAGCGCCGGTTGAATTACTACGACGTAAATTATGCTCGGCTTTGCTGTCGTGCTTTCACTGGTGACCAGCGCTGCGCACCAGGTCAGGCCTTGGTTAGCCCGAACCGGGCGGCGATTCAATAAAGTCTGCGGTGGTTTTTTTGTACTTTTCGGGTTGGCTCTGCCTGTCCATACCTGAAAGCACGCCTTTGCTCATCAGAATGAGTTCTGACTACAAATGGGCCGCAGCAAACGAGTGCCAATCAATCAGGGAGAGCATGTCCCTCTAAAATCTCAAACCCGTCGTCAGTGGGTGCGTAACCAACAACTTCTCGGGTCTTATCGATGGAAAGGCGCTTGTATCTATTGTCTGATACGCCATGAATCACATGGAACCCGCTCAGCTCTGCATCCACGCAACTTCTAAGTAGCGCTACGACATCCCTCATGCTGATAAACGCAGCTACATCCCTGTGGCTGTGGGTCTCTCCCTGCTGAAACTGGGCTACGTTTGCAATGCGCACTGCAAGGGTTGTCATTTGACCATCGTTCGCATACATCGATGCGAGAGCCTCCCCAAATGCTTTGCTAACCCCATAAAGATTTCCTGGCCTGGGCAACATATGTTCATGTACTTGGACGTCCTTCGGGTAACCCTCAATGGCTTGGGCACTGCTCGCAAATATGAACCGCCTGCAACCTTGTGCCTTCGCGGCGAACAACATGTTGTAGGTGCCAACGATATTTACAGGCAGGAGAGAACTCATGAAGTTAGCGTCTGGACTCGGGTCGGCAGCTAGATGAATCACGGTATCGATGCCTTCGCAGGCCTCAAGGCAGCTTGACTGATCCCTGACATCGAGAGAGAAACTTTGTGCGGATTTCGGAAATGTCTGCACATCTATATCAGCAAGACGCAAATCCAATCTATCGGCTTGCGCTGTCCAAAAAGCGGTGCCAATCCGACCCGCCGCACCTGTGACTAAAATTTTTCGTGCGCTCATGTGTATGTGTCCTTACCGTTAAGCTGCATTGAGCATTTGAGATCAGCAGTGCCCGATACATGTCGCACCGATCAAGGTGAACGGTGGGGGACCGGCCGATAACGCTTCAAAAACTTCGGCCTGTGCCGACTCAGGTGGTGTCGGCTACAGTTCCTTGTAACCGCAGGAATGTATCACGACCGCCACGGAATATTGCTCATGACGAAACGCCCTCCGTTCCAATCGCTCGGCTGCGCCGAATGCCGCAACCATGATGCGCTGGGGTTTGAATTCACCATGGCCTTCCAGCCTATTTTCAACGTTCGGACACACGCTGCGTTTGCTTATGAGGCGTTGGTCAGAGGTATCAATGGCGAGTCGGCGGGCTACATCCTGGGGCTCGTGAACGACAGCAACCGCTACCGATTCGACCAGGCCTGCCGGGTGAAAGCCATCGAGGAAGCCGCAAGGCTGGGCCTGCTGGATATTCCCGATTGCTTGCTGAGCATTAATTTCCTGCCCAACGCCGTATACCGGCCAGAGACGTGCATCCGGGCCACCCTGGAAGCGGCGCGCTTGACCCATTTCCCGCCAGAAAGGCTCATGTTCGAAGTGACCGAAGGCGAGAAGGTGGTCGACCCTGAACACCTCAAATCGATTTTCGTGGAGTACGAGCGCCAGGGTTTCGTTACCGCCGTCGACGACTTTGGCGCGGGCTATTCGGGTCTTAACCTGCTGGCCATGTTCCAACCCCAGGTACTGAAGATTGACATGGCACTGACCCGAGGCATCGATCGAGACACGGTCAAACAAGCGATCGTCGAAGGCATCATCCTGGTCGCCAGGCGCTTGGGTATCCTGGTCATCGCCGAAGGTGTCGAGACCCGTGAAGAAAGCTCGACGCTTCTAGGCATGGGGATCGAGCTGATGCAGGGGTATTTGTATGCAAGGCCCGAGGTTGGTCATCTCCCAGCTGGGTGTTTTGACTTGGGTTGATGTGTCCAAGCCTTTCAATCATGTTTCCTGATGGGTGGATTGATTAGATGGACGCCCCAGTAAATGAAAATGTAAACGACGATGGTGTTATCGGGGCTTTTGGGGCGGACAGCCGAAACGCCCCACACCTCTCATCAAACCGTTGGAATAGTGCCGCCATCAATGACAAATTCGCTGCCCGTGATGGATGCTGCGCGAGGCGAAGCCAGGAAGGCAATGAGGTTCGCCACTTCTGCAGGTTTCGAAGGGCGGCCGAGTGGAATACCGCCTAACGCGTTCATGATCATCTGCTTGCCGCCTTCGTAGTCGGTGCCTGCTTCTTTCGCCAGGCGCTCGGCGAAGGCAACCGACGCCTCGGTTTCAACCCAGCCCGGCGATACCCGGACAACACGCACGCCTTTTGGCGAGACCTCCTTCGACAGGCTTTTGCTGTAGGTCGAAAGCGCGGCCTTGGCAGCCGCGTAAGCGGTCGTTGCTTCAGGCAGCGGCAGCCGGTTCTGAATGGACGTCACGTGGATGATGACGCCCTCGTTGCGTTCGAGCATGTTCGGCAACAAGGCACGGTCGATGCGCACGGCTGGAAACAGGTTCAGATCGAGCTCGCGTTGCCAGTGCTCCTCGTCCAGTGCAGCAAAGCCGCCACCCGGTGCCGATGAGCCACCCAGTACGTGGATGATGATGTCGACGTCGCCCAATATTCGCTTGGTCGCGGCCACCAAGGTCTCACAACCTTCCCGAGTCGACAGGTCAGCCGGAATGCATAAGTCTGGCGGCATTTCGATGTTTGCCTGGCGAGCCGAGGTCAGCACTTTTGCGCCTTCGTCGAGCAGCAGCTCAACCACCGCTTTGCCGACACCCTTGGTGCCGCCGGTAACCAGAATGCGCTTGCCTTTCAAATCAAGATTCATGGCGTAATTTCCATCTCTGACGGTGAGTTGATGACACCCAATGATCTTGCCGTCCACGGGATAGTTTGCTCAACTGGCATAAATGTAATGACTAATCCCGATAATCAGGACAATAAAATGCCGGATCTTCGTGTAGGGCTTAACGAGTTGGAGGCGGTCACGGCCGTGGCGCGCCGGGCCTCGTTTCGACAAGCCGCTATCGACTTGAGTGTTTCGACGACTGCGTTGAGCAATACCATCGCCAAGGTGGAGTCGAACCTTGAAACGCGGCTGTTCAACCGCACCACACGCAGCGTGTCGCTCACCGAGGCCGGCAGGCTGTACATGGAGCAAGTCGGGCCGGCGCTACAGGATGTTCGCGCGGCGCTCGAGGCGGTGCGCTCGCACAATGTCGGACCTTCGGGAGTCTTGCGCATCAATGCCTTTGCCAGTGCCGCGCGTACGACCCTGATGCCGCTGATTCTGGAGTTTTCGCGGCGTTACCCTAAGGTGCACATCGATCTGGTTACCGAAGGGCGCCTGGTGGATATCGTCGCTGACGGCTTCGACCTCGGTGTGCGGTCTGCCAATCTGGTACCCAGCGACATGATTGTCGTCCCGCTGGGCCGACCGCAACGTTATGCCATCGTGGGCTCGCCAGCGTACTTCGAGGTGCACGGCCAACCTCGGACGCCAGCCGATCTACTCACTCATCACTGCTTGCGGATCCGCCTGCCCAACGGTGCCATTTTTCCTTGGCATCTGGAACGCGACGGGGAGGTCATCAGGCTGGATGTTAACGGGCAATTCACGCTGGACGAGCCTGGCCTTGCCAAGGCGGTAGTTGGGGCCGCCGTGGCCCTCGGTTTTTTCATGGAACAGGACGTTCAAGCCGAAATCGACAACGGAGAGTTTGAGCGGGTGCTGGAGGATTGGACACCCGCTCGAGACAACTTGTGTTTGTATTACCCGAACCGGCGTAACCCTTCGGCGGCGCTCAAGGCGTTTACCGACTTGGCCCGTGCCAACATTCAACCCTTGGCAGCAGGAAACAGCCCTTAGCAGCTTGTTCGCACGAACGGAGTCACGGGCGCATGCATGAAGCTCATAGGTCGTAAGTGGCCCGTATAGCCTCCACGGCCCGCTCGCCGATCACGACGCACGGGGCCATCGTATTGCCGCTCGTGACATGGGGCATGATGGACGCATCGGCAACGCGCAGGCCCTGGATTCCGTAGACGCGCAATTGACCATCAACCACGGACATCGCGTCCTGGCCCATTTTTGCCGTACCGCATTGGTGCCAGTAAGTGACGGCAGCGTTGCGCGCGTAGTGTTCGAGCGACTGGGTGTCCAGGTTTCCAGGCAGGCTTTCACGTTTCACCAAGCCCTTGAAGGGGGCCTGCGCGCCCAGTTCCTGGACAAAACGGATGTTCTCCAGCGCGTTGCGCCGGTCGGTGGGATGCGACAGCGTGTTGGGTTGAATGATGGGGGCATCCGTCACATTCGGGCCGCTGAGCTTGACCCATCCGCGACTTTCCGGGTGGGCAAGGCCGGCGAACATTGTCCAGCCATGTGCAGGCACGCCAAGTGAGGCGGTCTCTGCGCTGGGTACTGGAAATTCGACCTGGCAGTGGAACATGTCCGGGAGATGCAAAGCACTTTCGCTGCTCCAGTACAGCGTCGCCTCCGAGCCGCCGTAACCCACCGGTTGTGGCGTCGCGTATTCGAAAATAACCGCAAAGGACACGTGATCTTGATGATTGGCGCCGACGCCGGGGAGATGCTGGAGGACCGGAATACCATGGCGCTGCAATTCCTCCTCCGGTCCCACGCCTGATTGCATCAGGACTTTGGGCGTGTTGACCGCCCCCAACGAAAGAATGACTTCGTGATCGGCGTAAAAGCACTCGATCTGCCCATTTTTTATGGTTTGTACGCCGATGGCGCGTTGGTCCCTGAAGAGCACGCGACTGACAAGCGTATCAGTCAGGACCGTGAGGTTGGGCTGACCAGAGCGTGGAGCGACGTAGGCGCGGTAAATGGAATTACGCCGGCCGTCCTTGACGATGAGGTCGTTCAAGGCCGCACCTCCGCGGCCTTCCATCATGGCGCCGTTCGGGTTCTCGAAAGCCGGTATACCCATGCCGGCAGCCGCACTGATCATGGCGTTGGCAATCGGTTGGGCGTCTCGCACAGGCGCGACATGAACCGGTCCGCCCCTGCCGCGACGCACCGGATCGCCGGTGCCCCGATAGTCTTCCACGCGTTGATAAATCTTCAGGACCGACGCGTAGTTCCACGCAGGATCACCACTGAGCGCTGCGAAATCTTCCCAATCGTTTTTATGGCCGCGGGCCCACAACATGACATTGACGCTGGACCCACCGCCCAATCCGCGGCCCATATTCAGCGGGATTTTCCTGTCGTTGAGATGAGGGTTTGCGGCACCCACGAAGTTCCAATCGCGCTCGGTGCCAAGGTTCAGGGGCCAGTTCCCCGGCTCCAGCACGTGGGGGTGATCATCGCTGCCTCCGGCCTCGATGAGTAATACTTCAACCTCGGGATTTTCGGCCAGCCGTCCCGCCACGACGGAGCCGGCGGTGCCTGCTCCACAGACGATAAAATCATAATGGTGCTTTTGCTGCTCGGAATTCATGGGCATTGAGCGGGTTTCCTTGGACGGTGTGGTATTGCTCGCCTGATGCGATGACTGCTGCGAGGGAAGTGCGTTGCATCCGAGCTTCCGGCCACCCTGTCCTGAAACCGGTGGCAATCCATTCAGATGCAGCAGCGCTTCCCTCGATCCCGGCGCAGAAGGGGCCTGGAATCACTGGCTCTTCTGGACCGCCTGGATGATGACTTTTGCGACATCTGCCGGACGAGATTGTTGTGGCACGTGGCTGGCTTCGATTTCGGTGACCTTGGCACCGATCTTCTTGGCAAAAGCGCGCTGCAGATCAGGCTGGATCATCCGGTCTTCCTTGGCCACAACGTACCAGGTTGGCTTGCCTTTCCAGGCGGCGACGCTGGTTTTGTCATCGAAGGCCGAGGCCCGGATCGGCCCTTGCGTCGCCGCCATTACCGCGGTTTGCTCTGGGGAAAGATCCTGGGCAAAACCGGTGGCCATGCCCTCGGTGGTCATGTACAGGAAACCGTTTTTGTCGGCGGCGATGTCTTTCACGCCGGACGGGGCAGGGTAGTCCTTGCCCAAGTCTTTACTGGCTTGACCGGCATCCGGAGCGAACGCGGCGACGTACACCAGGCTGCGTACTTTCTTGTCGGTGCCAGCCTCGCTGATGACAGTACCGCCCCAGGAGTGGCCGACCAATACGACGTCGTTCTCCTGGTTGTTCAGCACACGCTGCGTGGCGGCGACATCGTCCGCCAGCGAGGTCAACGGATTTTGCACCACGGTGACCTTGATGCCTTCCGCCTGCAGCAGCGGGACGACCTTGCCCCAGTCGGATCCGTCGGCGAAAGCGCCATGGACGATGACAACAGAGGGTTGCTGCGCCGCGGCATGGACCGCGCCGCCGAACAATGAACAGGTCATGGCGAGTGTGAGGGCAAGGGCCTTGGGTTTGAACATGATGCGATCTCCTGTATGGGGTGAGCGCAGTTTCAGCGATACTCGGCGGCTGAGGTATCGGTCATTTATCCGAGGCCATCAACAATGTTCAATCGGATACCCGGAGGAAACGACATGTCAGCAGGTGACTGTATCGAATTGGAAGACGCCATCCTGGCGTTGTCCATGGTGGGCGACCTGAGCATGGGCCAGCCGTTCGATCAGTCGCGCCGCACCGCCCGATTGGTGCAGATGCTCGCGCAGGCGTGCAATGGCGCTGGCGAGCACACCGAGATCGGACGCCAGGTGGCCTTGCTGCGCTGGTCAGGCTGCACCGCCAATGCCGAGGGCTTCACCCGACTGCTGGGCGATGACGTCGAGGGCCGCAACGCGATGCTGACGCAAACCCTCAGCGCGGCGGGCCAGCGAGCGATGCGCAGGTCCACGCCGCTGGCGCAGATTCATTGTGAGGTGTCCGGTGATATCGCTCATACCTTGGGCTTGAGCACCGAAGTCGAACACGGGCTGCGTCATGTGTTTGAGCAATACGACGGCGAGGGACGGCCGTCCGGCCTGCGTCATCCGCAGGTGCCGGAGGTGGTTTACCAAGTGTTGCTCGCCGGTGATCTGGAAATCCTGTCCCGCAGTCACGGTCTGGAAGTGGCATTGCAATGGATCGCCAGCAAGCGTGATCGACGCTATCCAGCAGCGCTCGCCGCCCAAATGCTGCAACACGCCGAAGATTGGCTCGCTCAACTGCGCACGCCACATGTTGCTGCGTCGCGGCACACCGCACCATCGGTGCCACTGACCCTTGTCAGCGATGTGATCGATCTCAAGCTGCCATGGCTGTCGGGGTATTCGCGACGTTCTTCGGAATTGGTCCAAGAGGCCGCCAGGCTTTCGGGGTTGCCAGAGGCATCCGTAGACCATCTCGGCCAAGCGGCGCTGATCCATGGCCTTGGCCGCGCAGCAGTGCCCAATCGAGTCTGGAATGCCCCGGGTGCGTTATTGGAAGGCGATCTTGAGCAAGTGCGGTTGGTGCCTTACTGGACGTCGCGGGCCTGTAGCCAGATACCGGCGCTGGCAGTGTCGGGCCAGATAGCGGCCCATGCCTACGAGCGACTGGATGGCAGTGGTTACTTCCGCAGTCTCCATGGTGACGCGCTGCAAAGCGAACATCGCTTGCTGGCCGCGGCCCTGGCTTGGCAAGCGTTGCTGAGCGAGCGGCCGTGGCGGCCAGCCTTCAGTCAGGACGATGCCGCCCGCTTGTTACTGGACGAGGCGGACCAGGGGCGCTTTGATCGACGAGCCTGTCAGGCGGTCATCGCGGCGGCGCGCGGGGACACGATGACAACTGCCTGCAGGCCAAGCGGTGGTCTGCTTTCCGAGCGTGAAACCGAAATTCTACGGTGTATCAGCACAGGAGGAAGCAACAAGGAAGTGGCGCGTCAGCTAGGCATCAGTCCGAGCACGGTCCGCACCCATGTGGAGAACGTGTTCCGAAAACTTCAATGTACCACCCGGGCGGCTGCGACCCTCAAAGCCCTGACGCTGGGGTTGATTTGAGGCCGAGCCGAATAAGTCTTTTGATTCAATCGCTTGACAGTCTCGGTGGTCTCGGCAGGTGCACTTGCGTGCGGGTGGAAAAAGGCCTGAGTAGATGCGGTGTTATTTTTATTGCGTAGTTTGTCGTTGATTTGAAATAAAAATAGTTTATCTGGACTAATACGAAATATTGTTTCGATTTTTTCTAAAAAGATGCAACACGTTTTTTAGTAAATCTACCTAAGATTAGGCGGCGGACCTGACGAACAAGCTTGAATAAAATAACCAGGAGCTGAGCATGATGGATCTGAACGGTTTTAGTTGCTTGTCAAGCGATGCCGAGAGCCGTGCCATGGCGGCTGATCATATCTGGCTCATTCCTGGGGCATTTCCAGATGACGGTTTTGAAAAGAACGCGGGGGTGCCTCATTGGACGTCGCGAGCCTGTGGCCAGGCAGCTGGGTGCTCGTTGGCAGCTCAGGGGGCGGTTCAGTCTTATGAGCGGCTCGATGGCCGCAACTATGTCCGCGGCTTCGAGGGTGATGCCGTGCAGATCCGCTATCGGCTGGGCGTTGCAACACTGACCTTGCAGGCATTGCGCAGCCAGCAACCTCGGCAACCCGGCTTGAGCGAGGAGGGCACGCGCCCCATGGCGGTCTCGAGAGCAAGCAGCCCACTCTCCGAACGTGAAACACAAATCTTGCGCTGCATCAGTGAGGGCGGCAGCAACAAGGAAGTGGCGCGCCAGCTTGGTATCAGCCCGAGTACGGTGCGCACTCACGTCGAAAGCATGTTCCGCAAACTGCAGTGCACCACTCGCGCAGCGGCCACGCTCAAGGCGCTGAGCCTGGGGTTGATCTGATTCAGAGCGCATCTGGGTGGAGTGTCTGCCTTCGGAGGCGACCAAGGGAATGAACAGGCCCCTTTCATGTCTTTCGATAAACCCCGGCCAACTCCCGTGCCAAGCTAATAAAATTCTGCAACGGCGCCGAGGGGTTAAATGTGCGCCGTACCAGAGTAATTGGCGCCAGCAACCGAGGCCGTGCGTCACGTATGCGGCAATACACCACGCTTTCTCGGTGTACGTCGCGCATGGAGGCGGGCACCACCGAGATGCCTTCACCGGCAGCCACCAGGCTGACGTTGGTAAGCATCCGCTCCACTTCAAAGGCGATCTTCGGCTCGAAGCCGGCGTTCTGGCAGGCCTTGATCAGGTTGGCGTACATGCCTGGTGCGCCGGGGCGGCGCACGAGGATGAAGCGTTCGTCTTTGAGGTCAATCATGCTGATTTTGGGGTCAGGTCCTTTGAGCAACGAGTGCCCGACAGGCAGGGTTAGGAGCATTTCCTCGTTGAGCAGGCGATGGAAGCTCAGGCTCTGGGGGGCGGTGACCGGCGCGCGAAGGATACCGAGGTCGACGCGTTTTTCGGTAGTGTCTTCGGTGACTTCACGGGCGCTGCCTTCTTTGATCGAGAGTTCTACACCGGGGTATTGCTCGCGGTAGGCGCGAATGATGCGCGGGATCAGCGGGTGCGCGGAGGCCGAGCTGGTGAACGCAATGATCAGGGTGCCTTCAATACCATGTGCTGCGCGGGAGGCCTTGAGGGAACCTTGTACGACACGTGAGAGAATCACCCGCGCTTCATCAAGGAAAACCAGGCCGCCAGCGGTCAGGTCGACGCCCTTGGGGTGGCGTTTGAACAACTCGAAACCCAACTCTTGCTCTAATGCTCGTATCTGTTGGCTGAGGGGCGGCTGCTGCATATTCAGGCGCGCGGCGGCGCGAGTGAAATGCCGTTCTTCTGCCACCATGATGAAATAACGTAAATGACGAAGTTCCATGGTGGTATGTCCCGTGACAAGACCTTATTATTTGCGATCTGAATGAATCTTCAGGGTGACCAATATGCCGAAAGTGGGCTGTCACGACAATAACAAAAAATAAAAATCGCCTGGAGTACGGATGCCGAACCCTCATGCCAAAAATGGAACTCTGCCTATATTGATTGCCATTGCCTGCGGCTTGACGCTGGGCCTGGTTTATCCGGACGTGGCGATTGATATGAAACTGTTCAGTGACATCTTCATAAAAACGGTCGGCTTATTGATGCCGTTCCTGCTGTTTGTATTGGTTTCTACCGGTGTTGCCGGCCTTAATCGCGAACACAAACACCCCCATGTAGTCGGCCGGGTGGTGCTGTATTTCCAGATGATGTCTATCGCTGCGCTCGCGTTGGGAATGGCCACGGGCGGGCTGTTTAACCTTGATCACGCGGCCGTTTTTGCCCCCGCGCCGGCACAGAGCGTGCTGGAAAACTCTCTTCGCGAGCTCTCTTTTACAACCGTTTGGACCAGCATTTACAGGGTTTTCACCCAGGATCGGATGTTGCAGGTGATGTTTCTTGCTGTGGTTTGCGGGCTATTGCTTGAGCGTTGTGGCGCATTCGGCAATCGATGCCGGGGGTGGTTGGAAACTGCCGTACAGGTGCTGTTCCGGCTGTTGCGGATCGTCTTGACGTTCGCGCCGCTGGCGGCATTTGGCGCCATGGCTTTTGTCGTCGGAAAATATGGTCTAGGTTCGGTCATACCGCTGTTGAAGTTTATAGTTGTTATTTATTTGGTGTGCGGGATTTTTATCGTCGTGGTATTCGCGATCATCACCCGGATGGTAGGTGTCAAATTGTCAAGGCTGATTGTCTACTTGAAGGAAGAGTTGCTATTGGTAACGTTTACCGGCTCGTCGGTTGCCGCCCTTCCAGGGCTTATTGGGAAACTTGAGACACTAGGGTGTGATAGCCAGTTAGTGCGCCTGATACTGACCACCGGATATACCTTTAACTTGTCCGGCACAAACCTTTATCTCACCACCGCGTTCATGTTTCTTGCGCATCAGGCGGGGGTGGATATCGCCGTGCCGGAGATGCTGGCGGCGTTGTTGATTTTTTTGTTTACCTCGCTGGGAGCTACCAGTGTCGCCGGTTCTGCGTTGTTTACCTTGATTGCGACCTTGAGCATTCTGCAACTGGTTCCGCTGGAAGGGGTGGGGCTGCTGCTGGGGGTGGAGCGGTTGATGAAGTGCCGATCGCTGACCAATGTGCTGGGTAATGGCGTGGCATGCCTGGCGATATGTGGGTGGCAAAACTCCATCGATCGTGAGGCCTTGAAACGCGAATTTGCCTGTCTGAAGTAACTACATTTTCCAAGTCCACATCAGTTCGAAATGCGGGCGCTGGCTGGCTTGCGATGGCGGAGCATCAGTCAGGTTGGCTGACTGACACTGCGCCATCCCAGGCTTGGTCTCCAGTGTTTTACGGTTCAGTTTTTGGCGTCTACCAGCTTGTCGAATGCCTTATTCAGAGTGTCTTCAGCGTCTTTCAGTTTTATGCGACGCTCGGCCAGCCATCTCTGATCGCTATCGAGCGTTTTACGCGCCTCAGCCAGCATCCGCTTGACCTCTTCCGGCTGCGGGCCGCCCGTGCCTTTGCGAGTCTTGACCATTTGGGTCGGCGACAACGCCGCCCGGAAGCCCGACTCATCCAACGGCAAGATGTTGGGCGTCCAGTTGTACTTGTCCGCCGCCTGGCGATACAGCTTCTGCGCATCGGCATAAGGGAAAGTCTTCGGCGTGGTGCCGTTGCTGCGCGCCTCGGTGACGATCAGCGATGCGAAGCCATGGCCAATGCGAAACGGCACTTTGAATTGCCGCTCCAGGGTGTCGGCCAGTTCCATCGATGTGGACCACTCCGACTCCAGTTCTTCGAGGGCGCGCTGCGGATTGATTTGCAGCGCGTCGAGCACCGCATTCAGGTTCTTGAACATCTCGCCGGTGGACTGGAACAGCCCCAGCGAATCGAAGGCGAACTTGTAGTCGGTCATGCCGGTGGTAACGTTATGGGCGCGTAAGGTTACGGTCTGCGACAGCCCGACTACATCCGAGGCCGACTCACGGGTGCGCATCAGCAAGCCTGGATTTCGTTTCTGCGGCATCGCGCTGCTGGTATAGGTGGACTCCTCATCCAGCAGCAGCCAAGGGCGAATCTGATGATACTGGGTATGGATGTCGCCAATCATCGCGCCCACCCGAATCGCCGAGGACGCTGCCAGGTTCGCCGCTTCTATCGGGATGTCATAGGTCGAGACCTGGCTCGAATCCAAGGAGTTTTCCCGCACGCCATCAAACCCCAGCAGCTCGGCCAGGCGCTCGCGGTTCAGCGGGTAGGCGGAGTTCGCCAGCACGGCAGTGCCCATAGGACTCAGGTTGAGACGGCTGTAGAGTTCACGAATGCGCTGGCCATCGCGATCAAACGCGGCTTCGAACGCCAACAGGTAGTGCGCATAACTGATCGGCATGGCCTGCACGCCGTTGGTATAGGCCGGCACCAGGGTGTCGACGTTTTTCTCTGCCAGGCGCAGGATCCGTTGGCGGGTGGCGTTCAGTGCTTCGCTGTAGGCCAGTACCTGTGTACGTAATTTGGCCAGACGGAACGTCGCCAGCATGTCCTGGCGGCTGCGGCCGGAATGGATCAGCGACGCCTCGGGACCGATCTTGTCGGTCATGATTTTTTCCAGTTGCAGCACATCATCGGGACGCTTGCCGCCGGGCTGGTCGGCCTGGTCGATGGCGTAACGCACGCCGCCAGCGATCTTGTGGCCCATGTTCGGCTTGACGATGCCTTCTTCGGTGAGCATTACAATCGAGGCTTTGTTGATACGGTTTAGCCAGGCAAACTGGGTTTGGGTCGGATCGACCTTGGCCTTGCGCGACGCCTGCGAGGTATCGGTCGTGGCGCCGACTTTCGCGGCCTGGGCCGCGCACTGTTCAGTCGTGCTGCAGGGCAGCTGCCCGGTGTCGGCGGCGTAGGCGCCGTAACTGCTGAACAGGGCGAAGGCCACGGCGAGGTGGATGAGTGTCTTATAGGCGTTCATGTTAATGCTCCGCATTTTTAATGGGTTACAACAGGGGCAGGGTGTAGCTGACGATGAACCGGTTCTGGTCGATGTCATTGCCCTTGCCGTTGCTGCGGTAAGTGCCGTTGCGCCATTTCACACCGAGGTTCTTCAGCGCGCCGCTCTGGAATACGTAGCCGATGTCGGTGTTGCGCTCCCACTCGGTGCCTTCCACGCCTTTGGAGCGTTCGAAGTTGTCGCCCTTGAGGTAGCGCGTCATGAAAGTTAGGCCGGGCAGGCCTAGGGCGGCGAAGTCGTAGTCGTAGCGAGCCTGCCAGGACCTCTCCTCGGGGTTGGCGAAATCCGGCGAGATCATCACGTAGTTGACCAGGTAGGAGTCGGTGCCATCGAGGTGCGGAAAGCCGGTGGTGCCCTTCATGACCTGATAGGCCGTGCCGAACGAGTGGCCCTGAATGCTGTAGGTGAACCGCGCACCGAAGGCCTGGTTGTCGATGTTGGTATGGCCGTCGCTGCTGGAGTCGGCGTAGCGTAAATCGGTCTTGAACGAATGGGACTTGCCCAGCGACAGGGTGTGCACCACGTTGAAGATGTTCTGCTTGTAGTTGTTCTCCAGGCGGGCGTAGTGGTAGCCGGTGGCGAGGTCTTTGCTCCACTTGTAGTTGGCGCTGGCGAAGTCGAATTTGTCGCTGGGCACGGCGCCCTTGATGCCTTTGCCGGCGACTTCGATGTCATCGTGGCCACTGACATTACGCAAGGTGTTGCTGGTCAGGCGCCCGGCGTCGAAGGTCAGGCCGTCGATGTCCTGGCTGGTCAACTGCGCGCCGCGAAAGGTTTGTGGCAACAGGCGTCCGTCGTTGGGCAGCACGGTCGGCAGCTTGGGAATCAAGGTCCCGACTTTCAGCACGCTTTTGGAAATCCGTGCTTTGGCGGTAGCGCCCATGCGGCTGTAGCTGTCCGGGGCCTCGTCATTACCCACGGGTAACAGTCCGCTGTTTTGCCGATCAGGGCCGGAGTCCAGCTTCAAACCCAGCAAGCCCATGGCATCGACGCCAAATCCTACGGGCCCGTCGGTAAAGCCCGACTGGTAGTTGAGAATCAGCCCTTGGGCCCATTCATCTCGCTTGGACTGGTTGGCACCGTCCTGGCGGAAATCACTGTTGAAGTAGAAGTTGCGAAGTTCGAGGTCGGCCTTGCTGTCTTCGAAAAAGTCAGCTTCAGCAAAGGTAGGGAAGGCGAGGGTCAAACCCAGGGTGGCCGAAGTCAACCCCAGGGCGATAGGGGATCTTGTCATTGTTATACCCATTGGCTGCTGCTTTGTTTTTAGAGTTGTGTGACCGGAGGGCGAAGGGAGACGACGTCCGGCAAGTGCAGGCTAACGAGTCGGCTTTCAGATTGAAAATATATAGAAAGTGTCGATTGCAGATGTTTTGAATATGGCTAGCGGCTTTTGTTTATCGGCCAAGTACTCCCTGAAAAAGTCTTAAACTACCGGAGACGATTTTTTCAACAGAGTCCGCCGTTTCCTGTCTTGGCCGTTCTCAGGTCATGGCCGATCATCACGGGTGGTCTGTTCAGGAACTGAGACCTACTGGAGAAAAGGCCTGACCTGAGGCGTTAGTTGAGAAGCCAGTGGGTGCAGGTCCTCGAACCTGCATAACGTCACCGCGACGTCATACGCGTTTTCACACACGCTGGGCCGATAGCTGCGATTTTCCGAAGGGATCATTCGGCTAACAGCCCTCACATCCGATGATGTTCCAGCAGAAAGTCCACGAACACTCGCACCCGCGCCGGCATCGCCGAGCCACCTACGAACACCGCATGAATCGGCTCCCGGTCTCCGGGGTTCCATTCTTCCAGCAGCGGTATCAGGTCGCCGCGCTGCAGGTCCTCGGCGACGGTGAAATCGCCGATACGCGCGATGCCCGCGCCTACCCGTGCGAGTTGTGCCAGCGCCTCACCACTGCTGCATTCGATGTTGCCGCTGACCTTCAGGGAAAACGCTCTGCCGTCGCGAGTGAACGGCCAGTTGGGTTCGGCGCGACGGAAATTGAAGCGCAGGCAGTTGTGCCGTAGCAGGTCTTCCGGTTCCAGGGGTGTGCCATGGCGCTCTAGATACTCGGGCGAGGCCACCACCACCTGGCCGGTGTCGCCAATCCTGCGCGCGGTCAGTGGGCTGTCGGGCAAATGGCCAAAGCGTACCGCCACGTCGGCCTGGCCGCCGAGAATGTCGACGACTTCGTCGCCGAGGGTGAGGTCGACGACGATGTTCGGGTAACGGGCGCTGAAGGCGGCCACCAGAGGAACGATGGTCTGTCGCCCATGACCAAGGGCGGCACTGACCCGCAACCGGCCCTTGGGCACGCCCTGGTCGGCGACAGCTTCTTCGACCTCGGCCATGTCAGCCAGGATACGCCGGGCGCCGCGAAGGTAAGCCTCGCCCTCGGCGGTGAGGGTGATCGATCGAGTGGTACGCAACAGCAGGCGGGTGCCAAGACGTTGTTCGGTACGCGCGATGACCCGACTGACCGCCGAGGGGGTCAGCCCCAGTGCACGCGCGGCGGCCGACAAGCTGCCTTCCTGCGCTACCGTGGCGAACATAGTCATTTCACCGGATCTGCCGTTGAAGTCCATTTGTGCTCCTTGCGCAAAGGTGATTGCCAGAAATGCTATCTACCGCCAGGAAAGGCTGGATCGTAGCATCTGCGGCATAGATAAGGAGCCTTCCAATGCGTATCAATCCACCACTTGTCGCACTCGCCATGGGTGCCTTTGGCATCGGCGTCACCGAGTTCGCCCCCATGGGCATGTTGCCGGGCATCGCTGCGGATCTCGGCGTTTCCATTCCAGCCGCAGGCCTGTTGGTCAGTGCTTACGCTCTTGGCGTACTGCTCGGCGCGCCGCTGATGACCCTGACCACCGGCAGGATTCCCCGGCGCTATCTGTTGATCGGACTCATGGCGATTTTCACACTGGGTAATCTGATGTCAGCGCTGGCGACCGATTACTACAGCCTTATGGTCGCCAGGGTGGTGACCTCACTGAATCACGGTGCGTTCTTTGGCGTTGGCGCCATCGTCGCCGCCAGCGTGGTCGCCCCGCAGAAACGGGCCGGGGCGGTCGCGGCCATGTTCATGGGCCTGACCCTGGCGACCATCGGCGGCGTGCCGCTGGCCGCCTGGTTTGGCGAACTGTTCGGCTGGCGCAGCGCATTCTGGGGGATTACCGGCCTGGGGGTAGTGGCCATGGCCGCGTTGTGGTTCGCCCTGCCCAACGTGCCGACGCCGCAAAGCATCGGTGTGTTGGCCGAAATTCGGGTACTGGGCCGTGGACCGGTGTTGGGGGCGCTGGCCCTGACCGTCGTCGGCTCAGGTGCGATGTTCACCGTTTTCACTTATATCGCCCCGATCCTGAGCAGTGAGACGCATGCCTCCGCCACTTTCATCACGGCCATGCTGGTGCTGTTCGGGGTGGGGCTGACGCTGGGCAATATGTGGGGCGGCAAGGCGGCGGATCGCTCGATAGACCGCACCCTGATCGTTTCGCTGAGCGTGTTGATTCTCGTCTTGCTGGCGTTCACCGTATTGATGCGCTGGCCGCTACCGGCTGCGGTCGCCATCTTGATCTGGGGGATCGCCAGTTTTGCCTTGGTACCTCCATTGCAAATGCGCGTGATGGAAGCCGCCAAGGACGCGCCTAATCTGGCCTCGGCAGTGAATATTGGGGCCTTCAACTTTGGCAACGCGATTGGCGCGGCGCTGGGCGGCGCGGTGATCAACGCGGGGTTGGGTTACCCGGCGATTGCCCTGGCCGGAGCGGCAATGGCTGGCTTGGGGTTGCTGATGGTGCTGGCTTTTGCCTGGCGTTCCAGAGTGGTTGTGGCTGCGGCGTTGTGACGGTGGCGCGAATGCAAGTGGGGCTGCGAATGAGGTTGATCGACTGCGCCCGCATCAGTGGATGCGGGCCTGACTGACGCACGGTGAGCTGGACGGACGCTTCAAGACGCTCTTGTACCGCTAACGATTAATCAGGCGCTTCTGGATCTCTTGGCATTGACGTGGGGATTTGCCATGAAGGTTTTTTACCCTCCTGACTGTCGAAAGTGCATCGCGCCTTGCGGAAGTCGTCGACGTTTTCGACGACCCAGGTCCAAATAGGGGACATACGGATCAACAACTCCATGCCCAGTGGCGTCAGCTCGTATTCAACGCGGGGCGGAATTTCACCAAACTCTCGCCGAATCAGGAGACCATCACGCTCCAGGGACCGTAGCGTCTTCGTCAACATTCGCTGAGTCACACCCGTCATCTGCCTTTTTATCTCGGCATGGCGCATCTTACCGTACACGCCCAAGGCATGCAGAATGCCCAATGACCAGCGGCTACCCGCGTGAGCGAGGACTTCCCGTCTGACGCCATCATCATCTTCTCTAAGCGTTTGGCAGATGGCTTCTGCCTGACTAAGAGTTTCATGATCGGTCATTTCTTCCCCTGGTATCACACGTGTGCCTTCTTACGAGCGCTGCTGAATCGTGCAAGCATTTGCTCATCCTACAGGTAACAGGTCTCAGGAGACATCATGACCGAAGTGACCCAGCTTTCCCCCCAATCCATTCTCGTTCTAGGCGCCGGTGAACTTGGCCTTCCTGTCTTGCGCAATCTTGCGCGGGTGGCAACGCGCGCGCCCGGCTCCAAAATCAGCGTCCTGCTCAGGGATTCGACCATCAACACTCAGGTGCCTGAGAAAAAGGCAGAAATCGATGAGCTTCGTAGCCTGGGCATCCACATGGTCGCGGCAGATCTGGTGAGTGATTCAATCGATCAGCTCGCTGAGGTCTTCTCGCGATTCGATACCGTAATAGGCTGCGCAGGCATGGTTGCGGGGCGAGAAACCCCGATGAAGTTGGCTACGGCAGCGCTCAAGTCCGGTGTGAAGCGCTACTTACCATGGCAGTTTGGCGTCGATTTCGAGGTGATTGGTCGGGGCAGTCCCCAGGATCTGTTCGATGCCCAGCTCGATGTGCGCGAGCTGCTTCGCGCCCAAGACAAAACTGAATGGGTCATCATTTCGACGGGTATGTTCACCAGCTTCCTGTTCGAGCCGGTATTTGAGGTGGTTGACTTCGAAAACGACACAGTGAACGCCCTGGGCAGTCTTGAGAACAGCGTGACGCTCACGACACCCGACGACATCGGTACGCTGACGGCGGAAATCGTTTTTTTCGAACCTCGCTTGCGCAATCAAATCGTCTACCTTTCTGGCGACACTGTGACGTATGGGCAGGTTGCGGGCCTCCTTGAACGTGTTTTGGGGCGTCCATTCAAACGTAACGTGTGGACTGTTCCGTACCTGATCCAGGAGCTGGAAAAAGACCCCACTCATCACATCAAAAAGTACCGCGCTGTGTTCGCCCAAGGCAGAGGCGTGGCGTGGCCGAAAGTTGGCACGTTCAACGAGCGGCAGTCGATTCAAGTCACCACCGCCGAGCAGTGGGCTCGGAATAACCTCGGCCGACGGGCTACACAGAACGTTTGACCAAACGCCAAGTGGCTCACTAGAGTGGATAACCGTACGGCTGCCGACTGCCATGGACATCCACATGAGCGACTTCTCCCTGCTGCTTGCCTTCATCGCTGCTGCGTCAGTGCTCACGGTTACTCCCGGCGTGGACACCGCCATGGTGCTTCGCGCTACAGCGACCGGGGGGCGACGTTCGGCGGCGATGGCGTCTATCGGTATCGTGCTCGGGTGTCTGGTGTGGGGCGCCGCGGTGTCACTGGGGCTCGGTGCCCTGTTGCAAGCTTCGGAGTGGGCTTACCTTGCGCTGAAAATTGTCGGCGCCGCTTATCTCGTCTGGCTGGGTGTCAAACTGCTGCTGCGACCTCGGACAACGCTGCAAGGGCAGGGGAGCGAGAACGTGGCTGCCTCTGCGCGTGACGCCTTTGTTCGCGGTTTATTGACTAATCTGCTGAACCCCAAGATAGGTGTCTTCTACATCACGTTCCTCCCGCAGTTTGTCCCCAGTGGCGTGAGCGTGGCCAGTTACTCCTTCTTCCTTGCGGCGTTACACGTGCTGTTGACGCTGGCCTGGTTCGGCATTCTGGTGGCGGCGACGGTGCCACTGAGCAATTTCCTGAAGCGCCCGGCAGCCTTGAAGGCGCTGGATCGACTCACAGGTGGCGTTTTTGTCGCGTTTGGGCTCAAGTTGGCGGTTTCCAATCCGGCTTGAGCCTCACCGCGCCAAGGATGAAGCGCAAATGCCGTAAGGCACTTGCCAATCCCCTGACGTTAACGTAAAGATGGCGACAGGGCGCTGAACATGGAAGGGCGCAGGGCGGACCGATTCGGAGCGCTTGATGACGCTGATAAAAACAACTCATCCCAAACTTCATCGCGAAGCCCGGCTGGCTCGGGAAAAACTGCACCTCGAAGGCACCGTCCCCGATGGCGTATTGCGCGCGGAAATCGATGCTTCGTGGCGGCGTAGTCTCAGCCATGGCGTGCATTTCAATGCCAAGCAAGAGCTGGCGCTGGAATCGAACGCAAGCCTTGAAGTGCTGCTGGAGAGTAATCGGTTGTTGATCGATGCCGCGATGCCGGCCATCGATTACCTGGCCGAACGCCAGGGCAAGGAAGGGCTCATCATCCTCGCCAATTCCGACGCCACCATCCTGGCAGCCGAAGGGCGCGCCGACCGTTTCAAAGGTAGCGACCTGCAAGACATCACACTGGGCGCTTGCTGGAGCGAAGCGGCGCGCGGCACCAATGCGCTGGGTACCGCGTTGGTGGAAGCCCGGCCGACGATGATTGATTGCGGCGAACATTACCTCGATCGCCTGACCGATTTCTCCTGCACGTCGGTGCCGATTTATTGCCCGCAGGGCGACATCCTTGGTGTCCTTGACCTGACCCGCGAAGGTCCGCTCGGCCGGGTTCAGGACAGCACTGCGTTGCTGGCCATGGCCGTCAGCCAGATCGAAAGTCGCCTGTTCAACACCTGTTACCCGGATCAGATCGTCCTCGCTTTCCACAGCCGCCGGCAGTATCTCGAATCCCCTTGGCAGGGCTTGCTCGCGGTGAGTCTCGGCGGGCAGGTTCTCGCGGCCAACGCCCAGGCGTGTCAGTTGCTCCACGCCGAGCGTTCGGCGCTGGTGGGTCGACGCTGTGAAGAGTTTTTGGGCGTCGATGGCGTGCAACTACTATCGCGTCTGCATCAGGGCGGCATCGGCAGTGTGCAAACCGCCAAAGGTGAGTTTTTCTACAAAGCCCTGCGCGCGCCGCAGCGCTCGATCAACGTCAGCCTCCCACCGCGCACCCCCGCTAAAACCGCTAAACCGCAACCCGATCTTGAGTCCCTGGCCGGCAACAATGTCCGTTACGCCCGGGCGCTGCGCATGGCCCGCCAAGGCCTGGCCAATGAATTGCCGGTGCTGCTGCTAGGCGAAACGGGCACCGGCAAGGAAGTCATTGCCCGCGCGCTGCATATGGCTGGAACGCGCTGCGACAAACCTTTCATCGCGGTGAACTGCGCGGCTATCCCCGAAGGCCTGATCGAGTCGGAGCTGTTTGGCTATCGCGAAGGCGCCTTTACCGGTTCGCGCCGGGGCGGCATGGTCGGGCGTCTGCAGCAGGCCCATGGCGGTACGTTGTTTCTCGATGAAATCGGCGACATGCCGCTGGCCTTGCAGGCCCGTTTACTCCGGGTATTGCAGGACCGCAAAGTCGCGCCGCTGGGTGCCGGAGAAGAGCAAGACATCGACATCGCACTGATCTGTGCCACGCACCGCGACCTCAAGCGTCTGGTGGAAGACAAACACTTTCGCGAGGATTTGTTCTACCGGGTCAACGGCATCAGCGTGATGCTTCCGGCCCTGCGCGAGCGCGACGATTTCAATGGCCTGGTCGAGCGTTTGCTGGCCAAACTCGACGCGCCGACGACAGTCTTGCATGACGATTTGATCCGCTTGCTGGGCGGCTATCACTGGCCGGGCAACATTCGCCAACTGGAAATGGTTTTGCGCACCGCCCTGGCCATGCGTGAACCGGGGGATACCGTGCTCACCCTCGATCATCTGCCCGACAGTATGCTCGACGAACTGACCGCCGGCGAACGCCCTCAGAGCGGCAGTATTCGTGAACATGAACTGGAGCTGATTCGTCAGTCCCTGGACACGCACCAAGGTAACGTTTCGGCCGCCGCCGATGCCCTGGGCATCAGCCGCGCGACCCTGTATCGCAAGCTAAAACAGTTGCGCTCGTGATGCTGCGCTTGATCGTTCGGCTGATCGACAGCCGGAACCCCGCGGCCTTGCAAGCGGCGTTGCGCTGGCTCTACAGCTTCGTGCGCCCGCACCGGTTGGCGATTGCCGGGTTGCTTGGACTGTCGGTCTGCGCCTCGTCACTGGTACTGGTGCAACCCTGGCTAACCAAGCTGCTGATTGACGACGGTCTGTTGGCGCGCAATTTTGCGATGTTGGTGCTGATCGCCGGGTTGATGATTGTCGCCGGGCTGTTGGGCACGGCGCTGTCAGGCATCAATCGGTATTTGCACACGCGATTGTCCGGGCGAATTCTGTTTGCGTTGCGCGATGACCTTTATCGGCATTTGCAGATGCTCTCGCCGGGTTTCTACGGCCAGCGGCGAATCGGCGATTTGATGTCGCGTCTGGATGGCGATGTCGCGGAGATCCAGCGTTTTGCCGTGGATTCGCTGTTCTCTGCGGTGTCGAGCGTGATCGGCCTGGTGGTCGCGGTGGCGATGTTGGTGACCCTGTCGTGGAAACTCTCGCTGCTGGCCTTGGTGCTGATCCCACTGGACGTGCTCTGGCTACGCTGGATGCGGCGCAAGGTCGAGCGCGATGTGCGGCAGTTGCGCGAGCGTTCGGCGGACATGTCCTCGTTCATGGTCGAGACCTTGCCGGTGATGAAATTCATCCAGTCCGCTGGTCAGCAACAGCGCGAAGCGCGACGGCTGGAGGCGTTGGGCCAGGGGTATATGAGCCAGCTTCTGCGCCTGCAAGTCACCGAGTTTTTCACCCAGGCGGTGCCCGGCACACTGACGTCGTTGTCGCGGGCCTGTGCGTTTTTGATTGGCGGTTACTGGGTGGTGCAAGGGACCTGGCAACTGGGTGCGCTGATCGCGTTTTCGACTTATCTGGGCATGGCGGTCGGCCCGGTCCAGAGCCTGCTTGGGCTCTACGTCGCGATTCAGCGGATGACCGTCAGCCTCGGCCGAGTCATGGAGCTGCGCGGTGAAGAACCGACCGTACTCACCCCAATCAAGCCGCAGCCGATGCCGACTTCTGGCGAACTGCGTTTCGACAACGTGCACTTCAGCCATCCCGGTCGTCCAACCACCCTGTGTGGCGTCGAGGCGCGAATTCCTTACGGTTTGAAAGTCGCCCTGAGCGGCGGCTCCGGTGTCGGTAAATCGACCCTGATCGACCTGCTGCAGCGGCACTACGATCCGCAGTCTGGACGAGTATTGCTGGGGGAGGTCGACCTGCGGGAACTGGACCTGTTCCAGCTGCGTCGGCGGATTGCCGTGGTCAGCCAGGACATCGTGCTGTTTCGCGGCAGCCTCGCCGACAATCTGGCCTACGCCGTGCCGGACGCCAGTCGCCAAGCCATTGCCGAAGTAGCGCGGTTGGCGCAGCTCGATAGCCTGATCGAGTCTCTGCCCGAAGGTCTCGACAGCCCTTTGGGCGAGCGTGGCCAGCAGTTGTCCGGCGGACAGAAACAGCGCATCGCCATCGCCAGAGCGCTGTTGCAGGATCCCTTGATCCTGGTGCTGGACGAAGCAACCTCGGCGGTCGACGAAGTCACCGAGCGCGAAGTGATCGAGGCCATCGACCGGTTGTTCGCCGGGCGCACGCGGATTCTGATCAGCCATCGCCCCTCGACCCTGGCCGATGCCGATCTGCACTTCGAACTGCTGGATGGCGTGCTCACGTCAAAAATGGTGCAGCATGAAACCTGAACTGCGGATTGGGGTGGTGGACAGTGGTCATTCGGCGGCGCAACGGGCACAGGTGATTGCCGGTCGACGGTTCTCGCTGCTGGAAGATGGACTGGCAGAAAGCGATTTAGGCGACGATCCGCTGGGCCATGGCAGCGCGGTGATCGCGGCCATCGGCCAGCGGGCGCCGACGGCGGTTTTTTGCGTCGCCCAAGTGTTCGATCGACGTGGTGTCACCAGCGCCTTGCAGATCGCTACCGCCATCGATTGGCTGGTGGCGCAGGACGTGCGGTTAATCAATCTGAGCCTCGGCGTGCGGCAGGATCGCAGCCTGTTGCGTGAAGCCTGCACAGTCGCGGTGGCGCAAGGCATTCTGCTGTGTGCGTCCAGTCCGGCCCAGGGCGAAGGGGTGTTTCCGGCGAATTATCCGCAGGTGCTGAGGGTCACCGGCGATGCCCGTTGCACCGAGCAGCAATGGTCGTGGCTCAACAGCGCCCAGGCGGATTTCGCCGCGTGTGTTCACGGCTCCTACCCGGGACAGTCCGGCGCGAGCCTCGGCTGTGCGGCATTGAGCGGGCACATTGCGGGTTTCCTCATTGAACATCCCGAGGCCAGCAACGACCAGATTGTCCAATGGCTGCAAAAAAACGCCCGTTATCACGGCCCGGAACGGCGTGTCGGCGCATGAGACCGATTGTGATTCTTGGCGCGGGGCCTGCGGGGGCGGCGGTGGCCCTGGGGCTGCGGCGGCTCGGGTACCCCGTAACGCTGGTCAGTGAGTGGCGGCGCTTCGCGGCGTTGGAAGGAGTTTCCATGCGGGTACTGGATGCCTTGCGTGGTGCGGGGCTGCATCAAGCGTTGGCGGATGCGGCGCTGCCTTCCCAACGGCAGGTGTCCTGGAACGGTCAGCAGCATGCGCAGAACATCGAATTTTTACTGGACCGCCCGAGCTTCGATCGAGGCTTGCGCGAGGATTTGCGCCTGGCCGGTGTCGAGTTGATCGAAGGCCGAGTGTTGAAGGTGCAGTCGCAGGCTTCGGGGCATCGAATCGAACTGCAAGGGCGCCAAGCACTGGTCGCGGATTTTCTGGTGGAGGCCCGCGGACGTCAGGCACCAGCCCTTGGTAAAGGCCTTCGTGGGCCAGAGACGGTCAGTTTGCTCAATCGCTGGCAAGGTGTGGCGGGTAGCACCGCCAGCGCTGTGGAAAGCCTTGAGGACGGGTGGGCCTGGATGGCGCGCCGGGCTGATGGCCAGTGCTATTGGCAATGGACGGTGGACGTGGCCAGTGCCGAGCTGCCGGGTAAGGCGCTGTTACTCGATTACTGCCGTCAGCGCCGCCAGGATTCGGCGTTGTCCCGGGCATTTTTCGGGAGCGAGCCGCAAACCAATTTGCACCTGCATGCCCGCAGCAGCACGGCGATTTTGTCTCCGCGCGTCTGTGGCGATTACTGGATTCGGGTGGGCGACGCGGCCATGGCGGTGGATCCGCTGTCGGGGAATGGTATTTTTCAGTCATTGTCCTCGGCGTTGCAGGCGCCAACGGTGATCAACACGCTGTTGCGCAAACCCGAGCGAAAGTGCCTGGCACGACGTTTTCATCAGCAGCGGGTAGATCAGTTGTTTTTGCGGTTTGCGCGTATTGGCCGGGATTTTTATGCCGATGAGCAGCGTTGGCCAGATCGGCCTTTCTGGCAGGCGCGGCGGCAGTGGCCGGATGCTGAGGTTGCCCACGCCGAGGCGGATTTCTCCGCGCTGAAGATTGAGCCTGCGCCGGTGCTCAGGGACGGATTTGTGGATGAGGCCGAGGTGGTGATCACGGCGGATCAGCCGCTGGGGATCTGGCATGTGCACGGGGTGGAGCTGGCACCGTTGGTGCGACGGTTGCGCAGCGAGCCGGCCGAGCGAGTGTTGGAGGGGCTGACGGTGGAGCAGGGAAGGATGGTTCGGGGTTGGTTATTGGGGCAGGGGTTCAAGCCCTGATATTTGGGGTGCCTGGGCTGGCCTATCGCGAGCAAGCTCGCTCCCACAGTTGCGTCGAGCACAATTCCAATGTGGGAGCGAGCTTGCTCGCGATAGCGGTCTAAAGAACGCCGCCAATCACAACTTGATCAACACCGACTTCAACTCGGTGTAATGCTCGATCGCCGCGTAACCCATCTCACGCCCGACCCCCGACATCTTGTAGCCGCCAAACGGCAACGCCGGGTCCAAGGCGCTATGGCAGTTGACCCATACCGAACCCGACTTGATCCGTGGGATCATCCGGTGCACCGCCGCCAAATCATTCGACCAGATGCTCGCCCCAAGACCATAAGGGCTGTCATTGGCCATGCGCAAGGCGTCGGCCTCGTCATCGAACGGAATCGCCACCAGCACCGGGCCGAAGATTTCCTCCTGGACCAATGAATGCCGCTGGTCGACATCAACAATCACCGTGGGTTTGACGAAGAACCCCGGCCCGAATTGCTCACCGCCGCAGGCGATGGTCGCGCCGCTTTCCCGACCTCTTTCGATGTAACCATAAACTCGTTCCTGTTGACGCGCGGAGATCAACGGGCCCATTTCGACACTCGGGTCCAGGCCATTGCCGAGCTTCATGGCATTGGCGATGTCAGCGATGTCCGCCACCACATTGTCGAAATGCTTGCGCTGCACATACAGCCGGGAGCCGGCGCAACAGACCTGGCCTTGGTTGAAGAAGATCGCACTGGCGGCACCCGCAGCCGCGGTCTTCAGGTCGGCGTCGGCCATGACGATGGTCGGCGATTTGCCGCCCAGTTCCAGGGTCACCCGGGTCATGGATTCCATGGCGATTTTGCCGATCTGCTTGCCCACGGCGGTGGAACCGGTGAACGTCAACTTGTCCACCAACGGGTTATGAGTCAGGGCGGAGCCCGCCGTGATACCGGTGCCGGTGACCACGTTGAACACGCCCTCGGGGTACCCGGCTTCCAGCACCAGTTCGGCGAGTTTCAGCGCGGTCAGTGGCGTTTCATCGGCAGGTTTAAGCACGACGGTGCAACCGGTGGCCAGGGCCGGGCCGAGTTTCCAGCAAGCCAGCAGCAGGGGGAAGTTCCAGGCGACGATGGCCCCCACCACGCCCACCGCTTCACGGCGAATGAAACTGTGGAACTGATCGTTGGGCATCAGCGGCAGCGACACGTCAACGCTGGAGCCTTCGATCTTGGTGGCCCAACCGGCCATGTAGCGCAGGAAGTCGATGGCCAGTTGCACGTCCATCACTTGAGCCACTGCCGCACTTTTACCGTTGTTCAGGCATTCGAGTTGCGCCAGCAGTTCGGCGTCGCGCTGCATCAGGTCGGCGAGTTTCCACAACAGGTTTTGCCGCTCCCGAGGGCGGGTGCGGGTCCAGGCCGAATCGTCGAAGGCCTGACGGGCGGCGAGCACTGCGCGGTCGACATCCTCGGGTGTGGCCCGTGGCACCACGCACAGCTCTTCGCCGGTGGCCGGATTGTGCAGGGGCATGGTCTGGCCGTCGGCGGCCTCGACCCAATCGCCGCCGATGAGCATGCGTGGGGCGCGCTGGACAAAGGCCGAGGTGGCGGGAAGCAGATAAGGCAGGGGCATGATGAGACCTCTTGTTGTGCGTGAGAACGGGGATTTCTCCAAGGTTGGCAATGGCTGTGCCAAGTATCGGGAACGGGCGGATAGCCCTTTGTTGGTGGGGGGTTAGTGATGAAAGGGGAACGTAGGCACCCAGGGTTTTGTCGCAAATCGCGACACCACATGAGACGACGTGCAATGCCCGTTTGTACCTAAACATCGTCGTTGGCTATGAGTGTTCCAGCCGGGGGCATCTATGCTTGTCTCAGACTGAAACAGCTGTCGCGATATTAGACGCAGGCGATCTCCTTCTGACATGCTGAAAAGCCAGGATAATTCCGTAACTAATTGATTAATAAGGTTGCCGTTAAGCTGGCACGCTCCGTGTATTGCTCATCGCAGACGTTTCTCTTGCCTCCGCCAGCGGGTTGCCGCCGACGGCAGAAACCATAAAAACGATAAGCCACAACAATAAGAAAGCACCGTGCGAGGTTCGACGTTGATGAAGAGAAAACTCCGATCAGGCCTGAGTGTCAGTCTGCTGGCCGTGGCGGCCTGCGTGGCGCTGCACTCGCCTTATAGCCTGGCAGCTCGCGACGCCCAGACCATCCTCAAGGAAACCTGTCAGGGCTGTCACACCCCCGAAGCCGATAACGCCCTGAGCCGTATCAGCCACCAGCGCAAAACCCCGGAAGGCTGGCTGATGAGCATCGCCCGGATGCAAATCATGCACGGTTTGCAGATCAGCGATGACGACCGCCGCACCCTGGTCAAATACCTGGCCGACACCCAGGGCCTGGCGCCGAGCGAAACCGACGGCGTGCGTTATGCGCTGGAGCGACGGCTCAATACCGTCGAGAAATTCGATGACCAGACCAGCCAGATGTGCGGCCGTTGCCATTCCGGTGCACGGGTTGCCCTGCAACGTCGACCTGCTCAGGAATGGGAACGCCTGGTGAATTTTCACCTCGGTCAGTGGCCGTCCCTCGAATACCAGGCCCTGTCCCGCGACCGCGATTGGTTCGATCTGGCCCGCAAAGAGATGGTGCCGCTGCTGGCCAAGCGGTATCCGCTGGATAACCCGGCCTGGAAAAAATGGCTGGGTAGCGCGCCGAAAGCCGAGGCGCTGGTCGGCGACTGGAGCTTCAGCGGGCACCTGCCGGGTAAAGGCGAACTGGCCGGCGTCATGAGTGTGACTGCCGATGGCAGTGACACGTTCAAGGTCAGCGTCAAAGGCCAATACGCCGACGGCAGCCCGTTCAACGGCGATGGCAGCGCGATTCTCTACACCGGTTATGAATGGCGCGGCAACGTGTCCATCGATGGTGTGACCATGCGCCAGGTATTCGCCGCCCAGGGCAACGCCATGCAGGGCCGGATGTTCGAGGCCGAGCACGACGAGCGGGGGCTGGACTTCGTCGCCGCCAAACAGGGCTCCAACCGTTTGCTGGCGGTGCAGCCGGGTTATCTGAAGGCGGGCAGCGAAACTGAAGTTACCCTGATTGGCAGCGGTCTCACCGGTAAACCGAGCTTTGGCAATGGCGTGGAAGTGGTCCAGGTGCTGGAGCAAACGCCTGTGCGCATGCGGGTCAAACTCAAGGCGGCTGCCAATGCGCAACCGGGCCTGCGCCATGTCACGGTCGGCACGTTGAAAGGCCCGACGTTGTCGGTCTACAGCAAGATCGCGCAAGTCAAAGTCGTGCCCGAGTTCTCGGTGGCGCGGATCGGCGAGGGCGGTGGTTCGACGCCGAAAGTCCAGGGCCGCTTCGATGCTGAAGCCTGGGGCAAGGCGGCTGACGGCAAGCCATATCGCATCGGTGTGTTCCCGGCGCAATGGACGGTCGAGGCCTTCGATGACCGTGCCAAAGAGGATGAAGACGTCAAGTTTGCCGGCACCATGCAGGCCGATACCGGCGTGTTTACCCCAGGCGATGCGGGGCCGAACCCGCAGCGCAAAATGTCCACCAACAATGCCGGCAACCTCAAGGTGATCGCCGCCGTCGATGACGCAGGGAGATCCCTGACCGGCGAAGGCCACATGATCGTCACCGTGCAACGCTGGAACAATCCACCCATTCCATAAGTTGGCTGTTTTTAGCGGTTCCAGACACTTTTCGGAATGACCGCAGGCCTCGTGAATCGGGGTTTGCACAGGAGGTTTGCAATGGGCGCTATTTTGAATCTGGTCGAACGCAATCTGCACGAAGTGCATGTCGACGCCGACCGCATGCTGTTCCATATTCCCAGCAGTTCGCTGTTCGCCAGCGATGAACTGACGGGCACCATCATCGATACCTTGCGCGGCCCCGGCTGTTCGTCGGACGACCTGATCCAGCGCCTGGCGGCACGTTTCAACGGTGAAGAAATCACCGAAACCCTGCGTGAGCTGATCTCCCTGGAATTGGTCAGCGACGGCTCGCCACTGACCCCGGACATCGGTACCAAACGCGTCGAGCGCACCGCGATCAATACTGTGGTGCTCAACGTCAACACGGGCTGCAATCTGAGCTGCACCTACTGCTACAAAGAAGACCTCGACAAGCCCTCGGCCGGCAAGAAGATGGACGTTGAAACCGCAGTCGCTTCGGTTGAAATGCTGCTGCGCGAATCCCCGGATGAAGAGCGTTTCACCGTGGTGTTCTTCGGCGGTGAGCCGCTGAGCAATCGAAAGCTGATCGAGTACATGGTCGATTATTGTGAAAAGCGCTTTGCCGAGGCGGGCAAGTTCGTCGAGTTTGTCATGACCACCAACGCCACGCTGCTCACCGAAGACACCGTGGACTACCTCAACGCCCACCGCTTCGGGCTCTCGGTGAGTATCGACGGGCCGAAAACCGTGCACGACCGTAACCGCATCACCGTGGGCGGGCTGGGCACGTATGACGTGGTGCGGCGTAAAGCCGAAATGTTGCTGTCGCGCTACAACAGCCGCCCCGTCGGTGCCCGGGTGACCCTGACCACTGGCGTCACCGACGTTGAAACCATCTGGGATCACCTGTTCAACGAACTGGGGTTTGCCGAAGTCGGTTTCGCTCCGGTGACTTCCGGCGATATCAGCAGCTTCAACCTGTCCGGCGCCGAGCTGATCGAAGTCTTCGCCAACATGAAAAAGCTCGGTCGGCGCTATCTGGAGGCGGCGCTGGAGCATCGCAATATCGGTTTCTCCAACCTGCACCAGCTGATCACCGACATCCACGAAGGCCACAAAAAGGCTCTGCCGTGCGGTGCGGGCCTGAAGATGCTGGCGGTGGATCACAAGGGTGAGTTGAACCTGTGCCACCGCTTTACCGGTTCGAGCCTGCCGACCTTCGGCAACGTTCGCAGCGGGGTCAAGCAGGTCGAGTTGAATGACTTCCTGTCCCAGCGCCTGGACCGCACCAACACCGGTTGCGAAGACTGCCAGATCCGCAATCTCTGCTCCGGCGGCTGCTACCACGAGAGCTACGCCCGATATGGCGACCCGACTCATCCGACCTATCACTACTGCGAACTGATGCGTGACTGGGTCGACTTCGGCATTGAGGTCTACACCCGGATCATGACTCACAACCCTGCGTTCATCAGCAGCTACATCACTCCGCGCAAGGCTCACTGATATGAAACATCTCAAGGCAATCAACAACAAAGCCCAGAAGCTCGATCAGGCCGCGGCCGAAAACCGTATTGAAGAAGTGGTGGCGATGAGTTCTGTCGCCGGTTGCGCCTCGACCACCGACCCAGGTTGGGAAATCGACGCCTTTGGCGGTGTCTCGTCGCTGTGTCAGCCGATGGAGGCCGACCTGTATGGCTGCTCCGACCCGTGCTGGTGGCCGGCCCAGGTGCCGGACATGATGAGCACCTACCCGGACTGGAACAAGGATGCCCAAGCGTCCAACGAAAACTGGCGCAATCTCGGCACTGTCTTTCCAAAAGACAAGTGATTGGACATGAAGAAGGATTCCAGCATGCAATGCATCAAAGCCTGCGGCTTGGCCGCGTTCGGTGTCCTGAGCGCTATGTCGCTCAATGCTCTGGCCGATGAAAACACCGCGCTCCAAAGCGGTCACGAATACATGGTGACCACCAATTATCCGAACAATCTGCACGTGATCGACCTGGCCACCGACAGCCTGTTCAAAACCTGCAAAATGCCGGACGCCTTCGGCCCTGGCACCGTGCAGCTGTCGCCGGATCGCAAGACCGCTTACGTGTTGAACAACCATTACGCGGATGTCTACGGCGTTGAGCTGGACAGCTGCAAGCAGGTCTTCCACGCCAGCATCACGCAGAAACCGGGGGAAAAAGCGAAGTCGATGTTCGCCTTCACCGTCAGCCATGACGGCAAGGAACTGTTCACCATCGCCAACCCGACGTTGATGCTCAACGACCGATACGAAGTGCAGCAACCTCGGCTCGATGTCTACGCCACCGATGCCGGCATGGATGCCAAACCCGTGCGCAGCTTTGCGGCGCCGCGGCAGCTGACCATCATGCAAAGCGGTGACGACGGCACGCTGTATGTGGCGGGGGCGGATGTCTATAAGGTTAATGTGAACAGCGGCAAGTTCGAGGTGCTGATCCCCAGCCGTCACTGGAAACGCCCGAACTACAGCGCGCCGGACGTGCTCTATGTGTGGAATCAACAGACCTACCGTCATGATTTTTCGCTGCTCTACACCGCCGCGAAATTCAAGGACAAGCAGCAGGACCCGGCCACGGCCGAATACCTTTATGGGCTGTTCAGCATCGACCTGAAAACCGGCAAGACCGAAACCACCGACTTCGGTCCCCTGACGGAAATCTATTTCAGTGGCATGCGCTCCCCCAAGGACCCCAACCTGATGTTCGGCGTGCTCAACCGTCTGGCCAAGTACGACATCAAGCAGAAAAAACTACTTCAGGCCGCCACTCTGGATCATTCCTACTACTGCATCTCCTTTAACAAGGCCGGCAGCAAAATCTACCTGGCCGGTACCTTCAACGACATAGCGGTGTTTGATGCCGACAGCCTGAAGCAGATCGGCAACATCAAATTGCCGGGTGGTGACATGGCGATCACCACCGCCCAGATATTCACGCGTTAAAAACAAAGCGGGCAGCCATTCAACAAGGGCGCCTGTGTGATGTAGGCCCGCGGCGCACACCTGGACCGTATAGAGAGATTCGATATGAGTGTTCCCAGTTATACCTGTGGACCGCAGACCAAACCCTTACTGGCGATGACCATTGGCGCGGCGTTCGACCGAGCGGTGGAATGCTTCACCGATCGCGAAGCTTTGGTCGTGCGACATCAAGGGCTGCGTTACACCTGGGCACAGTTGGCCGAGGAGGTGGAAGATTGCGCACGAGGGTTGCTCGCGCTGGGGCTCAGGTCGGGTGAGCGGTTGGGCATCTGGTCGCCGAACTGCGCACAATGGTGTATCACCCAGTTCGCGGCCGCCAAGGTGGGTGCGGTGTTGGTGAACATCAACCCGGCCTACCGGCTGACCGAGCTTGAGTACACGCTCAAGCAATCGGGGTGCCGCTGGCTGATTTGTGCCGATTCCTTCAAGACTTCCAACTACCACGCGATGCTTCATGATCTGCTGCCCGAGCTCCAGCGCTGCGCCGTGGGGGCACTGGAAAGTGGCCGGTTGCCTGAATTGCGTGGCGTGATCAGCCTCGGCGACACACCGGCTGAAGGTATGTTGTCATGGGAGAGACTATTGGATCTGGCGGAACAAGTGGCTCCGGAGCAATTGCGGCAATGCAGCGAGCAACTGCAGTTCGACGACCCGATCAATATCCAGTACACCTCCGGCACCACTGGCTTTCCCAAGGGCGCCACTCTCAGTCATCACAACATTCTGAATAACGGTTATATGGTCGGTGAAAGCCTGAAACTCAGCGAGCACGATCGCTTAGTGATCCCCGTGCCGCTGTATCACTGTTTCGGCATGGTCATGGGCAATCTGGGGTGTGTCACCCATGGGACCACGATGATCTACCCCAGCGCAGCCTTCGATCCGCTGGATACCCTGCGGGCCGCCGCACAGGAGAAAGCGACCGGCATGTATGGCGTACCGACCATGTTCATTGCCATGCTCGACCACCCGGAGCGTCAGTCATTGGATTTGAGCAATCTGCGCACGGGCATCATGGCCGGCTCCACTTGTCCGATCGAAGTCATGAAGCGGGTGATCGAGGAACTGCACCTCAAGGAGATTCAGATCGCCTACGGCATGACCGAGACCAGCCCGGTCTCCACCCAGACCGGGCCGGACGACGATCTTGAACACCGTGTCACTACCGTCGGCCGCACCCAACCGCATCTGGAAAGCAAGGTCGTTGACGAGCACAATCGGATCGTTCCACGCGGGCACATAGGCGAGCTTTGTACTCGCGGCTACAGCGTGATGCTGAGCTACTGGAATAACCGGGAAGCCACCGCCGACGCCATCGACGAGGCGCGCTGGATGCACACCGGTGACCTGGCAATCATGGATGAGGCGGGGTACTTGAAGATTGTCGGACGCAACAAGGACATGATCATACGAGGGGGCGAGAACGTTTATCCGCGAGAGATCGAGGAGTTTTTCTTTACCCATCCTTCGGTGGCAGACGTGCAGGTGATCGGCGTGCCGGACAACGTTTACGGAGAAGAAATCGTAGCTTGGGTCAGGTTGCATGAGGGGCACCAGGCAAGCGCCGACGAGCTGCGCGATTACTGCAAAGGCCGGATCGCTCACTTCAAGACGCCGCGCCATTTCAAGTTCGTTGACGATTTCCCCATGACCGTCAGCGGTAAGGTGCAGAAATTCCGCATGCGTGAAATCAGCGTTGAGGAACTGGGAGCACCGAGAAGCGACCTTTTATAGTCATTGGCTCTTCGCCGCAGGCCGCTTTGATCGCCAGGACCCGATAGATGGGTAGCGACGTCGCTACCCCATACATTTGCAGCGGCACGCAAACGTTATTTATTCAGTTATCCAGTTGATTTCATGATTTAGGCCCGCCACGGTGCAAGCGCCCCTCGAAAAGTGAAAAGGCTCGGTGCAGGAAACCGTTGAAGCGAGCGGCATCACGCCGCAGCCCGGCCTGTTGACCGCCAATCAGGCACAGGTGGGCCACCTGTCCAATCACTTCCGCTTGGCCTGGCATAGGGACCAAGCGGCGGCACGTCCGTATCGCGAAGTCCAGTCTTCTTGTGTCAACACGCTGTGGAACTCGCCTACCAACGGGTCGTGCAGCGACCAGGCTCGGATGGAAACCTCCCGTCCAGGTTGCTTCTCAGCGGCAATACTCAAGTAGCGTCTCAATATTTCGCCCGCGCTGCGACCCTGGGCCGCATAAGCGAGCATGCGCTCCGTGTAGTCTTCTTCCCAAGCGGTGAGCAAGGTGCGTACAAAGTCTTCGCTATCTGGTGGGATGGTTGGTTGAATCCTGGTTCGATGCCGACAAGCGCCGTGCGACCTTGCTGCCTGTTCTACCCACAGGACAGCAAGCGCTCTATGATGCCTTGATCGGGCTCAGTATCCGACAAGGAGAAGTGCGCGCCTTCCAACAGGAAGCGCGACATGGCAGGTCGTCTAATTGGTAGTTGGAACTCAGGAGAGAACCCCGATGCCCCAAGAATTTGAGCTCATTAAGGCGGTGCCAGTCCCTTCGAGGTCCGGCATCACCCATCTTTACCAGTCGATGAACCTGGCGGACGCTTTTGCGATTCGGCTCCCTGCGGGCACATCCGGCAATCCAGATTTGCTGGCTCGATTCATCTTTTCCCATCAGCCATCCTGGATCGGATGGCTCTTGAACATCCGAGACACTATCGTTGCCTGTTTTGGTCTCAAGACAGCCAAACATTTGGCAACCCTTGCTGATCGGGTTGGCGTCTTCAAGGTCTACAGCACGAACCAGACTGAAATCGTGTTGGGCGAGGACGACAAGCACCTCGACTTCCGGATATCGATCCTATGTTCTGAAGGGGCAGAGCCAGAAGGCAGTCGCCAACTCGTTCTTTCAACCGTGGTCCAATGCCACAACCGTCTGGGCCGGGTCTACATTTTCGTGATCGCCCCCTTTCACCGCTTGGTCGTCAAGGCCAGCCTCCTGCGCGCGGCGCGCGTCGGTTGGCCTCTGGCTGGCTGCCCCTAAGGCTGAGAGCGCTGTGTGCACAAATGGATCTCTGAAAAGAGGTCCATTCTGAAATCCTCCACGACCGCGAGCGAATCGGGCACGTTGCGACTATGCTCATTGCCACTGCAGGCAATCTACGGGTTTCAATGATCGACCGCCAAGGAAAGGAGTCTGTATGTGTCTAGTACTACATGCCCGGTTCTACTGTTGGAGTGACCGAATGAGCCATCTGGTAACAGGTGCCCATCGGCGCATTTTGATCCCTGGGCGCCCCATCGTCAGTTCGTGAGCATTTGCGTGAGGTTTTTGGTCTGGCCGCTAGCGGCCGTCCGACTACGAGCTCAAGTTGAATGCCTGCTCCAAACTTCACAGGGTCGAATCTCCAATCTGCAGGCCGACTTCTCCAAACCAGATCAAGCAGTCGATCCAGGCTGTCGGCAGGTGCAGGTGGATGACTTTTGGTAATCCCCAAGCACGATGGAGAACAACATGAACACCAAACCGATCCACAAACTCTTGTGGCGCTTCGCTGGCTGCGTGACCGGGCTGGCAATGGTTGCCGCCCATCCAGCCCTGGCTGCCGACGGTGGCATCGCCCGCGCCCCTACCGCAAGCCATAGCATCGCCTTCAGCAACTCCTACGCAGGCAGCGATTTTCGCAAGGTGATGGTGCGAAACTGGCAGGAGATCGCGGTCCAGGCGCAAAAGGATGGCTTGATCCGCGAGGCTCCGGTGGTCAGCGCGAATAACTCGGCGTCGGAACAAGCGGCCCATATCCAGGACTTGATCGTCAAGGGCGTGAACGCCATCGTCGTCCTGGCCGCGTCCGACACCGCCCTCAACGGGGTGATCCGCGACGCCTGCAACGCCGGCATCGTGGTGGTGGTCATGGCCAGCCTCGTCACCGAAAGCTGCGTCTATACCGTGGATTACAACTGGTCCGCCATGGGCCGCGTGGAAATCGATTATATCGCCGAGCGCCTCAAGGGTAACGGCACGTTGCTGGAGATCCGCGGCATTGCCGGCGATGCCACGGATAAAAACATCAGCGACGGCATTCGCAAGGCCGCCAGCGACTATCCGGGCCTGAAGTTCGCCAAGACTGTGTACGGGAACTGGACCGCTTCCGTCGCACGCAAGGAGGTGGCGCTGGCGCTGCCGTCGCTGCCCAGCATTGATGCCGTCGCGACTCAAGGGGGCGACGGTTATGGCGCGGCCATGGCATTCAAGGCGGCAGGACGCCCTTTGCCGATCATCGTGATGGGAAATCGTCAGGATGAACTTGCCCTGTGGAAACAGGAGCGCGATGCCAATGGCTACGAGACGGTCTCCGTTTCTGCCTCCCCAAGCGTCTCCCAGGTGGGGTTCTGGGTGGCCCAGCAGATCTTGGCGGGCAAGCAGGTGCCGAAGTTCGTCGAAGTGCCGTTGGTGCGTATCGATGGGAAAGACCTGGACGCCTGGCTCGCCACGATGCCGGTGGGCGGCGCTGCCAATCCTTCCTATGACCAGGCTTCCGTTGTGGCGATGATCGACGCGGCCATCAACAAGACGGCGCCGCCGACGCCTTTGCCGGAGGTGACGAAGCAGTAGTGGCGCACGGGAGGCGAGGCGCCATGTCGACATTCCGACCCGCTACGGACAGGCCCATTGCCGTCAGGATTGGCCTGGCGGTCGCCGCGCTGGTGTTCCTGATGCTGGCGGTGTCGCTGGTGAACCTCTACGGCCTGCGCGGCATGGTACGTGCGGTGGATTCCGCCAGCCATTCCGCGGAAATCCTGGCTTCGGTCAACGGGGCCACCGGGCGGGTGGAAAACTTCATCGCTACCCGCGACCAGGAAAGCCTGTCCCAGGCCGAAGGCATGGTGGCGACGGCGATCGACGGCCTCTCCGCCATTGCGGTGGCCGAGGCGCAATCGCTCAAGGGCAGTCTGGAACGGCTCGCTGCGGCGATCGCCGCCTTGCGGGCGGCGAGCCTGACCATGGACGGCGAAACGGAGAACATGACAGCCCACTACGGCCGGATGCGAGAGGCGACGATCCTCGTCGAACAGGGCATCGCCGATGGGTTGAAAGGGCTTGAGTCCCGCACCGTGGAGCACGAGGCGCGGGTGAGCAACATCGAAAGCGCCCATCGCATCCTGGATATCCTGCGCAATGGCGAACGGATCATCACCGCCAATGTGGCCAGGATGCTGGTGACCGGTGACGGGGAGGCCGCTACTGCGGCGCGGAACGCCAGCGCGGCGCTCCAGCCTGTGGTCGAGCAATTGCACGAGTTGATGGGAGCGCCGCAGGAGAGAGAGGCCCTGGAGCAATTGGCGACGGCGCTCGCTGCTGCCAGCCTGGCGGTCGAGCACCTTGGCGAAGCGCCCAAGCTTCGGGGAGGCGAGGCTTTGCGGTATCTCGCCACCGTCGGGGATATGGCCGAGCGCCTCGAGGCAATGTTGGGTGACGTGGATGGACACGTCGCCCATGACGCCAGCGACATTCAGGCAGCAACCGGTCTGCTGCGAAATGCCGCCGCGTTGTCCAAGCGTTTCGCCGAGCGTGTTGCCACCCTGGAGGCGCAGACCTTGTCGTTTCGCCTGTCACCGTCGGCCGAGGTCGCCGGCTCAGTCAGCCATATCCTGGACGAACTCTCCCGGCTCTCTCGGGTTCTCCCTGCGTCCGTGGGGCTGCAGGCCAAGGCTACGTCCCTGACGGTCAGCGATCAGATTGCCGGCTACCGGGCGGCATTCGCCAGGTTCCATCAAGCGAGCAGTGCCTTGAGCGACGCACGCGACCAGGTTCGCGACGAGGCACGGAGCGCCGGCCTGTTGGTGGCGCGCTTCGCTGGCCAAGCACGCTCCGACGCCTTGATCCACAATGATCGCAGCATGCTTGCGACGATCGTTGCCGGCACCGTCGCCATTCTGCTGGCCGGCGCCATCGCCTGGAGTACGTCGCGATTCGTCGCGCAGCCCATCGTGGCCCTGGCCTCGGTCATGCGCCGGCTTGCGGCTGGCGACCTGAACGCCGAGATCGCCAGCGCCGGACGCGGCGATGAGATTGGCATCATGACCCGCGCCGTACGGGTGTTCCAGGAGAACGCCCTGCGCATCCGGGTGCTGGAGGCCGAGGCCGAGGCCGAACGCCAGCAAGTCCAGGCCTCCTTGGAGAGAATGGTCGCCGAACGGACCGACACGCTGCACCACCAGACCGAGGTACTGGAGGCGCAGGCCATCGAACTCATTCAGGCGCGCAACCAGGCCGAGACGGCTAACCAGGCAAAGAGCGATTTCGTTGCCACGGTCAGCCACGAGTTGCGCACCCCCTTGACCCTCATTCTCGCCCCCTTGGAGCAGCTCTCGGCGGCGACTACCCCGCCAGCGGACTGGCATGTGCAAATCGACCGCGCCCAACGCAACGCCCTGCGCTTGATGAACCGGGTGAACGACATCCTCGATTTTTCCAAGGCCGAAGCGGGCAAGTTTGAGCTGTGTCCAACACCCATTGACTTGAACAAGGTGGTGGGTGTTCTGGCCGAGGACGCCGCCATGGTGGCCGCGGGCAAAGGCTGCACCTTGACCTGCAGCATCGATCCCGCGCTGGGTACGGTGTTTCTGGACCCCCAACACTTCGAGAAGATTCTTCTCAACCTGGTGAGCAATGCCATTAAGTTCACGCCTGCTGGCGGCACCGTGCACCTGGCAGTCACGCCGTTCGATGGCGAGCGATTTGAGCTCGCGGTGCAAGACTCGGGGATTGGCATCGCGCCTGACAAACTGCCGCTGCTGTTCCAGCGTTTTTCCCAGATCGACAATTCCGCCACGCGCCACTACAGCGGTACAGGCATTGGTCTGGCCCTGGTCAAGGATCTGGTCGAACTGATGGGGGGGGAAGTCGGTGTCAGCAGCGAGCCCGGACGGGGTTCGTGCTTCTTTGTTCGACTGCCGCTGGGGGTTGAGCAGAACACCATGCCGACCGAAGCCAGCCCTATGCAGCAGCGATCGTCACCGAGCACGACAAGCGCAACCGAGCAGCGCCACCTGCGTTTCGACGACGGCCACAGTGGCAGTCGCAACGATCGAGCTTCGCCCCAAGGCGCCGACGACGAGCAGCTCCCGGAACATGCCTCGCGATCCAGAGTACTGGTGGTCGACGACAGCCCGGAAATGCTGGGCTATCTCAGCGAGCTTTTGCGAGACGATTACATCGTCGCCACCGCAACTGATGGGGAGCAGGCCTGGGCACTGCTGCAGCTTCGACCCATTGATGTCGTGGTTTCGGATGTGATGATGCCCAAGCTCGACGGCTTTGGCCTGACAGCCAGAATCAAGGCCAGCGCCGGTTTTGCCCATTTGCCCGTGATCCTGGTGACCGCCCGCGGCGGTAGCGAGGCCTGCGTCTCCGGGCTGGAGAGTGGTGCCGATGACTATATTGCCAAACCCTTTTCGCCGCTGGAACTCAAGGCGCGCGTACGCGCGGCGCTGCGCATGAGCCAGGTGCAAACCGAACTGCATGCAAAATCCCGTCAGGCGGGCATGGCCGAAATCGCCACGACGGTGCTGCACAACGTCGGCAACGTCCTCAACAGCGTGAACGTATCGGCAGAACTGGTCAGCAGCCAGATGCGCACCTCCAAAGCCCGGGGACTGGGCAAGGTGGCTCAGTTGATGAACGAACACGTTCACGACCTGAGCGACTTTCTCACCAAAGACCACAAGGGAAAGATGCTGCCCGACTACCTGCTCAAGCTGGCGGGGGTGGTGGCGGCAGAGCAACAGAGCATCATCGAAGAACTCGGACAACTCACCAAGGGCATTGACCACATCAAAACCATTGTCGCGGCCCAACAGTCCTATGCCGTTGCCGTCAGTATTGTCGAGACAGTGCCGGTCGCAGCGTTGATCGACGATGCCTTGCGCATGAGTGCTGGATTGCTGGCCCGCCAGGAGGTGACGATGGTCAAGGACATCGCCGACTTGCCCCTGTTGCCGTTGGACCGGCACCGGGTGCTGCTGATTCTGGTGAACCTGATCGGTAATGCCAAGCAGGCGTTGGACGGCGTGATCGATCGCAGCCCATGTGTCACGCTCAGCGCCTCCCTCGCTGAAGGGCAGGTATTGCGTATCACGGTGGCCGACAACGGCAATGGGATTGCGCCTGAGCACCTGCCGCGTATCTTTTCCCATGGCTTCACGACGCGCAAAGACGGTCACGGTTTCGGCCTGCACAGCTGCGCGCTGGCCGCGCAGGAAATGGGTGGCAGCTTGACGGTGCATAGCGACGGAGTTGGACAGGGCGCAACCTTTACTCTCGATATTCCTCTTGAGGCTTCGCTGAGTAAGCGGTGAACACCGGACCGCAGAGACTACTGGTCGACGATCGGCTGCGCTGGGCACTGGTCGCCTCGGCCGGCATGGGTGCTTGGCCACAGCAGCGTGGCCAGGCCAATGGCATAGACAACCGCAAATAGCACGTAGGCAATACGGGTGGAAAACAGCTGGGGCGTTTCTGTCGGCAACGGTGATACACCGAGCCCGAACAGAATAAGGAAGGTCATGAGCCCCCCGCCGAATACTTTGCCAGCGGCGTTACCCATGGCGGCTCGGCCGGCAAACAGCAGGCTTACCAGCAGCAGGATCAGCGCCACCAGCCATAGGGTCGGCCGCAGTTCGAACAGCGTGAAGGCCAGGGAAGCCACCACCCCGCCCAGCAGGTTGACCATCACCAGGCCAAGGGCGGTGCGGCTGCTCATGCCAAGGGAAAACTGGCTAAGCAACGAGGCCACCGTGATGGGGACGACCATCGCCGTGGCCAGTCGCGGGTCGCTCAGGCACAGGGCAATCATGGCCAGCAGAATCGCCGCGCTGGCCATGGCCTGATGAATCACCCGCGTCAGCTCGCGTGGCTGGGGGATTTGCGGGTCGGTGTGTTCACTTGCAGGGTCGGGCAGCAGCGCATGGGCGCCCCAAGTCAGCAGCAAACCCAGGCTGACCGCCTTGACCAGCACTAGCACGATGGACTCGCCCAGATCAGGCTGCACGATATCGAGCGTCGGCACCACAATGGCAATGACCAGCATCAGCGCCGGTCCCGCGCCGCCCAGTTGTTGGCCTTGCGCGGTAAAACAGGCGAAATAGAACAGCCACAGCACCGGCAGGAGCACCCACGGCCGCTCACCGAGCATGCCGGTAATACACACCAGCAGCGCGCCGGCCAGCATGCACACCAGCAACGTTGTCAATCCCTGAGATAGCGCTGGCGCACGGCGGTTGGCCAAGAGGAACTGGATGGCGAACAGCGGCGCGAGAAAAGGCAAAATGTCGTCCAGGAGCAGACCCGTGCACAAGCCCACGGTCACTGCCAGGGCGACGCGCAATCCCTGGCGTTTGATTCGCAGCAGCTCCAGCGCAACTTGCCGATCAATTGACATAGTTCAGCCAGGCGCCCAGGCGTGTCATGAATGCCCCCAGTGCGTTAGTCATGGGGTTGTCATCGGTATAGATCACCACGGTTACCTGTGAGCCATAACGCGGGCCGATCGGGTGAGGTTCCTCCACTATCAGGCGAACTGGAAAGCGCTGCGGGTCGCGCACCCAACCACTCTCGTTGCGCACCGAGGGCAGGGCTGCGTTGCTGCTGTCCTGTTGCGCGACGCCCCAACCCACGCTTTCAACGCGGCCTTTGAACACGCGACCTGGCAATACATCGAACACCAGTTCCGCCGGGTCGTCAGCCTGCACATGTTCCAGGCTGTTTTCCTTGAAGGCGGCAGACACCCATACGGTAGTTCTGTCGATGAAGGTCAGTGCCGGTTGGCCAGCGCTGACGACCTGGCCAACGGCGAGCTGGAGATGGGTGATCACGCCATCGGCCGGTGCAATGACTTCGGTACGCACCAGATCTAACCGGGCTTTTTCCAGCGCCGCCAGGGCTTGTTTGAATTGCGGGTTGTCGTTGCCTTTGGGCCCTAATTGCTGGCGCGATCGTTCCAGGTCGGCTTGGGCTTTGCTCACGGCCGCCTCGGCGGAGCTCAGCGAGGCTTTGGCTTCATCCTGGCGGGCGGGGGCGAACACACCGCGCTCGACCAATTGATTCACTCGCCGGGCTTGCTCGCGTATGTTGTCGCGCTGTGCACGCGCCGACACCAGCTGTGCCTGGGCGGCATCCACCGAGGCGGTACTGGCACCCAATGTCTGGCCGGTTTCCTCCAGCCGTGCTTCAGCTTCGCTGACGACAAGCTTGTAGGGTTGCGGGTCGATACGAAACAGCACCTGGCCGGCCTTCACCCGGGCATTGTCGAGCACCGCAATCTCTGTCACACGGCCACCCACCTCGGCAGCCATTTCCACCACATAGGCTTGCACCACGGCTTGCGACGTCGAGGGCGTGCGCCGCTCCATAAAAATGGAGAGGGTAAACAGCACGGCGATCAACACCGTGACGCCTAGCGCAATGCGCCGCAGCGGATTGGCTGGCGCAGGCTTTTCAGGAGGCGGTTCAGTTTGGCGCTCAGGTTCGACGGAAACTGGCGAGTTCTGTGTTTCGGGCATGTCGGCACCTGTAAGTCATGGCAACTCAAGAAAAACTGGCAGCGCGCCGGGGAGAGGCGATCCGGGGCGTTGGCTCAGACCGGGTCAGTGGCAGTGACCCGTGCGGTACGGATAAACAGCGCGCGCAATTTCTCCCAGAAATTGCCACCCAGTACGAAGAAGCTGCCAACCAGCAGTGCATCGCCGAGCAGTTGCAATGCCCAGCTATTGGGGCGCAGACCGGGCGCCAGGGTATCGACATAGGGTTCGAGAAAGGAGCACACCAACGGCAAGCAGAACATCACCAGGCCAATACGGTGGCGGGTGACGCTGACCTCCTGCTCAGCGCTGGGCACAAGGCCTGACACATAGCTGAACACATGCTGCTTGAGCTCTTGAAAACCCGCCTTGCCCATCACGGCGATGACCAGCAGCAACAGCACCTTGTTGATGATGAACAGGGCACCGGTGATCGCCGCGATGGTGGCGCTGGGCACATCCGCGGCCGCGGCCAGCGGCACCAACAACCACAACGTGAGCATTAGACAAAGAATGGCGATGCCTAACTTGAAGCGCCATTTCGCGGACGTTGCCGGAGACTGTGCCGTGGTCATGCTGCCTTACCTTTCTTTAACATTGTTATTGGTTGTGGTCTGGAGCGAAATTGAGCTTAGCAGCTGGATTGCCAACGCATTCAGTCGCGTCAGTTTTTCTGCGCCTGCCCCAATCCATTGCAAAAAGGTTGGCGCTGAGGCTGTGGGTCAAGGCGACCTGAGTGGAGCCTCAAAGGGGGATGTGGGTTGTCGACAAGACCTGGCGCAACCCCATGAACGAGCGAATCTGACGAACCCCAGGCAGGTAAAGCAATTGCTCCGCGTGGAGCCGGTTGAAACTGTTGCTGTCCTTGGTGCGCAGCAACATGAAGTAGTCGAACTCCCCCGTCACCACATGGCACTCCATGCAGCCGGACACTTTTTGCGCGGCCGCCTCGAATGCGGCGAAGGATTCCGGTGTGGAGCGGTCCAGCACTACACCGATCAAGACCACCATCCCCGCATCCAGCGCTTCATTGTCCAGCAGTGCGACGATGTTCTTGATCAGGCCGACCTGCTTGAGTCGTTCGACGCGCCTGAGGCAGGCCGGGGCACTCAGTTTCACCTTCTCTGCGAGCGCCACGTTGGAGATGGAGGCATCCCGTTGCAGGACCTTGAGAATAGCGCGGTCGGTTCGATCCAATGGATGCGGCACCGGGACCGTGGCGCCCGGGTTCTTGTGAGCGTTTGTTGCTCTCATATTGAATTCCACGCATTAAAAGTATGTTTGATGTGCCTTCATGGAAATTATGTTTTTCCAATTGATGGAAACTTGCAACACATATTTTTCGAATTCTTCTTAATATTGAACTCATCGAAGCCCCTCCGGAAAGAGCCTGGAATGCGGTCTTTTCCCTTTCGGTCTGGCGCTTGGATATCCCATATCAAGGAGCAGAGTCATGAACCTGAATCGTTTTGAACGTTATCCGTTGACCTTTGGTCCTTCTCCCATCACGCCTTTGAAGCGCCTCAGTAAACATCTGGGGGGCAAGGTGGAGCTGTATGCCAAACGTGAAGACTGCAACAGTGGCCTGGCCTTTGGTGGGAACAAGACACGCAAGCTCGAATACCTCATTCCCGAAGCGCTCGAGCAAGGCTGCGATACGCTGGTTTCCATCGGTGGCATTCAATCGAACCAGACTCGCCAGGTCGCTGCGGTCGCTGCCCACCTGGGCATGAAGTGCGTATTGGTGCAGGAAAATTGGGTGAACTATTCCGACGCGGTGTATGACCGGGTAGGCAACATCGAGATGTCGCGGATCATGGGCGCTGACGTGCGGCTTGACGCAGCAGGTTTCGATATTGGTATCCGGCCAAGTTGGGAAAAGGCCATGAGCGATGTCGTGGCGCAGGGGGGCAAACCGTTTCCGATTCCGGCGGGTTGTTCCGAGCACCCGTATGGTGGCCTCGGTTTCGTCGGCTTTGCCGAAGAAGTACGGCAGCAGGAAAAAGAACTGGGCTTCAAGTTTGATTACATCGTGGTCTGCTCGGTGACCGGTAGTACGCAGGCGGGCATGGTTGTCGGTTTCGCGGCTGACGGTCGTTCCAAGCATGTGATTGGTATTGATGCTTCGGCCAAGCCGGAACAGACCAAGGCACAGATCCTGCGCATCGCCCGGCACACGGCTGAGCTGGTGGAGCTGGGTCGCGAGATTACGGAAGAGGATGTGGTGCTCGATACGCGTTTCGCCTACCCGGAATATGGCTTGCCCAACGAAGGTACGTTGGAAGCCATCCGACTGTGCGGCAGCCTTGAAGGGGTGCTGACAGATCCGGTGTACGAAGGTAAATCGATGCATGGCATGATTGAAATGGTGCGTCGTGGTGAATTTCCCGAAGGTTCCAAAGTGCTTTACGCACACTTGGGTGGAGCACCGGCGCTGAATGCCTACAGCTTCCTGTTTCGTAACGGCTAAGTGTAGAACTGCTTGGAGTTTCCTGTGGGGAGCCCCTGTGGGAGCGAGCTTGCTCGCGATTGCGTTGGTTCAGTGTCTACAGAAGTAACTGACAATCGCTATCGCGAGCAAGCTCGCTCCCACAAGGGATTATGTCAGCCAGGCTCACGAATCACGCCGGGAGTACCACCATGCATGCGATATCGCAGTCTGCAATCTGGGTGAAAGAACCGCTGGCCGATACCCGGGTCGTCATCGTGACCAGCGCCGCTTTGCCCAAATACATGATTGACCAGTTGCATATGGAGATCGACGACTGGGACCAGGTTGCTTATCTGGTGGTCCAGCAATCCAGGGCGTTTATGCTCGACTGGCTGCAATTTGGGTCCAACCCAATAGCGTCGGCGCCGGCGACCACCTGCCGGGCCGGCCAACTGCTGCACGGCGTATCCAAAGGCTGTTTTTTACTGGATGTCGAAGCCAGCCCGATACCCCGTTTCACCTGGCTGGGATCAGTCTGCGGTCACCCACTGCGTGTCCTCAAACTGGGAGACGCAGCCTCCCATGCAGCGATCGATAAACAGGTGGAAGAGATTTTATCGGTGACGCGGACACTGGTGAAAAGCGGGTTGCAGGAACGCTGTTTCAGCTAGCAAAAGTCATCGCCATTCATGGCTGAATCGATTACCCAAATAGAAAGGCCAAACCCATGAGCCGATCTGCCGACTGTGGTTCTAAAACCATAAAGTGGATGCGTGAGCCTTCGAACTGTACGCACATCGTTGTCGTAGTGTCCGCAATGGACAGTGATCATATTGATCTGATGCATCATGGCTTCAGCTGTTTTGACAATATTGCACTGGTGCAGGTTGAACCTCCGGATATCGGGACTGACAGGTGTGTTGAAGTACACGTAACGGGGTGTGATTACAGCTTTCTCGTTTGCGGTGTACTTGAGGAGTATCTGTTAAACAATCTTTCCATTGGCCATCCGTGCATCTACCAGATAGGGCAAGGCAACTGGGCCGAGCGCTCCGTCATTGATGCGGTAGAGCACGTCAAAAAACTCGCCCGATTGAGCTATTCGCGCCACCTTGAAGCGTTGCCCGACATTTGCAGGAGATGCCCATGAACCTGTCCGATATTCATGCCCAATGGCCGGGCCAGAGCACTGAAGATGCTCAAGAAGTTGCTGAGTGGCGGGACGCCTTGCTGTCGGTTATCACCCATAGCGGCACGGCACAGGCCAAGCAGATCCTCGACATGCTAGTGGCGGTGGCAAGCGCCTCGGACCTCGGTTGGCGGCCCAGCCATGGCACGCCTTACATCAATACCATCGGTGTCGAGCGCCAGCCGGTATTTCCAGGGGACCTGGCCATCGAAGAGCGGCTGGCCTCGATCATGCGCTGGAATGCGTTGGCCATGGTTGCCAGGGCCAACCACGCCTATGGCGAATTGGGCGGCCATATCGCCAGTTATGCCAGCGCGGCGGATTTGTTCGAAGTAGGCTTCAACCATTTCTTCAAAGCGCGAACCGAAAGGCGCGGTGGCGATCTGGTGTTCTATCAGCCGCACTCGGCGCCAGGGGTCTATGCTCGGGCGTTCCTCGAGGGACGCCTGGAAGAACAGGACCTGCTGCATTATCGCCAAGAGATCGGCGCACGCGCCAAGGGGGCCCGAGGGTTGTCGAGTTACCCGCATCCTTGGTTGATGCCGGACTTCTGGCAGTTTCCGACGGGCTCCATGGGCATTGGTCCGATCAGCTCGATCTACCAGGCGCGTTTCATGCGTTACCTGGAGCATCGCGGCCTGCAAGACAACGCCGGGCGAACCGTCTGGGGCGTGTTTGGCGACGGGGAAATGGATGAGCCGGAAAGCATGTCGGCACTGACGGTGGCCGCCCGGGAAGGGCTGGATAATCTGGTCTGGGTGGTCAATTGCAACCTGCAACGGCTGGACGGGCCGGTGCGTGGCAATGGTCGCATCGTCGACGAGTTGGAGGCGTTGTTTGGTGGTGCAGGCTGGAACGTCATCAAACTGGTTTGGGGGTCCGACTGGGACAGTTTGTTTGCGCGCGATACAGATGGCGCACTGGTCAAGGCGTTATCCAGCACCGTCGATGGGCAGTTCCAGACGTTTGCGGCAAAAGACGGGCGCTTTAACCGTGAACATTTTTTTGGTCAGAACGAGGCGTTGGCGCAGTTGGCACAGGGCCTGACTGATGAACAGATCGACCGCCTGAAGCGTGGCGGTCACGACATGGTGAAGATCTTCGCCGCCTATCAAAGCGCGCTGCTCGAAGGCAACAAACCCACTGTGATTCTGGCGCAGACCAAGAAGGGCTTCGGCATGGGCGATGCAGGGCAGGGCAAGATGACCGTGCACCAGCAGAAGAAGCTCGACAGGGAGGCGCTGATCGCGTTCCGCAATCGTTTCAACCTGCCGTTGACCGATGAACAGGCCGCCTCGTTGAGCTTCTTCAAACCCGCTGAAGACAGTGCTGAAATGCGCTATCTGCATGAGCGTCGTCGTGCATTGGGTGGGTACATGCCATCGCGCCCTTCGACTGCCGAACCATTGGCGGTGCCTGACGTCAGTAGCTATGGCGGGTTTGCCATCGGTGCCCAAGGCAAGGAAATGTCCACCACCATGGCGTTCGTTCGAATGCTCAGTGGTTTGCTGCGGGACAAACAACTGGGCCCGCGCATTGTGCCGATCGTGGCGGATGAAGCGCGTACGTTCGGCATGGCCAGCCTGTTCAAGCAGATCGGCATTTACTCCAGCGTGGGGCAGCGATATGAGCCGGAAGACATCGGTTCGATCCTGAGCTATCGGGAAGCGCTGGACGGCCAGATTCTCGAAGAGGGCATCAGCGAGGCAGGGGCGATCAGTTCCTGGGTTGCGGCGGCGACCAGCTATTCGGTACATGGTTTGCCGATGCTGCCGTTCTACATCTATTACTCGATGTTCGGCTTCCAGCGCATCGGCGACCTGATCTGGGCGGCGGCGGATCAACGGGCCCGCGGTTTTCTGCTCGGGGCCACCGCAGGCCGCACGACATTGGGGGGCGAAGGTCTGCAGCACCAGGACGGCAACAGTCATCTGATGGCGGCGATGGTCCCCAATTGCCGGGCCTACGATCCGGCATTCGCCGGCGAGTTCGCGGTGATCCTGGATCACGGCATGCGCCAGATGCTGGAGCGTCAGGTGGACGAGTTTTATTACGTCACCTTGATGAACGAGAACTACCCGCAGCCCAACCTTCCTGAAGGCGTCGAACAGGCCATTATCCAGGGCATGTATCGGTTCGCCCGGTATGAAGTCGAGGGGGCGCGTGGGCGTGTTCAGTTGTTGGGTTCCGGCGCCATCCTGCGTGAAGTGATTGCCGCCGCCGAGTTGCTGGCGAGCGATTGGGGTATCGACAGTCAGGTCTGGAGCGTGACCAGCTTCACCGAGTTGGCACGTGATGCCCGGGAAGTGGAGCGCTGGAATCGATTGCATCCTGGACAACCTTCGCGCTGCAGCCATTTGCAGGCGTCGCTCAACGACTCGGCGCCGATCATTGCCAGCACGGACTACGTTCGCGCCTTGCCGCAGTTGATCGCCAGTTATCTTGATGTCCGGTACACGGTACTCGGGACCGACGGGTTTGGCCGTAGCGATACCCGCGACCAGTTGCGCAGGTTCTTCGAAGTGGATCGCCACCAGATTGTCTTGAGTGCGCTGACTGCATTGGTGCATGAGGGGCGTCTGGACGCCAGTGTCTGTGCCGAGGCTATTGAGCGTTATGCCATTGACGTTGACGCGGTAGTCCCTTGGGATGCTTGATTTCAGGGTTGGTGTGTATATCCGTTGCTGCGGTAACGGCTGCTTATGGTTCCGCTTTTACAGCGGGTCACTTTTGAAGAGCCCGGAAGCCGGCCCAGTCAAAAGTAACCAAAACGCTTTTGCCCGACCACTCGGTGCCTCGCCTAGGCTCGGCATGCCTGAACGAAGGCATCGTGGTTAACGGGGCGTCCGAGATCAACGTCCACCACGAGGCGGCCTGATAGCCGACCTGGTTCTGGGTGATCGCGTTTCTCCTGTGGGAGCGGGCTTGCTCGCGAAGGCGGTGTGTCAGCTTGCGGTGATGTTGGATGTGCCGGCGTCATCGCGAGCAAGCTCGCTCCCACAGTGGGTTTTCGGTGTACATGAGTTTTGTTGCTGCAGAAGATCCCATGTGGGAGCGAGCTTGCTCGCGATAGCGGTGCTCAGCCACATGGATGCTGGATATGCTACCGCTCTTGCTTTGCTTTGCTTTGCTTTGCTTTGCTTTGGATCTTGATCTGGACGCCCCGTTAAACCACGCTGGCCGAACGCAGGCATTGTGGAGTGGGCATCCCGGCATGGATGCCGGGATAGCCGCGCTGGGCCATGGATGGCCCTTCGCGGCGGGCCCACGGAGCAATGCCGGAGTGAGGGCATGCCGAGCCTAGGCGAGGCACCAAGTGGTGGGGCATGTACGGGACAACCACATGGGTTACAAAAAAGTGCATTCACATAGGTGACACTTTGATTGAAACGTAGCCGTTCTTTGCGTCCCTGGCATTGACGTGACCTAGGATCACCGGGCCGAAGATCACATTCCATACTCCGTCTTTGATCATCTCCATTCCAATAGTTTGATGCCTGAGCAGGTTCCCCACGTATATCCGCAGACCATCTCGACTAATGATTCCGCAACTATCAGCCAGGTAACACTCAACATGGCTCGCATACCCCATTTCCGGTAATTTTTCCGGGTAAGCTCGGGTTGAGGGTGTATAGCAGGAGGCCGGGGTTTTCTGGCCAAGCGCCTCGTGTCCCCGCTCGTGATTGTAGTGCTGCATAAATCGATCAAAGTGTTTTTGCTGGGCCTCCCAGGCAACGGCTGGTGGTTTGGGAAGCGTACTTTTCAACGTCCGGTGCATACGCTCATGACGCCCATTTTGATCTGGCCGACCGGGCTCAATTCGCTCGGGGATAATCCCAAGGCGTAGCCACCAGATTGACAACTGCGACAGCCCGGCACGACCCGTACTGGCAAACGGCACGCCGTTATCGGTGCGGATGCGCTCAGGCATCCCATATTCCCGAAAAACGCGCTCGAAGGTTTGCTGGGTCTCCTTGAGATTGGTGTTAGCCATGCTCTCGCAGGCAAGTAAGAAGCGACTGGCATGGTCCATGATCGTCAGCGGATAGCACCAGACACCCGCGCCGGTGAGAAATTGGCCTTTGTAATCTGCACTGAAGAGCTGGTTAGGCGTTTCGGCCTTACGCAAAGGTTTGGGGTAGACAGCGACACGCCGGCGCAACGGCCGAGGCGCGATCAAGTCCGCTGTCTTAAGGATGTTGTAGATGGTCGTTTTCGACGGCGGATCCTGCCCCGGAAAACGCTTTATCAGGTCGCTCTGGATCTTTTTAGGCCCCGGAACCGTCTCGCCAGTAGAGCGAAGCTCAATGATTGCTTGTCTCACAACCAGCGGCACCACATAGGTTTGGTTGTGCCGTCGGCGACTGCGCTCGTCGAGCCCACTGGGCCCCTCCAGTTCATAGCGCTCAACCCACTTGTAGCCGGTCTTTCGGCTGATCTGATAGTCCTGGCACAGCCGGCTAAAGCTGTGCTTTTCAGACAGATATTCAGCGATGAACATCACTTTGAGGTCCATAGGTTTCAGCTCTCTCCAAGGCATGGTCAAATCCTCGCGAAATCGACCATGCCAGTTAAAAACTGTTACCTATGTGCGTGAACTGATTTGTAACCCATGTGGGTGAGTCATACCGGGCAAAAGCGTTTTGGTTACTTTTGCGCTCTTCAAAAGTGACCCGCCGTAAGGGCCATCCCTTTCAAGGTCTTTTCGTTTTGGCGGCCTTGATTACCCGGTCCGTTGAAACATGTGCATGCACCGCAGT
>NZ_JBDGLI010000024.1:0-107827 GCF_057655955.1 Pseudomonas sp. Soil_N_39
TTTTGACTGGGCCGGCTTCCGGGCTCTTCAAAAGTGACCCGCTGTAAGAGCGGAACCGCCAGCAGCCGTTACCGCAGCAATGGATATACACACCACCTGCCCGGAAAAAGGCGAGTAGATTTTTCCAAAAAACGACGCTTTCCATTTCTGAAAAAACGCCACTTTTCCTAAGTGAACAGCACCCACAGGGCTTCATCAGTTTCAGGTACTGTGCCGCACCGCAAATCCATTGTGGGAGCGAGCCTGCTCTCGATGAGGCCGGCACATCCAATACCCATATACCCGGCCTGAATTCCAGGCAAAAAAAAGCCCCGCCAAACGGACGGGGTTGAGGTACGAGCGTGGCGCTCGGAAAACGATGCGCCGAATGGCCCTCCCCCAAGGGAGGGCCGCCCGGTGTTACAGCAGGATGGTGCGGATGTCGCCCAGCAAGTCGCTCAAGCGCTTGGTGAAGCGTGCCGCGGCGGCGCCGTTGATCACACGGTGATCGTAGGACAGCGACAGAGGCAGCATCAGCTTCGGCTGGAAGGCTTTACCGTCCCAGACCGGCTGGATGGTGGCCTTGGAAACACCCAGGATCGCCACTTCCGGCGCGTTGACGATCGGCGTGAAGCCGGTGCCGCCAATGTGGCCGAGACTGGAGATGGTGAAGCAGGCGCCTTGCATGTCGTCGGCGGTGAGCTTCTTGTTCCGGGCTTTTTCGGCCAGGGCAGCGGCTTCGGCAGCCAGTTGCAGCAGGCTCTTCTGATCGACGTTGCGGATGACCGGTACCAGCAGGCCTTCCGGGGTGTCGACGGCAAAGCCGATGTGCACGTATTTCTTGCGGATCACAGCCTTGCCGCTTGGGGCCAGGGAGGCGTTGAAGTCCGGCAGTTCCTTGAGCAGGTGCGCACAGGCCTTGAGCAGCAGTGGCAGCACGGTCAGCTTCACGCCGGCCTTTTCCGCCACGGCTTTCTGCGCGACGCGGAAAGCTTCCAGCTCGGTGATATCGGCCTGGTCGAACTGAGTCACGTGGGGAATGTTCAGCCAGCTGCGGTGCAGGCTCGACGCGCCGATCTGCATCAGGCGAGTCATGGCCACTTCTTCGGTTTCGCCGAAGCGGCTGAAGTCCACCGCCGGGATCGGCGGGATGCCCGCGCCGCCGGTGGCGCCTTCGGCCGGTGCGTTCTTGGCCTTCTGCATCATGGCCTTGACGTAGGCTTGCACGTCTTCCTTGAGCACACGACCATGTGGGCCGCTTGGGCCGACGGCCGACAGCTCGACACCGAATTCACGGGCCAACTGACGCACCGCAGGGCCTGCGTGCACCTTGGCACCGCTGGGTGCCGGCGCAGCGGCGGCAGGGGCTGGGGCAGCCTCGGCCTTGGCGGCAGGCGCGGCGGCTGGAGCCGGTGCAGCTTCGGTCTTGGCCGCAGGCGCAGCAGCCTGGGCTGGCGCGGCAGGTGCCGCAGCACCGGCCACTTTCAGCTTCAGGATCAGGTCACCGGTGCCAACTTCGTCTTCCAGCTTGATCTCGACGCTTTCCACCACACCGGCGGCCGGCGATGGGATTTCCATGCTGGCCTTGTCGGATTCCAGGGTGATCAGCGACTGGTCGGCTTCGACGGTGTCGCCGACCTTGACCAGCACTTCGATGATCTTGGCCTTGCCCGACGAACCGATGTCCGGAACATGAATGTCCTGGACCGTGGCCGCGGCAGGCGCAGCGGCGGGCGCGGGAGCCGCTTCGGCAGCCGGTGCGGCGGCAGGCTTTTCAGCGGCGGCCGGGGCAGCGGCAGGGGCGGGCGCTTCAGGCGCCGCAGCGGCGCCCTCGACTTCCAGCTCCAGCAGTTCGTCGCCTTCTTTCAGGCGGTCGCCCAGCTTCACTTTCAGGCTCTTGATGACACCGGCCTTCGGCGCAGGCACTTCCATGCTGGCCTTGTCCGACTCAAGCGTCAGGATGCTCTGGTCGGCTTCGATACGGTCGCCGACCTTCACAAACAGTTCAATTACTTCACCTTCACCGCTGCCGATGTCAGGTACGCGAATGAGTTCGCTCACGAAAATTCTCCTCAGCAGTCCAGTGGGTTGCGTTTTTCTGGATCGATGCCGAACTTGACGATGGCCTCGGCCACCACTTTAGGTTCGATATCGCCACGGTCAGCCAGGGCTTCCAGGGCTGCCAACACAACGAACTTACGGTCGACTTCGAAGAAGTGACGCAGCTTCTTGCGGCTGTCGCTACGGCCGAAACCGTCGGTGCCCAGCACTTTGAATTCCTTGGATGGAACCCACTGGCGGATCTGCTCGGCGAACAGCTTCATGTAGTCGGTAGAGGCGATGACCGGACCTTTGCGGCCGTTCAGGCATTCTTCGACGTAGCTCAGCTTTGGCTTCTGGCCAGGGTGCAGGCGGTTGCTGCGCTCTACGGCCAGGCCGTCGCGACGCAGTTCGTTGAAGCTGGTGACGCTCCAGACGTCGGCGCCGACGTTGAATTCTTCACGCAGGATCTTCGCAGCCTCGCGCACTTCGCGCAGGATGGTGCCCGAGCCCATCAACTGGACGTGGTGCGCCGCTTCGCGGGTGTCTTCCTCGAGCAGGTACATGCCCTTGACGATGCCAGCCTCGACACCGGCCGGCATGGCTGGCTGCTGGTAGGACTCGTTCATCACGGTGATGTAGTAGAAAACGTCCTGTTGCTCTTCGGTCATCTTCTTCATGCCGTCCTGGATGATCACCGCCAGCTCGTAGCCGTAGGTCGGATCATAGGTGCGGCAGTTCGGGATGGTCCCGGCCAGCATGTGGCTGTGGCCGTCTTCGTGCTGCAGGCCTTCACCGTTCAGCGTGGTGCGGCCGGCGGTGCCGCCGATCAGGAAGCCACGGGTACGGCTGTCGCCAGCGGCCCAGGCCAGGTCGCCAATACGCTGGAAGCCGAACATCGAGTAGAAGATGTAGAACGGCAGCATCGGCTGGTTGTGGCTGGAGTACGAAGTACCGGCGGCAATGAAGGAGCTCATGGCGCCCGCTTCGTTGATGCCTTCTTCGAGGATCTGGCCCTTCTTGTCTTCGCGGTAGAACATCACCTGGTCTTTATCGACTGGCTCGTAGAGCTGGCCGACGGACGAGTAGATGCCCAACTGACGGAACATGCCTTCCATACCGAAGGTACGGGCTTCGTCCGGGATGATCGGGACGATGCGCTGGCCGATTTCCTTGTCCTTGACCAGTTGCGCAAGGATCCGCACGAAGGCCATGGTGGTGGAGATTTCACGGTCGCCCGAACCGTCCAGGATCGCCTTGAGGGTCTCCAGTGGCGGGGTCGGGATGCTGAAGCTCTTGGCGCGACGCTGGGGCACGAAACCACCCAGTGCGGCACGGCGCTCGGCCAGGTAACGGGCTTCGGCGCTGCCTTCTTCGGGCTTGAAGAACGGCAGGTTTTCCAGCTCGCTGTCCTTGACCGGAATGTCGAAGCGGTCGCGGAACAACTTCAGGCTGTCGACATCGACTTTCTTGGTGTTGTGCGCGGTGTTCTTCGCTTCGCCGGCACCGGTGCCATAACCCTTGATGGTCTTGGCCAGGATGACGGTCGGCTGCTCTTTGTGGTTGACCGCCTGGTGGTACGCCGCGTAGACCTTGTACGGGTCGTGGCCGCCACGGTTGAGCTTCCAGATCTCGTCGTCGGACAGGTCGGCGACCATGGCCTTGAGTTCAGGCGAGTTGAAGAAGTGCTCGCGGACGAACGCGCCGTCCTTGGCCTTGTAGTTCTGGTACTCGCCGTCGATGACTTCGTCCATGCGGCGTTGCAGGATGCCGTCGACGTCCTTGGCCAGCAGTGGGTCCCAGAAACGGCCCCAGATGACTTTGTTGACGTTCCACTGGGCGCCACGGAACACGCCTTCGAGTTCCTGGATGATCTTGGCGTTGCCGCGAACCGGGCCGTCGAGGCGCTGCAGGTTGCAGTTGATGACGAAGATCAGGTTGTCCAGCTTCTCGCGGCCGGCCAGGGAGATCGCGCCCAGGGATTCCGGCTCGTCGCACTCGCCGTCGCCCATGAAGCACCAGACTTTCTGCTTGCCTGGCTGGATGAAGCCACGGGCTTCCAGGTACTTCATGAAGCGCGCCTGGTAGATCGCCTGGATCGGGCCCAGGCCCATGGAAACGGTCGGGAACTGCCAGAAATCAGGCATCAGCCAAGGGTGCGGGTACGAGGACAGGCCGTTGCCGTCCACTTCCTGGCGGAAGTTGTTCATCTGGTCTTCGGTGATGCGGCCTTCCATGAACGCACGGGCGTAGACGCCTGGCGATGCGTGACCCTGGAAGTAGATCAGGTCGCCGCCGTGTTCGTCGGTCGGGGCCTGGAAGAAATAGTTGAAACCGATGTCATACAGCGTCGCGCTGGAGGCGAAGCTGGAGATGTGACCGCCCAGGTCAGAATCTTTCAGGTTGGTACGCATGACCATGGCCAACGCGTTCCAGCGTACCAGCGAGCGAATGCGGCGTTCCATGAACAGGTCGCCAGGCATGCGTGCTTCGTGGGTAACGGGGATCGTGTTGCGGTACGGCGTGGTGATGGCGTAGGGCAGTTGCGAGCCGCTGCGGGTCGCGAGTTCGCCCATACGGGTCATCAGATAATGAGCACGGTCTTCGCCTTCTTTGTCGAGAACCGATTCCAGGGCGTCCAGCCATTCCTGGGTTTCGACGGGATCGAGGTCTTGCATGGCTTGCTCCAGGGCGGAAAGGCTACCAGAATCGGTTGCCTGAGTTTGCGACTGGCCTTGTGGGCAGACGATATAAATTCTTGGATTGCCGAAGGTTGTTTCGGCGGCGTGTAGTTTTACTACAAATCGTCGGCCGTTTCAGCCTTTCGAATGTATAGACGAGTAGTAAAACTACACCTGAGCGGCTCGTGGCCCCTCATTTCGTTGTGAGAATAATCGTTACTGTTGGTCTTTAGCCAACTCGAACAGGTAAAAACTTGATGCCGGCTGCCAATAAAATCAGATTTTCAGCTATTTATCATCTTTGTTCGACAGTCGATCAGGTAGTGTCTTCTGAAAAAACACTACATCCAGCCTTTCCCGCGCCGATCAAGGATAGACCATGAGCCTGCCCTCGCTTGCCCCAATACCGGAAACGGTACCGGTCATTCTCCAGTCATTGGTCAATCGTGCCGAGCAGTCGTTCCGTGCGGCGGTCGCCTTGCTCGATGAAGATCACGGCCTGTCGGCATGGACCCCGCAACGCTGGGAGGCGTTCAACCGTATTGCCGCCGCCAGCGACTTCGTTATCGAGCAGAGTGTCCGTGATCCGGTGATGCTGCTGGAACTGGTGCGCAGCGGTGAACTGGACCGCAGCCTGGCGCCTGATGAAATGCGCGCGCAGATCGCTGCCGCCGTGCAGGCCGCCGAAACCGAAGACGAACTGGGCCGCGTCCTGCGCCGCCAGCGCACCCGCCAGCAGGTGCGGATCATCTGGCGCGACCTGACCCGCCAGGCCGACCTGGTCCAGACCTGCCGCGATCTTTCGGACATGGCCGACACCTGCATCGACCAGGCTTACCACTGGTTGTACCAGCGCCTCAGTCAGCAATTCGGCACGCCCACCGGACGGCGCAGCGGCGAACCGCAGCAGATGGTCATTCTGGGCATGGGCAAGCTGGGGGCCGTGGAACTGAACCTGTCGTCGGACATCGACCTGATCTTCGCCTACCCCGAGGGTGGCGAAACCGTGGGCGTCAAACGGCCGCTGGATAACCAGGAGTTTTTCATCCGCGTCGGCCAGCGCCTGATCAAGGCCCTGGACCCGATGACCGTCGATGGTTTCGTGTTCCGTGTCGACATGCGCCTGCGCCCCTACGGCTCGGCCGGTGCGTTGGTGCTGAGCTTCAATGCCTTGGAACAGTATTACCAGGATCAGGGGCGCGACTGGGAACGCTACGCCATGATCAAGGCCCGGGTAGTGGCCGGCGACCAGGTGGCCGGCGCGCAATTGCTCGACATGCTGCGCCCGTTCGTCTATCGCCGTTACCTGGATTTTTCCGCCATCGAAGCGCTGCGCACGATGAAGCAACTGATCCAGCAGGAGGTGCGGCGCAAGGGCATGGCCGACAACATCAAGCTGGGCTCGGGCGGCATTCGCGAGGTGGAGTTCATTGCCCAGGCGTTCCAGCTGATTCATGGCGGTCGCGACTTGAGCTTGCAGCAGCGCCCGTTGCTCAAAGTGTTGGGCACCCTGGAGGGCCAGGGGTACCTGCCGGGCAAGGTGGTTGATGAGTTGCGTCAGGGCTATGAGTTCCTGCGTTATACCGAGCATGCGATCCAGGCCATCGCCGACCGCCAGACCCAGATGTTGCCGGACAGCCCGCAGGACCAGGCACGCATTGCGTTCATGCTGGGTTTCGCCGACTGGTCGGCCTTTCACGAGCAACTGATGTACTGGCGCGGTCGTGTGGCCTGGCACTTCGGCCAGGTCATCGCCGACCCGGATGAAGAAGAGGGCGGCGAAAGCGAAATGGCGGTAGGCGGCGAATGGTTGCCGTTGTGGGAAGACAGCCAAAATGAAGAAGCGGCGTGCCGTCAGTTGGAAGAAGGCGGCTTCACCGATGCGCCCAAAGCCCTCAAGGCCCTGGCCGTCCTGCGTGGCAGCCCGCAACTGCGCGCCATGCAGCGCCTGGGACGCGAGCGCCTGGATGCGTTCATTCCGCGCCTGCTGGCCCAGGCCGTGGAACATGCCGATCCGGACCTGGTGCTGGAGCGGGTACTGCCCTTGGTGGAGGCTGTGGCCCGCCGTTCGGCCTACCTGGTGCTGTTGACGGAAAACCCCGGCGCGCTGCGGCGCTTGCTGACGCTGTGCGCAGCGAGTCCGTGGATTGCCGAGCAGATCACCCGTTTCCCGCTGCTGCTCGATGAGTTGCTCAACGAGGGCCGGTTGTTCAAGCCGCCCCTGGCGCCAGAGTTGGCCGCGGAGTTGCGTGAGCGCCTGACGCGTATTCCCGAGGATGATCTGGAGCAGCAAATGGAGGCGTTGCGGCATTTCAAGCTGGCGCACCGCCTGCGGGTAGCGGCCTCGGAAATCGCCGGCAGCCTGCCGCTGATGAAGGTCAGCGATTACCTGACCTGGCTGGCCGAGGCGATTCTCGAACAAGTGCTGGCCCTGGCCTGGCGCCAGACGACCGCCAAGCACGGCGTGCCATTGCGTACTGACGGCAGCCTGTGCGATCCGGGCTTTATTATTGTCGGTTATGGGAAGGTCGGCGGCCTGGAGTTGGGGCATGGTTCCGACTTGGACCTGGTCTTCATTCACGACGGCGATCCTCTGGCGGAAACCGATGGGCCGAAACCTATCGATGGCGCGCAGTTCTTCACCCGCCTCGGCCAGCGGATCATCCACTTGCTGACGGCCCAGACCAACTCCGGGCAGTTGTATGAAGTGGACATGCGCCTGCGGCCGTCCGGGGCGTCGGGGTTGCTGGTCAGTTCCCTCGGGGCGTTTGCCCGTTACCAGGAGAACGAAGCCTGGACCTGGGAGCATCAGGCGTTAGTGCGAGCCCGTGTGCTGGTGGGCAGCCAGGACGTGGGCCAGGCGTTCGAGAAGGTCCGCGCCCAGGTACTGGGGCGCAAGCGTGATTTGCCGACGCTGCGTCAGGAGGTCAGCGAGATGCGCGCCAAGATGCGCGACAACCTGGGCAGCAAGGCCACCGCCGCCGGGACCGCGGCGAATGCCTTCGAGGCCACGGCGCCCTTTGACCTCAAGCAGGATGCCGGAGGTATCGTCGATATTGAATTTATGGTGCAATACGCGGCCCTGGCGTGGTCCCAAGAGCATCCATCGCTGGTGCGCTACACCGATAACATCCGCATTCTGGACGGGTTGCAGGAGGTCGGGTTGATGCCGGCCGAAGATGCCACGCTGTTGCGCGAAGCCTACAAAGCCTACCGCTCCGCCGCCCACCGCCAGGCCTTGCAGAAAGATGCCGGGGTGATCGCAGGTGACCAGTTCGTGGATGAACGCCGGCAGGTAGTTCGGATCTGGCGAGAGCTGGGACTGAGCTGAGTATTGAATAAATGTGGGAGCGAGCTTGCTCGCGATGGCGGAATGTCAGGCGACATTGATGTTGGATGTGATGGCCTCATCGCGAGCAAGCTCGCTCCCACAGTGGATTTTTGGTGCGGCACGGTACTTGAAACCTATGCAGAACCCTTGTGGGAGCGAGCTTGCTCGCGAAGGCGAAGTGTCAGGCAACTGGGATGCCGGATGTGATGGCCTCATCGCGAGCAAGCCCGCTCCCACAGTGGATTTGTGGTGCGGCACGGTACTTGAAACCTATGCAGAACCCTTGTGGGAGCGAGCTTGCTCGCGATGGCGGTGGGTCAGGCGACAGTGCTGTTGAATGGGCTGGCTCTTCGCGAGCAAGCTCGCTCCCACAGTAGATGGGTGGTGTGTTGTAGATTAGGGCAACAGGCAACGACCTAAGCCACAGTGATTCTCGAGGCGGGGAGGCGTAGGCCTCCCCGTATCGTTTTTGGAAAGCACATGAATATTCTGATCGTTGGGCCCAGTTGGGTCGGTGACATGGTGATGGCGCAGACACTGTTCCAGTGCCTGAAGCAGCGTCATCCGCAGTGCGAAATCGACGTCCTGGCCCCCGAGTGGAGCCGGCCGATCCTGGAACGCATGCCCGAAGTGCGCAAGGCCTTGAGCTTCCCGCTCGGCCATGGCGCGCTGGAGCTGGCGACCCGTCGACGGATCGGCAAATCCCTGGCCGGTCAGTACGACCAGGCGATCCTGTTGCCCAATTCGTTGAAATCGGCGCTGGTGCCGTTCTTCGCTGGCATTCCCAAGCGCACCGGCTGGCGTGGCGAATTTCGCTACGGCCTGCTCAATGACGTGCGCAAGCTGGAAAAAGACCGTTACCCGCTGATGATCGAGCGCTTCATGGCCTTGGCCTACGCACCGGGTGCCGAATTGCCAAAACCCTATCCACGGCCGAGCCTGCAAATCGACCCGGTGACCCGTGACGCGGCGCTGGCCAAGTTCGGCCTGAGCCTGGATCGTCCGGTGCTGGCCCTGTGTCCAGGGGCCGAGTTCGGCGAATCCAAACGCTGGCCGGCGGAGCATTACGCCCAGGTGGCCGAGGCGAAGATTCGCGAAGGCTGGCAAGTCTGGCTGTTCGGCTCGAAAAAAGATCACCCGGTGGGCGAGGACATCCGCTCGCGGCTGATCCCGGGCCTGCGGGAAGAGTCGGTGAACCTCAGTGGCGACACCTCCCTGGCCGAGGCCATCGACCTGCTGTCCTGCGCCGATTCGGTGGTGTCCAACGACTCGGGCCTGATGCACGTGGCCGCAGCCCTGAACCGCCCGCTGGTGGCGGTCTACGGTTCCACCTCGCCAGGCTTCACGCCGCCGCTGGCCGACCAGGTCGAAGTTGTGCGCCTGGGCATCGAGTGCAGCCCGTGCTTCGACCGCACCTGCCGTTTCGGTCATTACAACTGCCTGCGCCAACTCATGCCGCCGTCGGTGAACGAGGCCCTGGAGCGTTTGCAGGGCACTCCCGTGGAGGTTCGGTAACTTGCGGGTATTGCTGATCAAGACCTCGTCGCTGGGGGATGTGGTCCACACCCTGCCGGCACTGACCGATGCGGCGCGGGCGATTCCGGGTATCAAGTTCGATTGGGTGGTGGAAGAAGGCTTTGCCGAAATCCCCACCTGGCACCCGGCCGTGGACAAGGTCATCCCGGTGGCGATCCGTCGCTGGCGCAAGAACCTCTGGCAAACCATCAAGAGTGGCGAGTGGCGACGCTTCAAGCAGAGCGTGCGCGCCGAAAAATACGACCTGGTGATTGACGCCCAGGGTCTGTTGAAAAGCGCCTGGCTGACCCGTTACGTCAAGGCGCCAGTGGCCGGCCTGGATAAGAATTCGGCCCGTGAGCCCCTGGCGGCGCGCTTTTATTCCCGACGCCTGGCGGTGGCTCGCGGTCAACACGCGGTCGAGCGCGTGCGCCAATTGTTCGCCTTGGCGCTGGGCTATGACCTGCCGCAAACCCAGGGCAGTTATGGCCTCGACATCGACCGATTGGTGGAATTGCCACGCCCCTACCCCTACGTGGTGTTCCTGCACGGCACGACTTGGGAATCCAAGCATTGGCCCGAACTGTACTGGCGCCAGCTCACCGAACGCATGGGCCAGTTCGGCGTGGTGGTGAAACTGCCGTGGGGAAACCCTGCCGAAAAGGCCCGGGCCGAACGCATCGCCAGCGGGCTGCGCAATGCCTTGGTACTGCCGAAGCTGAACCTCGGCGGCATGGGCAAGGTGCTTGCCGGAGCCCAGGCCTGCGTGGCCGTGGACACCGGCCTCGGGCATTTGGCTGCGGCCCTGGACGTGCCGACCATTTCTCTGCTCGGCCCGACCAATCCGGTGCTGACCGGCGCCTATGGCAAGGGCCAGATTCACCTGGCCAGTGATTTCCCATGCGCGCCGTGCATGCAGAAGCAATGCACTTACCCGCCGACCGCCGAAGATGCCCGGCGGTTTGACCTGAAACGCGAGCAGCCCCTGTGCTTCACGCGTCTGAACCCCGAGCGTGTTGCCAGCCACCTGAGCACGTTATTGGCTGAGGAGCCGCGCTGATGCAATTGGCTTTTGTCCTTTATAAATACTTCCCCTTCGGTGGCCTGCAGCGTGACTTCATGCGCATCGCCCTGGAATGCCAGCGACGCGGTCACCAGATCCGTGTCTACACGCTGATCTGGGAAGGTGACGTGCCGCCCGGCTTCGAGGTGCTGGTGGCACCGGTCAAGGCGCTGTCCAATCATCGCCGCAACGAGAAGCTCAGCGCGTGGATGGAGGCCGACCTGGCCAAGCGTCCGGTGGATCGCTTGATCGGCTTCAACAAAATGCCTGGCCTGGACGTGTACTACGCCGCTGATGGCTGTTTTGAAGACAAGGCGCAGAACTTGCGCAATTCGCTGTACCGGCGCTGGGGTCGCTACCGGCATTTCGCCGAGTACGAGCGGGCCGTATTCGCCAAGGATGCAAAAACCGACGTACTGATGATTTCCGAAGTCCAGCAGCCGCTGTTCATCAAGCACTACGGCACGCCGTTGGAACGCTTTCACCTGCTGCCGCCGGGCATCGCCCAGGACCGCCGGCGGCCCGCCGATGCCGATGAAATTCGCGCCGCGTTCCGGGTCGAATTCGAGTTGGCCGACGATGACCTGCTGCTGGTGCAGATCGGCTCCGGGTTCAAGACCAAGGGCGTGGATCGCAGCCTCAAGGCCCTGGCCGCGCTGCCAGCGGAACTGCGAAAACGCACCCGGCTGTTTGTAATTGGCCAGGATGACCCCAAAGTATTCCAACTGCAGAGCGCCGCGCTGGGTCTGGGCGACAACGTGCGGTTCCTCAAGGGCCGTAGCGACATCCCGCGTTTCCTGCTGGGCGCCGACCTGTTGATCCATCCGGCGTACAACGAGAACACCGGCACCGTGCTGCTCGAAGCACTGGTGGCGGGGTTGCCGGTGCTGGTCAGCGCGGTGTGTGGGTACGCCCATTACATCGCCGAGGCCGACAGTGGCCTGGTGCTGGATGAGCCGTTCGAACAAGCCCAGCTCACCGAATACCTGGGGCGCATGTTGAACGACGCCGAAGCACGGGCGGCCTGGAGTCGCAACGGTCTGGCCTTCGCCGAGACGGCCGACCTCTACAGCATGCCGCAGCACGCGGCCGATGTGATATTGGCGGAGCACGCACAATGAAATTGATGCTGGCCGAACCGTTCAAGAGCCTTTGGGCCGGGCGCGATGCGTTCGCCGAAGTCGAAGGGCTCAAGGGCGAGGTCTATCGCGAACTGGAAGCCCGGCGCACCTTGCGCACGGAGGTGGACGGTCGCGGCTTTTTCGTGAAGATCCACCGTGGCATCGGTTGGGGCGAGATTTTCAAGAACCTGTTCACCGCCAAGCTGCCGGTACTCGGCGCAGGGCAGGAGTGGAAGGCGATCCAGCGCTTGCAGGAAGCCGGCGTGCCGACCATGACCGCGGTCGCCTACGGCGAGAAGGGTAGCAACCCGGCGGACCAGCACTCGTTCATCGTCACCGAAGAACTGGCGCCGACCGTCAGTCTCGAAGACTTCAGCATCGATTGGGTCAAGCAGCCACCCCAGCCGACGCTCAAGCGTGCGCTGATCGCCGAAGTGGCGCGCATGACCGGCATGATGCACCGTGCCGGCGTCAACCATCGCGACTGCTACATCTGCCACTTTCTGCTGCACACCGACAAGCCGGTGACGCCTGGAGATTTCAAACTTTCGGTGATCGACCTGCACCGCGCCCAGACCCGTCCCGCCATCACCACTCGCTGGCGCAACAAGGACCTGGCGGCGCTGTATTTCTCGGCGCTGGACATTGGCCTGACCCGCCGCGACAAGTTGCGTTTTCTCAAGGGCTATTTCCAGCAGCCGCTGCGGCGGATCCTCGCCGAAGAGGCTTCGTTGCTGGCCTGGCTCGAAGGCAAGGCCAACAAGCTGTATGCCCGAAAGCAGCGGTATGGGGACGCGCTCTGATGTCGGGTTGGAATCTGGAGCCTGCATACGCCGAGCTGGCGCAGGATTTTGGCAGTCTTGAAGCGGTGTTCGCGCTGCAAGGGGAGCGCTTGACCCGTGACCCGTTGTCAGAGGTGATCCGGGTGCAGCGAAACGGCGTGAACTACTACGTCAAGCGCTACGTCGGCGCCGGCAAAGGCTTGCGGCGCTACCTGGGCAAGCCACGGGTCAAATCCGAATGGCAGAACCTCAAGCGCTTCGCCAAATGGGGTATTCCCACCGCCGAAGTCGTGGGCTGGGGCTTGGAGCGAAACGGTGTGAGCTATGCCCGTGGTGCGCTGATTACCCGCGAACTTCCGCATACCGAAGACCTCTCGGCCTTGGCCGATCGTCAAGATCCGAGGCTGACTGACCGCGCCTGGGTCGATGGTGTGAGTCGGCAACTTGCCAGTTACACGCGGACCATGCACGAGCATCGCTTCACCCATAACGACCTGAAGTGGCGCAACCTGTTGATCGATGACCGCTCGCAGCTGTTTTTGATCGACTGCCCGAACGGGGATTTCTGGCGCGGTTTCTGGCTCAAGTACCGTATTACCAAGGATCTGGCGTGCCTGGATAAAGTGGCCAAATACCATTTGTCGGCCACACAGCGCCTGCGTTTTTACCTGCAATACCGCCAGCGCGACCGGCTCGATGCGTGTGACAAGAAGCGCATCCGTCACGTGGTGAGATTTTTCGAGGGGCGTGAATGACTGATTTTCTGGCCGCTGAAGACCGGGCGTTGTTGCAACGTCATGGCCTGGACAGCTTCGAGGCCTTGTGGGCGCGGCAACTGGACGCGGTGGACGAACCCAACACCTCGGGCGACGGCTGGAGCAGCGTGTTCCGGCTGGAGCTGGAAGGGCAGGGTTATTACCTCAAGCGCCAGAGCAACTACCTGACCCGGACCTGGTCCCACCCCTTGGGCGAGCCGAGTTTTTCCCGGGAGTTTCGCAACATCAGCCGTTATCGGCAGTTGGGGATTCCGGCCCTGCAAGCGGTGTTCTACGGTCAGCGCAAAGTGGACGGCGAGGTGCGGGCGATCCTGCTGACCCGGGCCCTGGATGGCTGGGACGACCTGGACTCGCTGTTGCAACGCTGGCCGAGCCTGACGGCGACCCAGCGCGCCACCATTCTCAACGCCTGCGGGCAGTTGGCGCGGCGCCTGCACGGCATGCATCAGGTGCACGGCTGCTTCTATCCAAAACACATCTTCCTGCAAGCCACCGCCGACGGTTATCAGGCGCAATTGATCGATCTGGAAAAGACCCGGCCGCTGCTGTTTGGCCAGCGTGATCGAGTCAAGGACCTGGAGCCGTTGCTGCGTCGTGCGTCCATCTGGAGTGATGCCGATGTGCGCCAGCTGTTGTCCACCTATCTGGACCAACCGCTCGACGCCGGGCTGGTCGACAGCTGGATGACCCGCCTGAGCGCCCGGCGCAGCCACAAGGGAGCTCGTTGATGCATTTGTCCGAATTGAAGAACGCCGGCCGCAGCCCGATCCTGCCGCTGAGCCTGGAACTGGCAGATGCCGCGGGCCCGGCGCAACTGCAACTGCTTTCGCTGCTGCGGGTGTTGCCGGGGCAGCGTTATGTCGGGGCGGGCGTCTGGCGTGGTCGGCCGGTGCTGGCCAAATTATTGGTGGGCAGCAAGGCCGCCCGGCATTTCCAGCGGGAACTGCAAGGCGTGCGCCTGCTGGCGGAGCAAGGGCTGACGACTCCGTTGTTGCTCGCCGATGGCTTGAACGAGGCTGAAGGTGGCTGGTTGTTGTTCGAGTTGCTCGAAGACGCCGAGAGCCTGGGCGATGCCTGGAAACAGGTCGAAAACCTGCCCTTGCTGGCCGACGAACAGTCGGCGGTGCTGGCCGAAGCCCTCGGCGCCATCGCGCAACTGCACGGCAAAGGCCTGTGGCAGGAAGACCTGCACCTGGACAACCTGCTGCGCCACGACGGCAAGCTCTACTTGATCGACGGTGCCGGTATCCGCGCTGAGACCCCGGGGCAACCGTTGTCGCGGCAGAAAGTCCTGGAGAACCTGGGGGTGTTTTTCGCCCAGCTTCCCAAGGCCCTCCAGCCTTTCAATGAAGAGCTGTTGGTGTACTACCTGTTGGGCAACGCCGAACACGCGCTGCCCATGGAAGCGTTGCAAAAACAGATCGACAAGGTGCAGGCCTGGCGCCTGAAGGATTTCCTCGAAAAAGTCGGGCGCGAGTGCAGCCTGTTCAGCGTACAGCGCGGGGCGTTCAGCTTGCGGGCAATCCGGCGGGATGAAGAAGCAGCCATGACGCCGGTGCTGGAGCAGGCCGATGCGTTGCTCGACCAGGGCCACCTGTACAAGACCGGCGGCGCGGCCAGCGTCGGCAAAGTCGAGGCGAACGGTCGCACCTTGGTGATCAAGCGCTACAACATCAAGAACTTCGCCCACTGGCTCAAGCGCTTCTGGCGCCCGAGTCGCGCCTGGCATTCCTGGCGCGAAGGCCATCGCCTGGCCTTTCTCGGCATCGCTACACCCAAGCCCTTGGCTTTGCTGGAAAAGCGTGTCCTGTGGCTGCGCCGCGGCGCTTATCTGGTGACCGAGTATTTGTCGGGCCCCGACATCATCGAACGCTTTGCCCCCTATGTGGAAAGCGGCAACGCCCCCGAGCCTGAATTGCTGGCACTGGACCGGCTGTTCGCCGACCTGATCCGTGAGCGCATCAGCCACGGCGACTTCAAGGGTCACAACTTGTTCTGGCAGGAGGATCGATGGGCGCTGATCGACCTGGACTCCATGTGCCAACACCGTACCCAGGCCAGCTTCGCCCAGGCCTACGCCCGGGATCGCGCGCGGTTCATGCGTAATTGGCCCGAGGGGAGTGCGTTGTATCGGGTGATTGACCAGCGGGTGCCCAAAGCAGTCGATAGCGCCTCGTCCACTCTATGAGCCACAAGTGAAGACCTTGCTGCTCGCTTGAGGTCGCCACGGGTCGCATAGACCTACAAGCCGAGCAAGGGGGCGGATTCAGGTGTGAAATGCACCATCGCCATCGCGAGCAAGCTCGCTCCCACAGGTTTTTGTAGTGTTTGCAATATTGTGAACACCCGCAAACCCATGTGGGAGCGAGCTTGCTCGCGATGGCGGTGGTTCAGCTACATGGATACCGTCAATAAACGCCCGAACGGCAAAGCCCCAAGCTCCCCACTCACCGCTAGAGGCTTAAGATCGCTTTTAAGCTATAATCCCGCCCTTTAGCTGCCCCGCACCCTTGGCGCGCGGCACCTCCATTTTTCGCGGCGCTTGGCGCCCGTATGCAGATAGAAGAGGCTAGACCCTGTGGCATTGACGATTCTTGGCCTGTCCGGCGCCCTTAGCCATGATCCTTCCGCCGCGCTGTACATTGACGGCAAGCTGATCGCGGCGGCTGAGGAAGAGCGCTTCGTACGCGATAAACATGCAAAGAACCGCATGCCCTACGAGTCGGCGAAGTTCTGCCTGGAGCAGGCCGGCATCAAGCCTTCCGATGTCGATGTGGTGGCGATTCCCTTCGCCCCGATCAGCCTGTTCGGCGAAGCACGCTGGCACTACGCCAAACGTTACTGGTACGCCCCGGATCGCGCCCTCGACGCGATCCTGATGGGCAATCGTCGCTACAAGCGTTATCGCCGCAAGATCGTCTGGTGCCTGGAGCAATTGGGCTTCGACCCGAAAAAAATCAAGATCGAACCGGTCGAGCATCACTTGGCCCACGCCTCCAGCGCCTATCACTGCTCGGGCTTCCAGGAAAAAACCGCGATCCTGGGCATCGACGGCAAGGGCGAATACGCCACGACCTTCTTCGGCTACGGTGAAAACGGCAAGATCCACAAGATCAAGGAATTCTTCGACCCGGACTCCCTGGGCGGCCTGTACGGTGCGATCACCGAGTTTCTCGGTTTTGAAATGCTCGACGGCGAATTCAAGGTCATGGGCATGGCGCCTTACGGCGATGCCACCAAGTACGATTTCTCCCGTCTGGCCTCGTTCGAAAACGGCGAGCTGGTGATCAACACCGACTACGCCAACGTAATCGGCCTGCGCCGCTATAAAGAGAAGGGCAAGGGCTTCTACTTCTCGCCGAAGCTGATCGAATGGCTCGGCCCTAAACGTGAAGGCGACATCGCCGACGAGCCGTACATCCACTATGCGGCGAGCATGCAGGCGCTGTTCGAGAAGCTCGCGCTGCAAATGATCGACCACTATCTGGGCGACGTGCTCAAGGAAACCGGCAAGCTGGCCTTCGCCGGTGGCTGCGCGTTGAACGTCAAGCTGAACCAGAAAATCATCGCCCGTGACGACGTCAAGGAGCTGTTCGTGCAACCGGCCTCCGGCGACGCCGGTACGGCGGTGGGTGCGGCGGCGTATGTGTCCCACGCCCGTGGCGTGCCGGTGGAGAAGATGGAACACGTCTACCTCGGCCCGGCCTACAGCAACGAAGACGTGATCGCTGCGTGCGCCCGTCATCCGAGCAAGCCTGCGTGGCGCAAGATCGACAACACCCCCGAGCGCATCGCCAAGATCATGGTCGACGGCAACCCGGTGGCCTGGTTCCAGGGGCGCATGGAGTTTGGCCCGCGTGCCCTGGGCGGTCGTTCGATCATCGGCTGCCCAAGCGCCAGCGGCGTGGCCGATCGGATCAACGAGCAGATCAAGTTCCGCGAGCGCTGGAGGCCTTTCTGCCCGTCGATGCTCGACACCGTTGCGCCGCAGATGATCAAGGTCGATCACCCTGCACCGTTCATGACCTTCACTTTCGAAGTGGCCGAAGAATGGAAAACCCGCGTGCCGGAAGTCGTCCATGAAGACGGCACCTCCCGGGCCCAGGTGCTCAAGCGCGAATACAACCCGCGCTACTACGACATGATGAAGGCCCTGGAAGTGCTGACCGGTAACGGCGTGTCGCTGAACACCTCGCTCAACCGTCGTGGCGAACCGATGATCTGCTCGCCGACCGACGCGCTGAACATGTTCTTCGGTTCCGACCTACAGTATCTGATCATGGAAGACATTCTGGTGGTCAAAGACGGCGTGGACGCTTATGACACGCTCGGCTGAGCGACATGTGCTGCAGTTCTGCCACGGTTATGACGGGCCGTTCCTGGACTGCGCCCGTCAGTACGCCAGCCTGTTCGCGGGTACTGGCTATCGCGTGACCACGGTGTTCCTCACCGGGGCGGCGGATGCGCTAGTCGCCGCCGCCTGTGCCTCGGACGAGGTGCTGTTCATGGAATACAGCTCCAGCGCCATTCGTGGCCTGAAGCTGGGCGCCATCGGCGATCTGCGCAAGATCGCCGCCTCGCGCAATTTCAGTTTCTGCATTGCCCATCGTTTCAAGCCGATCTACATCGCCCTGCTGGGTACCCGCCTGCCGGTGATTGGCGTGCACCATGCCTTTGGCGACTACCACCGACGTACCCGTCGGCTGTTCGCCGAGGTCTTTCGCAAGCGCCTGAGCCTGCTCGGGGTTTCCGATGCGGTGCGTGACGACATGCGCCGTTGCCTGGCGAAATGGCCGGCCAGCCGGATCCAGACCCTCTACAACCGCATCGACCTTGATGCCGTCCAAGCCAGCCTGGTCTCCCGGGAGGAGGCGCGGCACACCCTGGGGCTGGACGCGCATGCCTGGATTATCGGCAATGTCGGCCGCCTGCACCCGGACAAGGATCAAGCCACCTTGTTGCGCGGTTTTGCGGCGGCGCTGGCGTATCTGCCGGCCAACAGCCAGTTGGCGATTCTCGGTGAGGGTCGCCGGGAGCAATCGCTTCGGGCGTTGGCGCTGGAACTGGGCATTGCCGATCGTGTGCTGTTGCTCGGCCAGGTGCCCGAGGCGCGCCGTTATTTTCGCGCTTTTGATGTGTTTGCCCTCAGCTCCGACCACGAACCATTCGGCATGGTGCTGCTCGAGGCCATGGCTGCCGGCGTACCGTTGTTGGCCACGGCCTGCGGTGGTGCCAAGGAAGTGGTCGAAGGCGTCGGCATCCTGTTTCCGCTGGGCGACGCCGAGCACATGGCCCAAGGGCTGCAACACCTGGCGGCCATGGACGATCTGCAGCGTCGCCAATGCGCCGAGCTGATGCTCGATCGCTTGCGCGAACGTTTTTCGGATCGCGCCGTACGCGAGGCATTCTGGCGTTTGCCCCAAGTCACCGAACTGGCGCCGAGGGCCTGATGCTCAACCGATTCCAAGGCTGGCGCGAGCGCGGCTGGACCGCCGTAGACGCGTCAATGTATGCCCAGGCCTGGCAGCGTTTTGGCGGCAGCGTGGCCACCCATCCCCAGGTGGTCGAGCGCCTGGCGGCCCTGGCCGGGATTCCCGTGCGTTACCTGGCCTTCGAGCAGGGTGGTGAACTCAAGGCCGCCATACCGACCTGGGGGCGCGACCTGGCACTGTCCAAAGACGTGCTCAAGCGCAGCGGCAAGAAGGGCTTGTTCGACCTGGGCAATGCCGAGTTGATCCTACCGGCGGCACCCGATGCACAAGCGCCGCTGCGTCATCGCGGACGTTACCTGTCAGCCCTCAACGAGGGACGCTTCAGTGGCTTGAAGTTGCAGCAAGAGCAACTGGCCATGGCCCGCACGCCGGAAGAGTTGTCCAAGAAGTTTCGCTACAACCAGCGCCGTGAACTGCGTTTGCTGGAAGAGGCGGGCGGGGTGGTGCGGCCGGTGGGCGAGTTTTCCAGCGCCGAGCTGGCCGCGATCTACTGTGACCTGTTCTTGCGTCGCTGGGGCTTTGCGGCCACCGGTGCCGAGCGCATGGGCGAGGTGATCGAGCTGCTGCGCGAATGGCTGATCGGCTCGGTGATCTTTCTCAACGATGCACCGATTGCCATCCAACTGGTGTATCGCGTCGAAGCGCCCGAGTGGATCAGCGTCGAGTACATCAACGGTGGCGTCGACCCGCAGACCCGCGAATTCAGCCCCGGCAGCGTGTTGAGCTTCCTCAACACCCAAAGCGCCTGGGAACATGCCCGCGCCGCCGGCAAACCGTTGCGTTTTTCGTTCGGCCGGGCGGACCGGGAATACAAGGACCGTTGGTGCAACCCTGTGCCGGTGTTTACCGTATGAACCCACCCATGAGTCGCAAGCAACAGTTACTCAGGCGCCACCGTCGCAACAAGCGTGTGGGGTTGTTACTCGCCCTTGTGGTGTTGGTGGTGCTGGGCGTCACGGTGGCCTGGTGGTTGCCCCTGGTCCTGGCGGTGCTGGGCTGGATCGCCCATGAGGCGTGGTTCGCCGATCATCTGTTCTATTCGCCTCGGGAAGATTACCAATACAGCTTCCCGCCGTTCACCCAGCAACCCAAGGTGCATTTGAATGCCGGGCGGCTCCGGTTGGACGAGGGCGTGATTCTCGATGATGGCGCGACGCTGATCCTCGCGCTACGGATCAAGAGCACCTGGCTGGGACGCTTCATCGACCCGCTCGTCGAGTTGTCGGGCGGTGAAAGGGACCTGCAAACGTTCGAGCGTGGGGTCGACGGCCTGCGCTATCTTAACCTCAGCGAGCAGGGCCCGGCGTTGTCCCGGGGTGAGCTGCGCCTGCGCGGGCGCCATTGCCGTTTGCTGGGCGAGCCGACGTTGTGGTCGTTCACGCCGCCGCCGGTGCAGCAACGGGTGATGGTCATCGCGCCCCACGCCGATGACGCCGAATTGGCTGCCTACGGCTTGTACAGCCAGGCTGACGAGGCCTGGATCGTGACGTTGACCGCGGGTGAAATCGAAGCCGGGCATTATCAGAAAATGGGCCTGGACAGCGTCGAAGCCGCTCGGCTCAAGGGCCGTTTGCGAGCCTGGGACAGCATTGCTGTGCCGCGTTGGGCTGGGGTGCCTGAAGCGCACTGTGTGCAGCTGGGTTACTTCTGTCTGCAACTGGCGGCCATGCAAGCCGCGCCGAGCCGGCCCCAGGGCTCTCGCGAGGCGGGCCTGAGCGATACTCGGTTGTTCCGCCAGTTGAACCCGTTCGCCCTGCCGGGCGATGCCGACGGCGCGCCCACCTGGAACAACCTGCTGGCAGACCTGCGTGAACTGCTGCTCAAGGCGCGTCCCGAGGTCATTGTGTTGCCGCACCCGACCCTTGATCCGCACCCCGATCATCTCTGCGCCCATCATGCCGTCCTGCAAGCCCTCGAAGGCTTGGCGTGGCAACCGACCACGCTGTTGGGCTACGCCAATCACCTGCACGACAATGACCGCTGGCCCATGGGGAATGCGGGAGATGGCGTGGCGCTGCCGCCGGTCTTTGATCCGGATCGACTGATGCAACCCCTCAGCCTGCCACTGCCATTGGCGGTCCAGCGGGACAAGGCCATGGCCCTGGGGATGATGCATGACCTGCAACCTCCGGCGCCGCTGAAGCGACGGTTGCGGCGATTGATCCAGTACGTTCTGACTCGTAGAGTGAGATCCGTTTATGGCGAGAACGATTTTTTCCGCAAAACGGTCAGGCGTCACGAGCTCCTTTGGTTGCTGACACCGGTGAAGCACCGATAACACATAGATGACGCATAACGGGGCCTAACGTCCCCGTCCTTATTGAATGTGAGTTTGCTGTGATCAATCCATGCCCGCGTATTCTTTTTATCATTCCGTATTTCGGACGCTGGCCGTTCTGGATGCCGTTGTTTCTCGAAAGTTGCCGGCGTAACGCCGATATTGATTGGCTGTTGTTCAGCGATTGCGGTGTTCCGGACAATCTTCCTCCTAACGTGACGGTCGAAAGCACCACGTTCGAGGCGTATTGCCAGCTGGTTTCACGGCGGTTAGAGATCGATTTCAGGCCAAAGCAGCCCTACAAACTGTGTGATATCAAGCCCGCCCTCGGCTACATCCATGCCGATCGTCTCGACGGCTACGATTTTTGGGTCTTTGGCGATATTGACGTGGTGTACGGTGATCTTCGGCAGTATTTCACCGCTGAACGCCTGGCCAGTCGCGACGTATTTTCAACCCATGAGCGACGTGTCGCCGGTCATTTGTGCTTGATACGCAACACGGCTCGTGCGCGTGAAGTGTTCAAGCTGATCAAGCGCTGGAAAGAACGGTTTACCGACGATCAGCACCACGCGTTGGATGAAGGCGCGTTCAGTCGTATTTTCCTGTGGCGCAAGAATTTCCCCGAGCCGCTGTTTACCCTGGTGGGTAAATTCAATCCGTGGCGTCGACGCAGTGAGTTCACCGAGGCGTTCAGTACGCCGGGTGGTTGCATAAAATGGCACGACGGTTCGGAGAACTTTCCCCTTCGCTGGTATTGGCGCAATGGTCGCCTGACGAATGATCGGGATGGGGACCGTGGTTTCCCCTATTTTCATTTCGTCTGCTGGAAGCGCAACGAGTGGGCGGCCTTGCCCGAGCCCGATCCTGCCGCAATACAACGGCTGGCGACATCGCCTGCGTGGGCGATTGATGCGGCAGGTTTCCACCAAGGAGAATTATGAGTCAGCGGTTGAAGGTGCTGCAGCTGCAGCCGGATTACAACGTTAAGCAGCACGATTTCGCCGATCTTGCGGAACAGATCGTCAAGGCCTTGCCGAATGAACGCTACGAGGTGACAGCGGCCTTTTTGCGAGGTCGCCCAGGGCCTGGTGAAGCGGTCAGTCGGGCCGGCCGCTCGGTTTATTTCGAGTTTTCCGACAAGGCGCTCAAGGGAATGCGCCTTCGTGCGATGTGGCAGTTGTATCAATTCTGCCGCCGGGAACAGTTCGATGTGGTCGTGTGCAATCGTTTCAAACCCGTCAACATGATGCTGCAGCTCAACCGATGGTTGAAAATCCCGCTGTGCATCGGTATCTCCCATGGGTTCGGAGAATATGACCGGTTTTATCGTCGCCGCCAGACGCAGCGCCTGGTGGATCGCCATTGGCGTTTCGTTGGCGTGTCGCCGGCCGTTAAACAGTATCTGCTGGATTGTCATTGCGGCTTTACCGATGCCAATACTTATGCCATTACCAACGCCATCGACATCGAGCAGGCAGAAGCCTTGCAGCACCCGCGCGAGCGTGCTCGTGAACTGTTGGGTATCAGCCCTTCGGTGAGACTGATTGGCGCGTTGGGCCGATTGGTGCCGGTCAAGGGGCACACCTACCTGCTGCAGGCTTTTGCCGCGCTCAAGGACAAATACCCCACGGCCCAACTGGCGATCATCGGTGCCGGACGAGAGGAGTCCAAGCTGGCAGCGCAGATCGATCAGTTGGGCCTTAGGGAGCGCGCGCATCTGCTGGGTTTCAAGGAAAACGCTCTGCAATACGTGAGGGCATTCGATATCTGGACCATGCCCTCCCTGGCCGAAGGCTTGGGCCTGGCGTTGCTGGAAGGCATGAGTGGACATCTGCCCGTGATCGCTTCGGACGTACCGGCGATGTTGCCATTGATCCAAGGTGCCGAAGGTCTGGCGGTAACGCCCGCCGATGTACCGAGCCTGATAACGGCACTCGACACCTACCTGGGGCTTTCGGACGCCGAGCTCAAGGCTTGTGGCGAGCGCGCCTATCGGTACCTTGTCGAGCAGCACGACATCGAAGTGTTCCGTCGGCAATACCTTGAGTTGATCGAGACCGGCCTGAATGAAGCCCAGAAGGAGCAGCCATGAGTGCCGCGCAACCTGTCGTAAGCGTGATCATCGCGTCTTATAACCATGGCCGATACATTGAAGAATGCATCCTCAGCGTCCTGGAGCAGACCTATCCGAACATAGAGCTGCTGGTGATCGACGATGGCTCCACGGATGATAGCGTCGAACGTATCCAGCGCTTGCAGGCGGCCCACGGCTTCGACTTTCGAGTCCAGCAGAACCAGGGGCTGACCAACACGCTGAACGAAGCGATCGCCCGCTGCAGTGGCAGCCTGATCGTGCCGTTTGGTTCCGACGACATTATGCTGCCCGAGCGGATTGCCGTTCAGGTGGCCTACATGGATGGCAAGCCCGAGGTCGGTATCTGTGCGGGTAATATCGAACTGATCGATGCCGACGGGAATCTTTTTCCCGAGAGTCGTCAGAATCGAGAGGTCCCCTTCCGGCGGCTGGATTTCGAAGACATGTTCATGGAGCGCAAACCCTATCCGCCGGCACCGACCCTGATGATTCGTCGCGAGGCGCTGGAGAAGGTGGGGGGGTTCGATCCGCAGATTCGCCTTGAAGACCTGTTGATCGAGTTGAAAGTGACCCGGGCCGGTTATTTTATCGATGGCCTGAGTGTGTTGATGGCGCGTTATCGCAAGCACGCGACCAACTCCTACAAAAATCATCGGTTCATGACCGACAGTATTCTGCGTACCTATGCCTTGTTCAGCGATCATCCGCTTTATGACCAGGTGCGCTACAAGTTTCTCAACTCCATGTTCCTGAAAACCTCCAACCGCGACCACACCTTCGCTCGCGAATTATTGGCACAGATTCCCTTGAGGGCCTGGAACAAGAAAACCTGGCGAGGCTTGGGACGAATGTTTTTCTGTCCGCTGGAAAAACATTGAACCCCGATCGGCGGCTCCGGAAAAATCCGGGCCGCTGTATTCAGGGTTGAAGCGCTGCCCGCACCCAAAGGGCGGGGTTCGAAGGGGCGTCACGCCTGGGCTGGGCTGCTTCCCGACAGAATTCGCTTTTGCAGGTTATCGGCTGCCGGTTTTGAGGCAACCATGGCGTAACCGTCAAGCAGCGCCTCAAGGTGCTGTTCGAAAAGCCAGCCGTGATCTTCCTTGTAGCGCTGCAGGTGGCGCAGATTGCGCTGGCGAAGCGCGATCCTGAGGGAGGACGGATAGAGGTGCAGGTCGGCTACATCGATCAGGCCGAATTCGCCGTTTTCCAGCACCAGCACATTGCCCAGATGCAGCGAGCGAAAGTAAACGCCGCGCTCGTGCAATTGGGCCATGAATTTACCGAAACGCTCGACCAGGGCGTGGCGCTCCACGGGTGTAGAGGTCGCTTGCAGCGCCTGGCGCAAGGTCACCCCTGGCAGGGGAACGTAGTGCACCGCGCTGCTGCCGTCCTTCAAATGGTACACGTGAAGGATGGTCGGGCTCGGTATTCCCAGGTTTCGCAGTTGCTGGCTGTGCACCGCAAAACGTTCGGAATAAGGATTGAAGCCGCCCGAGGTGTACCAGCGGCGCGCTCGAAACAGCTTGAGAAAGTCTCCCCCCTCCAGGCGCAGGACTTTGGGTCCCAGGCCGTCGGACTCGATGACCTGGGCTCCCGTGGTAAGACTGTCCAGGGCTTGCGGTGTCAGCCGTTGCACGGGCGTGACCAGCAAGCGCCTGGCGCGGTAATTGATGCTCAAGGCGGCGATCAAGGCCAGGGGGATCCACAGTAGGAACCAATGCTCCTTCGGCCTGGAGAGAATGCCGCCACCTTCAGTCAGCCCCGCTGCCATGCCATAGATCAGCCACGTGGAGGCGATCACCAACAAGGGTTGGACCCGATAACGCCAACTGCTCAGCAAACCCCAGGCCTGGAAAAAGATCCAGGGAAGAAAACCGACAATCCCGACGTAGTACAGGACGCCAAGGGCGAAGTTATGGGGTTCTGCCAGCATTCGCCCAATGCCTGGATCAACAACAAGGTCTGCGCCATAGCCGTGACCGACCCATGGGTGCTCGGCGATCCTCGTCAATACTATCTGCCAGATATCAAACCGGTAGGAGTTCCCTCGGGCGAGAAGCATCCCGCTAAACAGTACGCCTACGACACTTCCACCCACTGCCAGTAGCCCAAACAGGACAATCGAGCGGCGATTCCAGCAAAGGACACCTACCCAGATGGCGGCTGCGACCAAGGCGACCAGGGGAGTCCTTGAGCCTGTAGCGACGACCGCGGTGAACATGACCAGGGCCGCAGGGACGGTCAGCCAGAAGATATGGCGATTTTTCCAGAGCATGCTCAGGCTTAACCAGTAAACGCAGAAGAACCCGTACAGGTGTGAGGCAAGCAGTGGATTGTCGAAGGCGCCGCCGCCGATCAGGCGCATCCCCGGTCCGTATACCTGGGCAAACACATACAAATTGTAGAGTGTGGCGATCACGGCGACCGTCGCCGCGCAGAACAGCAGGGGGTGGAGCAGATCGCTGCGATGGCGCACCAACAGGTAGCAGCCGACGAACAAGAACACGGTGTGCAATGCGGTTTTGATCGGGCGTGCGATACCTTCGGTCTCGGGTGCCCACGACACACTGATCAGCGCCCAACCCGCGAACAGCAAGAGGGCGATGAAAATCGGCTCGCGGATCAGCTCCTTCAGCGTGCTCGGCCTCAGGCACAGGGCAATCAACGCTGGAATGCTGAACAAGCCATAGAACAATTTATGGTGTTGGCTACGCCCTGGCAGAAAGAACAAGGCGCACAGAAGCAGCAGCAAACCTAGCGGAAGAATCCACTGGCAAATGAAGTCGAAAACTCGATTGGACGTGGCGAGGTGCTTGGATAACATGCTTAGGAATTCATTCCTGAAATCGGTTGGCCATTCACGGTGATGGCTTTTTGGTGTTTTGCAGACGCGTAACAATAACAGCCTTAGCGGTTTGCCAGAACACCGAAGAAGCTGTGTTAAAGTCAGCGTCCTTTTTATCGATATTCGCGTGATATGGCCGACTCCAGTCTTCCCGCAAGCCCTTCGAGCTTGAAAATCTATTTCCGCCTGCTTGGCTACGTGAAGCCCTATATCGGCTTGTTCGGGCTGAGTATCGTCGGGTTCCTGATTTTCGCTTCCACCCAGCCGATGCTGGGCTACATCCTCAAATACTTCGTCGATGGCCTTTCCAATCCCAATGCGGTGCTGTTTCCGACGGTCCCTTACCTGCGCGACCTGCAGTTATTACAGGCCGTGCCGCTGCTGATCATCGCCATTGCCGCCTGGCAGGGATTGGGGTCGTATCTGGGCAATTATTTCCTGGCCAGGGTTTCGCTGGGGCTGGTACATGACTTGCGGGTGCAATTGTTCAACAACCTGCTGACCCTGCCCAACCGCTATTTCGACAAACATAACTCGGGTCATTTGATTTCTCGTATCACTTTCAACGTGACCATGGTGACGGGGGCGGCAACGGATGCGATCAAGGTCGTTATCCGTGAGGGCATGACAGTGATCTTCCTGTTCGCCTCACTGTTGTTCATGAACTGGCGCCTGACCCTGGTGATGGTGGCGATCCTGCCACTGATCGCCCTCATGGTTCGCACCGCGAGCAAGAAATTTCGCAAGCAGAGCAAGAAGATCCAGGTCGCGATGGGAGATGTGACCCATGTCGCCTCCGAGACCATCCAGAGCTATCGTGTCGTGCGCAGTTTCGGTGGCGAGGTCTACGAGCAGAAACGCTTCCTCCAGGCCAGCCAGGGCAACACCGACAAGCAGTTGCGCATGACCCGTACCGGTGCGATCTACACGCCGGTGCTGCAACTGGTGATCTACAGCGCCATGGCCGTGCTGATGTTTCTTGTCCTGTATCTGCGGGGTGATGCTTCGGCGGGCGACATGGTGGCCTACATTACCTTGGCCGGCCTGCTGCCCAAGCCGATTCGCCAGCTGTCGGAAGTCAGCTCCACCATCCAGAAAGGCGTGGCGGGGGCGGAAAGCATCTTTGAACAGTTGGATGTCACGCCGGAAACCGATACCGGTACCGTGGAACGCGATGCTGTCAGCGGGCGGTTGGAGGTGCGCCATCTGAGCTTCACCTACCCGGACACCGACCGGCAGGTACTGAACGACATCAGTTTCTCGGTCGAACCTGGGCAGATGGTTGCGTTGGTCGGGCGTTCGGGCAGCGGCAAATCGACCCTGGCCAATCTGATTCCGCGTTTCTACCACCATGACGAAGGCGAGATCCTGCTCGATGGTGTTGAAATCGAACAATACAAGCTCTTGAACCTGCGCCGCCATATTGCCCAGGTGACCCAGCATGTGACGCTGTTCAGCGACACGGTGGCCAACAACATCGCTTATGGCGACCTGGCCGGTGCGCCGCGAGTCGATATCGAGAAAGCGGCTCAAGACGCCTACGCCATGGACTTCATCAGGCAGTTGCCTCAAGGCCTGGATACCCAGGTCGGGGAAAACGGCGTGCTGCTCTCCGGTGGTCAGCGCCAACGCCTGGCCATTGCCAGGGCCTTGTTGAAAAACGCCCCGCTGTTGATTCTGGATGAGGCGACCTCAGCACTGGACACTGAGTCCGAACGGCACATCCAGGCTGCGCTGGACCAGGTGATGAAAGGCCGTACGACCCTGGTGATCGCCCACCGTCTGTCGACCATCGAAAAAGCCGACCTGATCCTGGTGATGGATCAGGGGCGCATTGTCGAGCGCGGGACCCATGGGGAGCTCCTGGCGCAGAATGGTTATTACGCACGCCTGAATGCCATGGGGCTGGACGCTCCGGCCCAGGATATCGCCTGAGTTCGGCCCCAGGCTTTGGGGCCGGCCGTTTCTCTTGGCCGGCTTCGCCTCCTCAGCTCCAGTGTCGTACAAACATGTCATGTCGGCCCAGCACCCATGTGGGAGCGAGCTTGCTCGCGATAGCGGTGTGTCTGGGCCGGTGATGTCGAGCGTGCCGCTGCCATCGCGAGCAAGCTCCCACGGGTTTTTATCGAAAACCTTACCGGCCTTGACCAATCCACAATCAATCCGCGATCCGCTGGAGCGTACATATTCGGCCTATGCTTTCCTGCGGAGCAACACGTCGGGGGCGCGCGAACACGCGGCGTAGAAAATGGTTATGAATGAAACATCAAAGGTATCGATGCAGCAGGTGCAGATTCGTCCTTTTGCCCAGGCGCTCACACCGGCGGATCGGGCGGCCATCAAAGCCCAGCGCCCACGCTGCATCTGGCTGACCGGGCTGTCGGGGGCGGGCAAATCGACGCTGGCCAATGCCTTGGAAGTGCAGCTCAACCAGCAGGGCTTGCACACCTCCCTGCTCGATGGCGACAACCTGCGCCAGGGATTGTGCCGGGGGCTGGGCATGGATGCCGAGGCTCGCAAGGAGAACATCCGCCGCATTGCCGAGGTGGCGCGCTTGATGGTCGATGCCGGCCTGATCGTCATCGTTGCGGCAATCTCACCGTTTAGCGCCGACCGGGAAGCCGCCCGGCAGCTGTTCCCCGAGGGCACTTTCGTGGAAGTCTATGTGAGTACGCCCTTCGACGTCTGTGCCCAGCGTGACCCCAAGGGGCTATACCGCGAAGCCCGTGCCGGGCGGATCAAGAACTTCACCGGGCTCGACAGCCCCTACGAGGCGCCGCTTGCGCCGGACTGCGTGATCGATACCAGCCAGGTGGAACTGGCCCAGGCCTGTGAGCGAATATTGGCGTTACTGTAAAACGGATTGATCATCCCTCTGGCGTCCCGTTGCAGCCATGGACGAGCCTTGCGCCAACCCTGTGCTAATATCCCCGCCCTGTTCATTTTGTATGTGGGATGCTCCATGAAGTTGTCCATGCCGCGATTCGATCAAGCCCCTGTATTGGTGGTCGGCGATGTCATGCTCGACCGCTATTGGCATGGCGGTACCTCACGGATTTCCCCTGAGGCGCCGGTACCGGTGGTCAAGGTCGAGCACATCGAGGATCGCCCCGGTGGTGCCGCCAACGTTGCCTTGAACATTGCTGCCCTCGGCGCACCGGCGTCCCTGGTGGGCGTGACCGGCGACGACGAGGCGGCCGACAGCCTGACCAACAGCCTCAAGGGCGCGGGCGTACGCGCGATATTCCAGCGCGTGGCGCACCAGCCGACTATCGTCAAGCTGCGGGTCATGAGCCGCCACCAGCAACTGCTGCGCATCGATTTCGAAGAACCGTTCGCCACCGACCCGTTGGCGCTCGGTGCCGAGGTCGACAACCTGCTCGAAGGCGTCAAGGTCCTGGTATTGTCGGACTACGGCAAAGGCGCGTTGAAAAACCACCAGGCGCTGATCCAGGCCGCCCGTGCCCGTGGCATTCCGGTCCTGGCCGACCCCAAGGGCAAGGATTTTTCCATCTACCGTGGCGCCAGCCTGATCACGCCGAACCTCAGCGAGTTCGAAACCATCGTCGGCGGTTGCGTCGATGAGCACGAACTGGTGAGCAAAGGCGCGCAGCTGATGCAAGACCTCGACCTCGGCGCCTTGCTGGTGACCCGTGGCGAACACGGCATGACCTTGCTGCGCCCCGATCACCCGGCGTTGCACCTGCCGGCCCGTGCCCGCGAAGTGTTTGACGTGACGGGGGCCGGCGACACGGTGATCTCTACCCTGGCCGCGGCGATCGCTGCCGGTGAGGAATTGCCCCATGCGGTGGCCCTGGCGAACCTGGCGGCAGGCATTGTCGTCGGCAAGCTCGGCACGGCGGCCATCAGCGCCCCCGAACTGCGTCGCGCCATCCAGCGCGAGGAAGGCTCCGAGCGGGGCGTGCTGGGCCTGGAGCAATTGCTGCTGGCCGTGGACGACGCCCGCGCCCACAACGAAAGAATCGTCTTCACCAACGGCTGCTTCGACATCCTGCACGCCGGCCACGTGACCTACCTCGAGCAGGCCAGGGCCCAAGGGGATCGCCTGATCGTCGCGGTCAATGACGATGCCTCCGTAAGCCGTCTCAAAGGGCCTGGGCGTCCGATCAACAGCGTCGACCGACGCATGGCGGTCCTGGCTGGCCTGGGCGCGGTGGACTGGGTGATCAGTTTCAGCGAGGGCACGCCGGAAAACCTGCTGCGCCAGGTCAAGCCGGATGTACTGGTCAAGGGCGGTGACTATGGGATTGACCAAGTCGTGGGCGCGGACATCGTCACGGCCTACGGTGGCACCGTGAAGGTATTGGGGCTGGTGGAAAACAGTTCGACAACGGCGATTGTCGAGAAGATTCGCAGCCGTTGAAGGGATCATTTTATAGTCCAGGGAAGGTCTTACATGGCAAATGCCTGCCTTCGCGGGTTGAACTCGCTCATCGGCCCTGCTTGTTTCGGTTCGTGGTTAATTAACTTATGAAAGTCATGCTCCTGGTTATGGATGAACAGCGTGTGATCCTTGATCGACTGTATGAAGTCGTGCGGGAGAACTGCGACGACTGCACCATCTATCGCTTGAGTAAGCAGCAGCAAAAGAAGCTTGGCCGGTTCCTGGCCTCGGTCAATTACGAAGATTTCGATCGAGTGGTAATTTTTTCACGGGTCAAACGCCTGGCCCCACAACTGAGCGTATTGAAGTGCATTCCAGGGCTGATCTTCCTTGAGCACGACGCTTATCAGAACTACATGGGCGAAAGTAAATACAAGGGGGTCTACTCACGTTTGTATCGCCGCTTGCCCAGTTGTCGCGCCTTGGTGTCAGGGGCTGTCGTGGCTCGCCGGATGCAAGCCGAAGACATCGATGCGGTGTTCGTTTCCAAAGGTTATGACGAGCGGATGCTGCGCAACACCGACAGCGTCCGCGATATCCCCATTGGTTTTCTCGGCAGTCTCAAGAGCACTGAATATGCTCGACGCAAAGCGCTGCTTGAATCCCTGGTACAACGCACCGGCATGCTTGTGACGCGCACCCAGTCAGGGCGCGAGTATCTGGAAACACTCAATCGCATCAAGATTTTTGTCAGCGCCGACCTGGGCATGGGGGAGTTCATGATCAAGAACTTCGAGGCCATGGCCTGCGGTTGCGTGTTATTGGCCTGGAGCCAGGGCGAGGAAGATCAATTGCTGGGTTTTGAGGACATGGAAAACACCGTTTTCTATCGCTCCGAGGACGAGGCCGTGCAGAAGCTGGAGCTTTTGCAGCGTGATCCGGAACTGGCTGCGCGGATCGCCCGCAATGGCCAAGCCTTCGCCGAGAGCCGCTATTCGTTTGCGCGTGTCGGGCGGGCTCTGGCCGAGGAAATCCAGCGTGAAATGCGTCCCTGGCAAGCCCCGTCGGCGCTCACTCGCGGATGGGTCAAGCTGCGCTATGGCATGAAGGTGCCGGGGTAAGCGACATGGCCGATCGTGTTCCTCAAATCAGTGACGAAATGGCGCTCGACAAATTGCCTGGGGGGCATCAATCGCTGATGGGGGCCTTGCCCCAGGCGTTGAAGGACTGCTTGGAAAGGGCCTCGCGGGTGGTGCTGGTGGCCAATAATCCAGCCATCACTGCAAGCGACTTCCAGGCACTCGACATCGGCAGTGACGACGTGGTCGTGACTTTCAACACCTGCGTGAAGTCGGCACTGCTCAGTCCCCACAGCGTCAATGTGTTCGTCCATGGTTTCAATGCCCCCGACGCCTATTTCTTCGGCCTGCCCTACAACGCCGAGGTGCAGCGATTGTTCGGCTTGCCCGACGCACGCTGCTTCACAATGTTGGTGGGGTGCACCGGGAATATGTCGCCACTGCCGGGCGTGACCTTGTATTGGGAGCGCATGCCATTACCCCCTTTGTGGAACTACCCGGTCAACCGGGAGGGTGGCAAGCGCTATGTCGGTCCTTCGACGGGCTTCAATGCGCTGGTACTGTTCGATTGGTTGCGCGGCCATGCAGGTTATCACTACCAAATAGTGACCTTGGGTTTTTCCAACGAGGCGGGAAAGTTCTGGAGCGGGCACGCTTGGGAGTATGAACGTCAGTGGTTGCTCGGGGCCGATGTAACTGTTGTGCCGTTGCAACGCTGCCGTTGGTGGCAAAGGTGGTTTCGTCGCCCTTGAGTCGCATTGGCACGTTGAGCCGCCTGATGCGATGCCGCCGGGCAATTCTTTTTTACGACAAGGGCAGGATGCGTGTTGAAAGTTGCGCTGGCTTTTTTTGGTATCCCGAGAAACTCGGAGATCTGTTTTCCCTCTATTCGAGAAAACGTCCTGGCACACATTCCTGCCGGGAGCGAGGTGCAGTGTTTTTATCATCTGTACAAAATCGATGAAATCCGCAACCCGCGCTCGGGGGAGCAAGGTGAACTGAAAGCGGACAATTATGCACCGTTCACCACCATGACCGGTCGCCTCGACTCCACCGAGGGCGTCCTGGAGCGTTGGGACTTCGAGCGGGTCAAGTCCCTGGGCGATACCTGGGGAGATGAGCACGCCTCGCTCAGAAACCTGATCTACCAGCTCAATTCCCTGAATGCCGTGACAGCCATGATAGAACCGTTCGATCCGGATTTCGTCGTGTTTGTGCGTCCTGACAATTTTTACCACACCGCGCTTCCGGCGTATGTGTTCGCTCACCCTGATGCACGCAGATTGAATGCCTACATTCCGGACTGGCAATGGTGGGGGGGCTTGAACGACCGTTTCGCTATTTGCGGACGGGATGCCTACCCAGCCTATGGCAAGCGTATCGAACGTATTTTCGATTTTTGCGAGGCGACAGGGCGGAAGCTGCATTCCGAGCGGCTGCTCAAATACGCGTTGCAGCAAGCAAAGGTGAAGGTTTGCACCTTGCCGACCACGGCGTCGCGGGTACGAATCGATGGCACCTTTGCCGAAGAGTCGTTCTCGCCCAAGCGTGGCATGGGCAAGCGTGAAAATCGTTATTTCCATCTGTTTGCACGGTGGCGAACTTATCTGGATAAACGACGTTCCAGCTGACGCTATTTGTGTAGTGTCCCGCGAACCATGCGCATCAGGCCCATGGCTTTTTTGTGCAAGTTGGTCAGGCCCTGGCGACGAGGCTTGTGCACTTCCAAGCCTTGTTTCACGAGCCAATCCTTCCAGCGGATGCGTTCGTCGCGAACTACCCAGCCCTCTTGGCTGGCGAAGCTTTCAGCCAGGTGCAGGCCTCGGGTACTGGCTGCGATCAACTGATCACGTTTAAGCGTATAGAGCTCTCCGATCGGCTTGCCGTCTTCAAGCGGCATCAGGTACAGGTCCGGTCGCTTGCGGTCCAGGCGCGCTACCAACTGGTCGCCCTCCAGGCGCTCATCGACGTGAAACAGGCTCAGGGACTTGGCTTCCTTGGGCACATCCAGGCGCAAGTCATAGATCAATTGCAGTGATGCCGTCGGCAGGTGCACGTAGGCCCGTGGCCGCTCGATCAGTTGCAGGTTGGCGCTGCGCACCGGGCGGGCCGAGCCCGACAGGGGGGTCAGGCGAAACGGCAAGGCTTCGCGGTAATGCAGGGCGGTGGCGTAGGGGGCTGGTAGCCAGGTATCGTTGAAGCGTCCGCCGAGCCAGCCTTCAGGGGTTTCCAGCAGGCATTCCTCGGCAATTTCGCTGATGGCGGTGAGCAGCGGCAGGTTCAGTTCGTGGGCCGGGACGTAGCCGGAAATCAGCTTGAGCACCACATCGCCGCGATCCTGCCGGCGCTGGCGCACCAGTACCCAATAATCGCGGTTCTGCCAATGCAGGGTCAGGCGCACCGAGACGCCCAGGTTGGCCAGCTCCAGGGAAAAACGCTCGGTATCGGCCACCGCAACAGGGCGGCGGCGCTGCAAGGTCTGGGCGAAATTCAGCGGCATCCCGACGCTCTGGTAAGTCAGGCCTTCAGGGGTCGCTTCGACGAGCAGGGGCAGGGTCTTGAAGTTACTCGGGTTCTTTCTGATGAGCGTACGCGGCATGTCGGCTCCTTCCTTAAGGCCGCGTAGGGCGGCGTCAGTGTTTACGCAGGACCTTGGCTACGGTCGCGACGTTGTGGGCGAGGTGCAGCGGATTGATGGTGCCGACAATAGCACTGGCGACCCCGGGATGCTCAAACAACAGTTCGAAACTGGCACGAACCGGGTCTACCCCGGGGCTCAAGCAGGCGTGGCCGCTGGCCAGGGCTTTTTTCACCAGGATCGCTTTACCGTGCTCGCTGGCGTAGTCAATGACCGCCTTTTCGTTTCGTTCGTTCAGATTGTAGGTGACCATCGCGCAATCGCCTTGCTCCAAGGCCTTCAAGCCGCCGTCGACGGTCTTGCCGGAAAAACCGAAGCCGCCGATCTTGCCCTCGCGCTTGAGCGCCGCCAGGGTCGGGTAGACCTCGCTGTCGTTGAGGATCGCCAGGTCGTTGCCGTCTGAATGCACCAGGACCAGGTCGATATAATCGGTTTCCAGGCGCTTGAGGCTGCGTTCCACCGAGAATCGGGTATGGGCGGCGCTGAAGTCGTGGCGTGACTGGCCGTCGCTGAATTCTTCGCCGACCTTGCTGACAATCACCCAGTCCTGGCGTTGACCGCGCAGCAGCGGGCCGAGGCGTTCTTCGCTGCGGCCATAGGCCGGCGCGGTGTCGATCAAATTGATACCCAGGTCGCGCGCCAGCTTGAGCAACATGCGCGCTTCGTCGTCATCGGGAATCTGAAAACCGTTGGGGTATTTGACGCCCTGGTCGCGGCCCAGCTTGACGGTGCCCAGGCCCAGGGGGGAAACCCGCGGGCCGTTATGGCCCAGGGGGCGATAGAGGTCATGCAGGGTCGCTTGGCTCATGGCAGCAGTTGCTCCCAGGCAGGCACGCCCATGGGAGGCTTCGGCAGATCCGGCAGCGGGGCCGGATGACTGGGCTGGATGCCGTCGCGTTGCAGCGCGTTGACCACCCGATCGGCGAAGTCCGGCGCCAAGGCCAGCTTGGTCGGCCAGCCCACCAGCAGGCGATCCTGCTCGGCGAGGAAGGCGTTGTCCGGGCGGGTCAGGCCCGACTGCAACGGTTCGGCGCGGTCAACCCGCAGCGTGGCCCATTGCGCAGTGCTGAGGTCGATCCACGGCAGCAGTTGGCCAAGTTCTTTCTGGGCGACGGCGATCTGCTCGGCGGGCTCGCGGGCGATGGCATCGCCTTCGGCGAGGTCGCCCCCCAGGTACCAGACCCATTGGCCATCGGCGGCGGGATGGGTGGTCACGGTGACGCGTGGCTTCGGTCCGCCGCCCAGGCAATGGGCGTAAAGCGGCTTGAGGCTCGGGCCCTTGGCCAGGACCATGTGCAACGGCCGGGTCTGCATGGCCGGTTTGTCCAGGCCCAGGGCGTTGAGCAGGTCGGCGGTGCCAGCGCCCGCGCTGAGGATAATGCGCTGGGCACGGATCTCGCGGTCGTCGACCTTCAGTCCGACCAGCTCACCGGCTTCGCGCAGTGGCTCGATGCGCTGCCCGGCCAGCAGGCTGTCGCCAGCCAGTTCCGCCAGGCGTGCGATCAGGCTGGGCACGTCCACCACCAGTTCGGCCAGGCGATAGACCTTGCCCTTGAAGCGCTTGTCTTGCAGGGCCGGCGGCAGTTGCTCGCCCTTGACCTGGTCGACCCGCCCGCGCACGGCCTTGCTGGCGAAGAAACTGGTGAGGTTGCCGGCCAAAGTGCCGGGGGACCAGAGGTAATGGGCATCGGACAGCATGCGCACGCCGGACAGGTCCAGCTCACCTTCACCCTTCAGGGCTTCGCGCCAGCGGCGCGGCATGTCGGCGATGGCTTCCGAGGCCCCGGTCAGGGCGCCATGCAAGGCGTACTTGGCGCCGCCATGGATGATGCCCTGGGATTTGACACTCTGCCCGCCGCCGAGGCTGGCGCTTTCCACCAGCACGGTTGAAAACCCCTGGCGGCGCAGGCGCGCGTTCAGCCAGAGGCCGGCGACTCCGGCGCCGACAATCAGGATGTCGGTGGAAATAACGGATGGCATGCAGCGACCTCAGTGTTCAAGACGAGGGCGCAGTATACAGACTCGATGAGTGGAGTTTTCGCCGCTCAACCTGTGGGAGCAAAGCTTGCTCGCGATACAGGCGCCTCGGTTCCAGAGAGACCGCGTCGTTTTCATCGCGGGCAAGCCTTGCTCCCACCGATTCCTCCTTGCCACACATGTATTTTCAGCCCTATTAAGCCGTGTCTTCAGTGCCCGGCCGTCTTGGAAAACAGCTGGATCACCACCACCCCCAACACAATCAGCGCCATCCCCAGCATCGCCGGCACGTCCAGTTTCTGCCCGTAGATGAACAGCGCCGCGACGCTGACCATGACGATCCCCAGTCCGGCCCAGACCGCATAGGCCACGCCCACCGGTACGGTGCGCACCACCAGCGTCAGCATCCAGAACGCGGTGCCGTAGCCGACGATGACCAGCAGCAAGGGCAGGGGTGTGCTCAGGCCCTTGATCGCTTTCATCGAAACGGTGGCGATCACTTCGGCGCAGATGGCGATGGCCAGGTAGTAGTAGGCGTTCATGGGCAGTTCCTCTTTGACGGTTGCGTCTTTCGATGGGGCCATTCTAGAGATCGCCCAGATGCGGTAAAGTCATTACCTATCTGCAGTAGAGATAGGTTGAGCCATGAACGTACAGTGGAACCTGGAACAATTGCGGCTGTTTGTCGGGGTCGCCGAGAAACGTTCGTTTTCCGCCGTGGCCCGGGACCAGCGCAAGGCGCAATCGGCCATCAGCAGTGCGATCGCCTTGCTGGAAGACGACTTGGGGGTGAGCCTGTTCGAGCGCAGCAGCGGCCGTCAGCCGAGGCTCACCGACGCGGGTGAAGCCCTGCTCGAAGAGGCCAGGGAAGTGCTGCGCCAGTGCGAGCGCCTCAATGGTCGAGCCCTGGCCTTGATGCGCGGCCAGGAAGCGTCGCTGCGCCTGGCCCAGGACGAAGCCATGCCCTATCAACCGGTCATCGACAGCCTGGCGGCCCTGGCCGAGCAATTTCCCACCCTCGAAGTGCAACTGGCCAGCGCCGCCCAGGGTGATGTGGCGCGCAAACTGGTGGAGCGACGCGCCGACCTCGGCTTGCTGTTCTATCACGACCAGATCCCCGAGGCGCTGGAACGCCGGGTACTGGGCAGCGTCGAAATGGTCACGGTGTGCGGCCGGGACCATCCCCTGGCGAACCATGGTTATGTGACCTGCCGGGAAATGGCCCGGCACCGCCAGTTGTTGATGGCGACCCAGTCCAGCGTCTATCCCGGCAGCGAGCAGGCCAGCCCGCAGGTCTGGCGGGCCGACAGTTTCTATGTGCTGGCCGAATGGCTGAGGAGTGGCCTGGGCTGGGCCTGGCTGCCACGGCACGTGGTGCAATACCCGGCGTACCTGGGTGACATGGTCGAACTCAGCAGCGAATGGACGCCGCCGGCCCTGGTGGTGGAACTGGTCTGGCGCCGCGACGAACCCCTGGGACCGGCGGCCCGTTGGCTGGCGGAACGTTTTGCCGTGCAGTTGCAGGCGATCGGCTGAAAACCCGATAAACTCCGCCGCCATGAACAGAACTCTCTATAGCGCGTTGTTTTATCTGGGGCTGCCACTGGTAGCGATTCGACTGTGGCTGCGGGCCCGCAAGGCGCCAGCGTATGCCCGGCGCATTGGCGAGCGGTTCTCTCGGGGGCTGCCGGTCATGGTGCCGGGGGGCATCTGGGTGCACGCGGTGTCGGTGGGCGAGAGCATTGCCGCCGCGCCGATGATCCGCGCCTTGCTGCAACGTTATCCACAGCTGCCGATCACCGTCACCTGCATGACGCCCACCGGTTCGGAGCGGATCCGGGCGTTGTTCGCCAGCGAGCCGCGCATCCAGCATTGCTATCTGCCTTACGACTTGCCTTGCGCCGCCAAGCGTTTTCTCGATCGGGTGCGCCCGTCCCTGGCGGTGATCATGGAAACCGAGCTGTGGCCCAACCACATTCACCAGTGCGCCAGGCGCGGCATTCCCGTGGCCTTGGCCAACGCTCGGCTGTCGGAGCGTTCGGCGCGGGGTTATGCACGTTTTCCCAAACTGACCCGGCCCATGCTCGCCGAGATGAGCCTGTTCGCCGTGCAGACCGAAGCCGAAGCCGAGCGTTTCCGCCAGTTGGGCGCCCGGGCGGAAACCGTCGAGGTCACCGGCTCCATCAAGTTCGACCTGACCATCGACCCGCAACTGCTCGAGGACGCCAGCGCCTTGCGTCGCCAGTGGCAGGCCTCCGAGCGTCCGGTATGGATCGCCGCCAGTACCCATGAAGGTGAAGACGAAGTGGTGCTGGCCGCCCACCGTCGGCTGCTCGACAGTTATCCCGAAGCGTTGCTGATCCTGGTGCCGCGTCATCCCGAGCGCTTCGACTCCGTGCACCAGTTGTGTGTCAACGAAGGTCTGGTCACGGTGCGGCGCTCCAGCGGCCAACCGGTTACCGCCCAGGCTTCGGTGTTGCTCGGCGACACCATGGGTGAACTGCTGTTTCTCTACGCGTTGGCCGACAGCGCGTTTGTCGGTGGCAGCCTGGTGCCCAACGGTGGGCACAACCTGCTCGAACCGGCGGCCCTGGCGAAACCGGTGCTCAGTGGGCCGCACCTGTTCAACTTCCTCGAAATCGCCGCGCAACTGCGCGCTGCCGGGGCGCTGGCGGAAGTGGACGATGCCCAAAGCCTGGCCCTGGCGATCCAGCGCCTGTTCGAACTGCCTCGGGATGCCCAGCGCATGGCCGAGGCGGGGCTTGCGGTGATGCGCCGCAATCAGGGCGCGTTGCAGCGGTTGCTGGAGGGGTTGGGGCGGTTGATTGATTGAGCGACTGAATATCTGTGGGAGCAAAGCTTGCTCGCGATGCAAACGCCCCGGCTCCAGGGAGACTGAGTTGTATTCATCGCGGGCAAGCCTTGCTCCCACAGGATGTTGCTGGCAGGGCTTCCCTCCGAGGGGTTACTGCGCCGGCCGCGAGCGCAACTGCTCCGCTGCCGCCTGGGCCAGGTCCGGCGGCAGGAAGTCGCGGTCGGGGTTGTAGTCGGGCTTGAGGTAGCGCGACAGGTCCTGCAGGTCCGCCGGGCTCAACGTCCCGGCCGCCTGCTTGAGGCGCAGGTTGTCGAGGATGTAGTCGTAGCGGGCGTTGTTGTAGTTGCGCACCGAGGTGTACAGCTGGCGCTGGGCGTCGAGCACATCGACGATGTTGCGGGTGCCCACCTGATAGCCGATTTCCGTGGCTTCCACCGCGCTCTGGTTGGAGATGATCGACTGGCGCCGGGCCTGGACCTGCTCCACGTCCGTGTTGACCGCACGGTGCAGGTTACGGGTGTTTTCCACCACCTGCCGACGCAGGCCTTCGCGTTGCTGTTCGGTCTGGGTGAGCTGCGAGTAGGACTCGCGCACCTGGGAACTGGTCAGCCCACCGCTGTAGATCGGGATGCTCAGTTGCAGGCCGATAGTGCGTTGCTCGGCATCGCCGCCATAACGCTGGCCGGTGGGGCTCGGGTTGGTGAAGCCGAGGCCGTCGTTGTCGCCTTTTCTGTACTGGGCTATCGCGTCGAGGGTCGGCGCATGGCCAGCCTTGCGTTGGCGCAGGGTGTCCTCGGCGGCATCGACGGCGTAGTTGCTGGCCAGCAGGTTCAGGTTCTGCTTGGCCGCCGTGTCGACCCAGGCCTTGGCATCGTTCGGCGTCGGCGGCAGGATCGGCAGGGTGTGGACGATGCCCTGGAGCGAGTTGTACTGGCGGTTGGTCAGGGTGATCAGCGCTTCGAACGCGTCCTCGACCTGGCGCTGGGCGAGGATCCGGTTGGCGCGTGCGGTGTCGTAGCTGGCCTGGGATTGCAACACGTCGGTCTTGTCCGACAGGCCGACGTCGAAGCGTTCGTTGGACTGGTCGAGCTGGCGCTTGAACGCCGCTTCCTCAGCCTTGGTCGAGGCCAGGTTGTCCTGACTGCGCAGCACGTTGAAATAGCTCTCGGCGCTTTGCAGGATCATGTTCTGTTCAGTGGCCGACAGTTGCAGCGACGCTTGTTCGTCAACGGACTTTGCCGCCTGGAGCTGGAACCAGCGGTCGGCGCGGAAAATCGGTTGGGACAGCGTGGCCTGGTAGACCGTGGAACTGCGGGTGGCGGTCATCGCCGGCTGGTCGAGTTCGGTACGGGTGTTGTTCAAGTCTGCACCGGCCGAGAGGTTGGGCAGCAACCCGGCGCGGGCCTGGGGCACCACTTCCCTCTGGGCGCCATATTGGGCGCGGGCAGCGGCCAGATCGGCGTTGTTGTCCACCGCTTCCTGATACACGCTCACCAGATCGGTTTTGGTGGTCAAGGGCGCTTCGGCGGCCCAGGCCATGGCGTTGGACGCACAAGACACGGCCAGGGCCAGTGAGAGTTTGCGCAGCATGAGGCTATCCCTAATTCACTAATGAGAATGCGCATAAGAGGCGCGCGGCGTAGCGAGTGTAGTTGCGCGACGGCATGGCAACAATCCTGTATATGCGCCATTCATCACGCCTTTTGCCCTGGCGATGGCGTTCTCTGGTAGTTGTGTCTAGACTGGCCGGGTTCTTGTCGGGGTGCCTTGCTATGAGGCTGAGATCGAATAATTTCGGATCCCGTTGAACCTGATCAGGTTAGCGCCTGCGTAGGGAACAAGATTTCTCGTCACCCGGCGAGTCCTCTTGTGCTTCGTCCGGGATGTCGTTCGACCATTGAACGCGCTCGAGCAGCAAGCACAGCGTCCGCACTTTCGTGCAGGGACGCGTCCATTCGTTACAGGTTCGCTCCGACAAAAATCCATTGCCTGGATGTGTGTCTGGAGAGCCCGTGATGACGACAAAATCAAAAAATGCGATCAACCTCAGTGATTCGGCCAAGGTCGATGAGCAATCGGTTCAGCCCTTTACCCGCTCGCAAAAAATCTATGTCCAGGGCAGCCGCCCGGATATCCGCGTGCCCATGCGCGAAATCAGCCTCGACGTGACCCCCACCGACTTCGGCGGCGAAATCAACGCGCCAGTGGTGGTGTACGACACCTCGGGTCCGTACACCGACCCGAATGTGATCATCGACGTGCGCAAAGGCTTGGCCGACGTGCGTTCGCCGTGGATCGAAGCCCGTGGCGATACCGAGCGCCTGGCGGGCCTGAGCTCCAACTTCGGCCAGGAGCGCCTGGCCGACCCCGAGCTGACCAAGCTGCGCTTTGCCCACGTGAACAACCCGCGTCGCGCCAAACCGGGCGCCAACGTCAGCCAGATGCACTACGCGCGCAAAGGCATCATCACTGCCGAGATGGAATACGTCGCCATCCGCGAAAACATGAAACTGGAAGTGGCCCGCGCCGCCGGCCTGCTGGACCAGCAACACGCCGGCCACAGCTTCGGCGCCAGCGTGCCGAAAGTCATCACTCCGGAATTCGTGCGTGACGAAATCGCCCGTGGCCGCGCGATCATCCCCGCCAACATCAACCACACCGAACTGGAACCGATGATCATCGGCCGTAACTTTCTGGTGAAGATCAACGGCAACATCGGCAACAGCGCGCTGGGTTCGTCCATCGAAGAAGAAGTGGCGAAGCTGACCTGGGGCATCCGTTGGGGCTCGGACACGGTCATGGACCTGTCCACCGGCAAGCACATCCATGAAACCCGCGAGTGGATCATTCGCAACTCGCCGGTGCCGATCGGCACCGTGCCGATCTATCAGGCCCTGGAAAAAGTCGGCGGCGTGGCCGAAGACCTGACCTGGGAGCTGTTCCGCGACACGCTGATCGAACAGGCCGAGCAGGGTGTCGACTACTTCACCATCCACGCCGGCGTGTTGCTGCGCTATGTGCCGATGACCGCCAAGCGCGTCACCGGTATCGTCAGCCGTGGCGGTTCGATCATGGCCAAGTGGTGCCTGGCGCACCACAAAGAGAACTTCCTCTACACCCACTTCGAAGACATCTGCGAAATCATGAAGGCCTACGACGTCAGCTTCTCGCTGGGCGATGGCCTGCGTCCGGGCTCGATTGCCGACGCCAACGACGAAGCGCAGTTCGGCGAGCTGGAAACCCTCGGCGAGCTGACCAAGATCGCCTGGAAGCATGATGTGCAATGCATGATCGAAGGCCCGGGCCACGTGCCGATGCAGTTGATCAAAGAGAACATGGACAAGCAGCTCGAGTGCTGCGACGAGGCGCCGTTCTACACCCTCGGCCCGCTGACCACCGACATCGCGCCGGGCTACGACCACATCACCTCCGGCATCGGTGCGGCGATGATCGGCTGGTTCGGTTGCGCCATGCTCTGCTACGTGACTCCGAAAGAACACTTGGGGCTGCCGAACAAGGATGACGTGAAGACCGGGATCATCACTTACAAGATCGCCGCCCATGCCGCCGACCTTGCCAAGGGCCACCCGGGCGCGCAGATCCGCGACAACGCCTTGAGCAAGGCGCGTTTCGAGTTCCGTTGGGAAGACCAGTTCAACCTCGGCCTGGACCCGGACACCGCCCGCTCGTACCACGACGAAACCTTGCCGAAGGACTCGGCCAAGGTCGCGCATTTCTGCTCGATGTGCGGGCCGAAATTCTGCTCGATGAAAATCACCCAGGAAGTGCGCGAGTACGCCGCCAACCAGCGCATTGAAGCGGTGGATGTCGAGGTTGCCCAGGGCTTGGCGGAGCAGGCTGAGCGGTTCAAGAAGGAAGGTAGTCAGCTTTACAAGAAAGTGTGATGTGAGCTGAAGGCGGCGGTGTTTTCACCGCCGTCATCGCGAGCAAGCTCGCTCCCACAGGGGATCTACTGTGGACGCAAAGTCTGTGTGCACCGTTGATCCTCTGTGGGAGCGAGCTTGCTCGCGATAGCGGCCAAAAAGACAACAAATATCCCTCTGAGATAACAACTCTTGAACATCCAACCCAGCACCTATTCCCCCGACGCCGCAGTCCCCCTGGACAAACGCGTCTTCGGCGCCCGCGACCTGTTTTCCCTGTGGTTCTCCCTCGGCATCGGCCTGATGGTCTTGCAGGTCGGCGCCTTGCTCGCGCCGGGCCTGGGTCTGAGTGGTTCGCTGCTGGCGATTTTCCTCGGCACGCTGGTGGGCGTCCTGCTGCTGGCAGCCGTCGGGGTGATCGGCAGCGACACCGGCCTATCGGCCATGGCCGCCCTCAAGCTCAGCCTCGGCGGCAAGGGCGCGAGCGTGCCGGCGGTGTTGAACCTGCTGCAACTGATCGGCTGGGGCTCGTTCGAAATCATCGTCATGCGTGACGCGGCCAGCCTGCTCGGTGCGCGCGCCTTCAGCGAAGGCAGCCTGGGTTCGAACCCGTTGCTGTGGACGCTGTTCTTCGGCGCCCTGGCGACCTTGCTCGCGGTCAGTGGACCACTGACGTTCGTGCGCAAGGTCCTGCGCAAGTGGGGCATCTGGCTGCTGCTGGCGGCCTGCATCTGGCTGACCTGGAACCTGTTCGCCAAGGCTGACCTGGCGGCGCTGTGGGCCCAGGCGGGCGACGGCTCGATGCCGTTGGCGGTGGGGTTTGATATTGCAATTGCGATGCCGCTGTCGTGGTTGCCGCTGATCGCCAACTATTCACGCTTTGGCAAACGCGCCAAAAATGTGTTTGGCGGCACTGCGCTGGGTTTCTTCATCGGTAACTTTTGGCTGATGAGCCTGGGCGTTGCCTACACCCTCGCGTTTGCTCCGAGCGGTGAAGTCAATGCGTTGCTGCTGGCCCTGGCCGGTGCCGGGTTGGGCATTCCGCTGCTGCTGATTCTGCTGGACGAGTCGGAAAACGCCTTCGCCGACATTCACTCGGCGGCGGTGTCCAGCGGCATGCTGTCGGGGCTGAAAGTCGAGCACCTGGCCTTGGCGATTGGCGTCATCTGCACCTTGATCGCCTGCTTTGCACCGTTGGCGCAATACCAGAACTTCCTGTTGCTGATCGGATCGGTGTTCGCGCCGCTGTTCGGCGTGGTGCTGGTGGATCACTTCATCCTGCGCAAGCGCAGCAGCCAAGGGGTGTCAGCCGCGTTGCGCTGGCCGGCCCTGTTGGCCTGGTTGGGTGGGGTGAGTACTTATCACCTGCTGGCCAACTTCTATCCGGACGTCGGTGCAACCCTGCCATCGTTGATCCTGGCAGGGTTACTGCAACTGTTGCTGGGCCGGGCTTTCAGCTACGGCCGGGGAACAGCTCGGGCTTGAGGATGCCGTTGAGGCGCGGATAGGCGATCTTCAGTTCGATGTGGCCCAAGGCGTACGGCGCGATGGTGCTCACTTCGTACTTGAGGATCACTCCGCCGTAAGTCAGCGCGATGTGTGGGGTTTTCTGGAAGGACCACTGTTTCAGGAACTCGGGCTCCTGATCCAACTTGGTGCTGATCAGCCAGCTGTTGTGGGCGACCTGGGCGGCTTTCCAGAACGCTTCTTCCTGGCCCGGTAGCAGCATGTCCGACAGGGTCAGCACCTTGTGTTGCTGGCGCGAATAGTTGATGAAACCTCGACCCGGCGTGCCATGGGCACCGCCGGTGTCCAGGTAGCTGGACAGTTCGATGATCACCAGGCCGTCATGTTGCTCGCGTACCTTGGCCTGCAAGTAGCTGCTGTTGCGTGGTGCGGCGTTGCGCAGGAACTGCTCGCGATAGGCCGCCAGCGTCGGCGCCACCGGAGCGTCCGGCGTGGTGCGGGTCATTTGCAGCAGGCGTTTTTCGACGATGCCGTCCAAGGCAGGCTCGGTGGGAAAATGCAGAGTATCGATGTTCACCAATGGGCAGTCGGCGCTGGCGCAACCTTGTTGCAATTGTTCCGACGCGTCGCGGGTGGTCTCCAGCGGTGCGCGATAGTTGGGTTGGAACAGGCTTTGGCAAGCGCCCAAGGTCAGGGCAATGGCAGCCACGGAGGCGGTTTTGAAAAGCGACATGGGCGTCCTTCATGAAACACGGAAAGGCAAAAAGTTACCCGCTTCGACTGTCGGCAAGGCAATCAGTTCGCCACTAAGCTCATTAGAGTGATTTTCAGCGCAGCCGTCCATCCCGATCACCGGAAAGGGGCTGCATCAAAGGGTACGGGCGCGTTAGGATGGCGCGAAGCCGAGGTTGGAACCTCGTATTGATCCATTGCACACGAGGATTGTCATGACCGACTTCGCCAACGCCACACCGAACACCGTGGACATCGTCAAGCGTGAAACGTGCTTCAAGGGTTTCTATAAGCTCGACCGCCTCGTCCTGCGCCACGAGTTGTTTGCCGGTGGCATGAGCCGTGAGATCAGCCGTGAACTGTTCGTGCGTCATGACGCGGTGTGTGTGCTGCCCTACGATCCGCAGCGCGATGAAGTGGTGTTGATCGAGCAGTTTCGCGTGGGCGCCATTGGCAAGACCACCAACCCCTGGCTGGTGGAGCTGGTGGCCGGGCTGATCGACAAGGACGAGCAACCGGAAGAAGTTGCTCATCGCGAGGCGCAGGAGGAAGCTGGGCTTGTCTTCGCTGCGCTCTGGCCGATGACCCAATATTTTCCATCGCCGGGCGGCAGCAATGAGTTCGTACATTTGTTCTTGGGGCGTTGCGACAGCACGGGGGCAGGCGGCCTGCATGGCCTTCTGGAGGAAGCCGAGGACATTCGGGTGAAGGTCTGGGCTTTTGAGGATGCCTTGCAAGCCGTGCGCGACGGACGTATCTGCAACGCGGCCAGCATCATTGCCTTGCAATGGCTGGCCTTGAATCGCGATGAAGTGAGGGGGCTATGGTCCTGAACAAACTGCGCGACCGCTATCGCGTCGATCTGGTGGGGTTGCAGGCCGCCTGCGAGGCCAACTACGCCCGCTTGATGCGCTTGTTGCCGGACATGCGCAACGACCCGTTGCCGCGCCGCATCGCCGTGACCCACGGCGACCAGATGCTCGGCGTGCTGGCCCTGGAAGTGCTGCAGACCTGTCCCTACACCACCACCTTGCAGGTTCGTCAGGAGCACAGCCTGCCCTGGTTGCCGGTGCCGCAGTTGGAAGTGCAGGTCTATCACGACGCGCGCATGGCCGAAGTTGTCAGCGCCGAACATGCACGACGCTTTCGTGGCATCTATCCTTACCCCAATGCCTCGATGCACCAGCCGGATGAAAAGGCCCAGTTGAACCTGTTCCTGGGCGAGTGGTTGAGTCATTGCCTGGCGCTGGGTCACGAGTTCGAAGTCGTTCGGTAGTTGTGAACCGGTTCCGGTTCGCGGGTTTCCCCTTTCGATCATCCCCCAGCATAATTGCGGCTTCATGCAACGGCGTGATTGCGCCTGGGAGAAAGCGATTTGCCGAGCGTATCCAGCTTGACAACGGCCGATGCGGCGTTGTTGGTCCAACTGTCCGATAGCCATTTGTTCGCCGAGGCCGATGCCTCGTTGCTGGGCATGAAGACCCGTGACAGTTTGCGGGCGGTCATTGATTTGGTGCTCGAGCAGCAGCCGGACATTGACCTGATGCTTGCCACTGGGGATTTGTCCCAGGACGGGACGCTGGAATCCTACGCGGCGTTTCGGCAGTTGACTGCGCGAATCGATGCGCCGGCGCGGTGGATTCCCGGTAACCATGATGAGCCGCAGGTGATGCTTGAGGCGGCGGTCAAGAGTACGTTGCTCGATCCGGTGGTGGACATTGGCAATTGGCGGGTGACGATGCTCGATTCTGCCGTTCCAGGTTCGGTGCCGGGGTTTTTGGCTGAGGAGCAGTTGATTCTGTTGGCCAATGCCTTGAGCGAGGCGCCGGAGCGGCATCATTTGGTGTGTCTGCATCATCATCCAGTGTCGATTGGGTGTGTGTGGATGGAGCCGATCGGGTTGCGTAATCCGGAGGCGTTGTTTGCGGTGTTGGATCGGTTTCCCCAGGTGCGGGCGGTGTTGTGGGGGCATGTGCATCAGGAGGTTGATCGGGTGCGGGAGGGGGTTCGTTTGTTGGCTTCGCCTTCGACTTGTATTCAGTTTGAGCCGGGGAGTGAGGATTTTGCGGTGGGCTCGCAGGCGCCGGGGTATCGGTGGTTGCGGCTCTTGCCGGATGGGCGGTTGGAGACGGGGGTTGAGCGGGTGGTTGGGTTTGCGTTTACCCCGGACTATGAGTCCAACGGTTACTGAGGACGAGGCGGCCTGATAGCCGGCCTATTTCTCACGGCTATACTGCGATCCAATTGTGGGAGCGAGCTTGCTCGCGATGGCGGCCTGACTGAGTACATATCCATTACTGCGGTAACGGCTGCTTATGGTTCCGCCCTTACGGCGGGTCACTTTCGAAAAGCGCGAAAGTAACCAAAGCGCTCATGCCCCACCACTCGGTGCCTCGCCTAGGCTCGGCATGCCCTCACTCCGGCATTGCTCCGTGGGCCCGCCGCGAAGGGCCATCCATGGCCCAGCGCGGCTATCCCGGCATCCATGCCGGGATGCCCACTCCACAATGCCTGCGTTCGGCCAGCGTGGTTAACGGGGCGCCGAGATCAACGTCCACCCCACCACGAGGCGGCCTGATAGCCGACCTGGCTCTTGCGGGGGTGTACACCCATCAGACTTGTTTGAGCTGGACCTGTGGGAGCAAAGCTTGCTCGCGAGGCGGCCTGACAGCCGACCTGGCTCTCCGGTTATACCCCCGATCCGATTGTGGGAGCGGGCTTGCTCGCGAAGGCGTCGGGTCAGGCAACATCAATGTTGAATGACACACCTAAGTGCTCCCGCTCGACGTTAGCGCGGATCGACGATGTCCAACACCCGGTTCGCCAACAACTCACTGAGCTCGATCATCTGCTGGACTCCCAGGGCGAAATGCCGACGCGAACCTTCCAGGTCGAAGGTCAAGTCGCCGAGCATGGCGTTGGCGGAGGCCAGGGTTTCGCTGAGGTTGGCTAGGAGGGTTTCGGTATCCGCGTCCTCCGAGACAGAGAACAATGGGCCTGAGGGTTGTTTCTTCTTGGGTACGGGCTTGGGGTCGAGGTAATGGTCGATGGCTCGCTTGGCGGCTTCATCGAGTTTTTGGGGATCGAGCCCGGCGTGGGCTGATGAGGGATCGGTTTCGGGGGGATTGGGTGTGGCTTTGAACATGATGCATATCCTTCTTTGCGTAGTGGAACCGCCATCTCCCGTTTCCAGGCGAGAGGGTGGCAGCTATGCGCGGGCTGGAAAACCAAGGTAGAAGGAAAACCCGGCAGACTCGAAAGTCTCCCGCGCACAGCCACCATAACGCAGAACTGAACGCTCAAAGCGCCGCAGTATCTCACGTGATTCGCTGATATGCCTTCTACTCATCGGGTTTCCAGGCCCGGCCGCTGAATTTGCAGCGACGGGAAAAGACTAGCGACAACCCTTCCCACCCGGCAACCGCCAGAGCTCGTCGGAAAAATCTAATGCAGCCCGGAGGGGTGTCCGACCATTCCCACAAACCTTGGTCGACTGTCAGGCCGCCATCGCGAGCAAGCTCGCTCCCACACAGGTTTTTGGTCGTTTATACGATCAGTGTCCACCGCCGATCCCTGTGGGAGCCGAGCTTGCTCGCGATAGCGGTGGGTCTGCTTGCATCAATGCTGAATGTGCCGCCGCCTTCGCGAGCAAGCTTTGCTCCCACAGGTCCAGCTCAAACAAGTCTGATGGGTGTACCCCCCGCAAGAGCCAGGTCGGCTATCAGGCCGCCTCGTGGTGGGGTGGACGTTGATCTCGGCGCCCCGTTAACCACGATGGCCGAACGCAGGCATTGTGGAGTGGGCATCCCGGCATGGATGCCGGGATAGCCGCGCTGGGCCATGGATGGCCCTTCGCGGCGGGCCCACGGAGCAATGCCGGAGTGAGGGCACACCGAGCCTAGGCGAGGTGCCGAGTGGTGGGGCAGAAGCGCTTTGGTTACTTTCGCGCTTTTCGAAAGTGACCCGCCGTCAGGGCGGAACCATAAGCAGCCGTTACCGCAGCAATGGATATGTACCCGGTCAACAACATCCTGGCCGGCTGTAAGGCCGCCATCGCGAGCAAGCTTTGCTCCCACAGGCACCGTGATTGACTGATCATCGGCGACAACAAGACGGTCAAATCCCCCAAACCCCCACAAACTCCCTGTAAACTCCGGCCTTTGCCCAACACCCAGGGAGTCGGCAATGTCGGGTTCGATCCTTTATATCCACGGCTTCAACAGCGCCCCAGCCTCGACCAAAGCCTGTCAGCTAGTCGACGTGATGGCACGCCTTGGCCTGAGCGACCAATTACAGGTGCCCGCCTTGCATCACCACCCCCGCGAAGCCATCGGTCAGCTGGAGCAGGCGATTGCGCAACTGGGGCGGCCGCTGCTGGTCGGCAGCTCGCTCGGCGGCTACTATGCGACTCACTTGGCCGAGCGCCACGGCCTCAAGGCCCTGCTGGTCAATCCGGCCGTCAGCCCACATCGGATGTTCGACGGCTACCTGGGCACGCAGAAGAATTTGTACACCGACGAAACCTGGGAATTGACCCACGACCACGTCACGGCCCTGGCCGAGCTGGAAGTGCCGGCGCCCCGGGATCCGCAGCGGTATCAGGTATGGTTGCAAACCGGTGACGAAACGCTGGATTATCGCCACGCCCAGCAGTATTACCGCGCCTGTGCCTTGCGCATCCAGGCCGGCGGCGACCACAGTTTCCAAGGGTTTGCCCAGCAGTTGCCGGCGCTGTTGAGTTTTGCCGGCATTGGCGCCGATTTGTACCAGGCGATCGACTTCACGTCGCTGTGAGCCCATCGCCCCTTTTTCATTGAACACTGACGACGAGACCCCATGGCCACTCCCAGCGCTAGCTCTTATAACGCAGACGCCATCGAAGTCCTCTCGGGCCTCGACCCGGTGCGCAAGCGCCCCGGCATGTACACCGACACCAGTCGGCCGAACCACCTCGCCCAGGAAGTCATCGACAACAGTGTCGACGAAGCCTTGGCCGGGCATGCGAAGTCGGTGCAGGTCATCCTGCACGCCGATCACTCGCTGGAAGTCAGCGATGACGGCCGCGGCATGCCAGTGGACATTCACCCTGAAGAGGGTGTGTCGGGTGTCGAACTGATCCTCACCAAGCTCCACGCCGGCGGCAAGTTTTCCAACAAGAACTACCAGTTCTCCGGCGGTTTGCACGGGGTGGGTATTTCCGTGGTCAACGCCTTGTCGACCCAGGTGCGGGTGCGGGTCAAGCGTGACGGCAATGAATACCAGATGACCTTCGCCGACGGCTACAAGGCCACCGAGCTGGAAGTGGTGGGCACCGTCGGCAAGCGCAACACCGGGACTAGCGTGTATTTCGCCCCGGACCCGAAGTATTTCGATTCACCGAAGTTTTCCGTCAGCCGCCTCAAGCATGTGCTCAAGGCCAAGGCCGTGTTGTGCCCGGGGCTGCTGGTCAGCTTCGAGGACAAGGCCACCGGCGAGAAAGTCGAGTGGCATTACGAAGACGGTCTGCGCTCTTACTTGGTGGACGCGGTCAGCGGTTTCGAACGCCTGCCCGACGAGCCGTTCTGCGGCAGCCTGGCCGGTAACAAGGAGGCGGTGGACTGGGCGCTGTTGTGGCTGCCCGAAGGCGGCGAAAGCGTCCAGGAAAGCTACGTCAACCTGATCCCCACGGCCCAGGGCGGCACCCACGTCAACGGGCTGCGCCAAGGTTTGCTCGATGCCATGCGCGAGTTCTGCGAGTTCCGCAACCTGCTGCCCCGTGGCGTGAAGCTGGCGCCGGAAGACGTTTGGGAACGCATCGCCTTTGTCCTGTCGATGAAGATGCAGGAACCGCAATTCTCCGGCCAGACCAAGGAGCGCCTATCGTCCCGCGAAGCGGCGGCGTTTGTTTCCGGGGTGGTCAAGGACGCGTTCAGCCTGTGGCTCAACGCCAACCCTGAAACCGGCCTGGCCCTGGCAGAGTTGGCGATCAACAACGCCGGCCGGCGTCTCAAGGCCAGCAAGAAGGTCGAGCGCAAGCGCATCACCCAGGGACCGGCCTTGCCGGGCAAGCTCGCCGATTGCGCCGGGCAGGACCCGATGCGTTCCGAGCTGTTCCTGGTGGAAGGTGACTCCGCCGGCGGCTCGGCCAAGCAGGCGCGGGACAAGGAGTTCCAGGCGATCCTGCCGCTGCGGGGCAAGATCCTCAACACCTGGGAAGTGGACGGCAGCGAAGTTCTGGCCAGCCAGGAAGTGCACAACATCGCGGTGGCCATCGGTGTCGATCCGGGCGCCGCAGACATGAGCCAGCTGCGCTACGGCAAGATCTGCATCCTCGCCGACGCCGACTCCGACGGCCTGCACATCGCCACGTTGCTCTGCGCCTTGTTCGTCCAGCATTTCCGCCCGCTGGTGGACGCCGGTCACGTCTATGTGGCGATGCCGCCGCTGTACCGCATCGACCTGGGCAAGGAGATCTACTACGCCCTGGACGAAGCCGAGCGCGACGGCATCCTCGATCGCCTGGTGGCCGAGAAGAAACGCGGCAAGCCGCAGGTCACCCGATTCAAGGGTCTGGGCGAGATGAACCCGCCGCAGTTGCGTGAAACCACCATGGATCCAAACACTCGCCGCCTGGTGCAGTTGACCCTGGATGATTTCGAAGCGACCTCGGAAATGATGGACATGTTGCTGGCGAAGAAACGCGCCGGCGACCGCAAGTCCTGGCTCGAATCCAAAGGGGACCTGGCCGAGGTGCTGGCCTGATGCGCAACGGTTTCGCCCTGGCGTTGTGGCTGTGGGCGGGGGTGGTAATCGCAGGGCCTGCGCCGGAACTGAAGCTGCTGTCCGAGCATGCCATCGAGGGCATGCGCGGTGGCAACCTGTCCGGGCTGGCGTTCTGCGGCAGCGAGATGTGGATGGTGTCCGATCGTGACGACGACCGGATCTATCGGCTCGTGCCCTCCGAGGCGCCGGTCTGGCAGGCCGAGGTGGTTGAAATCGAGGTGCCGCAGGTGCCGGACAGCGGTTTGCCCTGGGGCTTGAGGTCGCGAACCTGGGCGGCGTCGTTCTTGCGCGGTGGTGAGTTGGATTTCGAAGGCATCAGCTGTGACAGCGCCGGCAATCGTTATGTGATCAGTGAGTCCCACGCCGCTGTGCTGCAGGTGCCGTCGTCGGGGCCTGCGTCCTGGTTGAAAATCGCCCCAACATTGATCCGTCAGGCCCGGGGCAGTGGCATGTTGCTGCATTTCAATGCCTTGTTCGAAGGCTTGGCGGTCAACCCGGCTGGTGATCAATTGTGGCTGGCGGCGGAGCGCGAACGCCGCGGCCTGCTGCTGATCAAGCGTCAGCAAACGGTGTGGGACTGCGATGGCAATTGCGTGTTGCTGAGCGAAGCGGGGCTGGAAATGCAGCCGGCACAGTTCCCCAAGGCCAAGGCGGTTTCGCGGGATTTCGCCGACCTGTCATTGTTCAATGGCAAGCTGTTTACCCTGGAACGCAACGCCTACCAGATCTGCCGGCGTGACCCGCAGACCGCCCAGGTGGAACGTTGCTGGTCGTTCGCCGCCGAGGCGTTGCAGGATAACCGTCGTTACGCACAGGCCTATGGCCTGGCCGAAGCGTTGGTAGTGGACGCTGAGGGCGCCTGGATTGGGCTGGACAACAACGATGGCGCTCGCGCCGACGGCGAAACGCGGCCGATCATCTGGCGCTTCGCCGCGCCGGACAGTGGTTGGAGCGCCTCGCCATGAGTCAGCCGCCGGGCAAGCGCGCCGGCCGGGTATTGATGATATTGGCCTGGTGCGCGGCGCTGTTTCTGGCAACGCGGTTTTTTGCCCAATGGGAGCAGCGCCAGCAAAACCCCAATACCCAGGTGTACTCGCAAAGAGGTGAAGGTTTTATCGAGGTGAAGCTGGTCGGCAATCAACAGGGGCATTTCGTCGCCAGCGGCCAGATCAACGGCCAGCCGGTGGACTTCATGCTCGACACCGGTGCCACCGACGTGGCGATTCCGGTGGAGCTGGCCGAGCGCCTCAAGCTGGAAAAAGGTTTCGGCGTGACATTGAGTACTGCCAACGGTTTGAGCGAGGGCTACCGTACCCGCATCGACCGGCTGCAATTGGGTGACATCGTCTTGCGCGATGTCCGTGCCCTGGTGGCGCCAGGCTTGGGTGGCACGCAAGTGCTGCTGGGCATGAGCGCCCTGAACAAACTTGAATTTACCCAGCGCGACGGCACCATGCTGCTGCGCCAGACAACGAACTGATGAGGCCCGCATGAGCGACATTCTTGCAGACAGCTTAGACGGCGTAGAACGCCGATCGCTGGCTGACTTCACCGAAAATGCCTACCTCAATTACTCCATGTACGTGATCATGGACCGCGCCTTGCCGCACATCGGCGACGGTTTGAAGCCGGTCCAGCGGCGGATCATCTATGCCATGAGTGAGCTGGGGCTGGATGCGGATTCCAAGCACAAGAAATCGGCGCGTACCGTCGGTGACGTGCTTGGTAAGTTCCACCCCCATGGCGACTCGGCCTGCTATGAAGCCATGGTGCTGATGGCCCAGCCGTTCAGCTATCGCTACACGTTGGTGGACGGGCAGGGTAACTGGGGTGCGCCGGACGATCCCAAATCCTTCGCGGCCATGCGTTACACCGAGGCGCGGCTGTCGCGCTATTCCGAGGTGCTGCTCAGCGAACTGGGCCAGGGCACCGCGGACTGGGGGCCGAACTTCGACGGCACCCTCGACGAACCCCTGGTTTTACCCGCACGTTTGCCGAATATCCTCCTCAATGGCACCACCGGCATTGCCGTGGGCATGGCCACCGACGTGCCGCCCCACAACCTGCGGGAAGTGGCCACGGCGTGCGTGCGCTTGCTGGACGAGCCGAAAGCCACGGTGGAGCAACTCTGCGAGCACATCCAGGGCCCGGACTATCCGACCGAAGCCGAAATCATCACCCCGCGCGCCGACCTGCTGAAAATCTACGAGACCGGCCGCGGTTCGGTGCGCATGCGTGCCGTGTACCACATCGAAGACGGTGACATCATTGTCACGGCGCTGCCGCACCAGGTCTCCGGGGCCAAGGTTTTGGAACAGATTGCCGCGATGATGCAGGCAAAACCATCGAAAGCGCCGCAAGTGGCCGACCTGCGCGACGAGTCCGACCATGAAAACCCGTGCCGCATCGTGATCATCCCGGTCAACAGTCGGGTCGACCACGACGCACTGATGCAGCACCTGTTCGCCAGCACCGACCTGGAGTCCAGCTACCGGGTCAACATCAACATCATCGGCCTGGACGGCAAGCCGCAGCTGAAAAACCTGCGGGCCTTGCTGGTGGAGTGGCTGGAGTTCCGGGTCAAGACCGTGCGCCGGCGCCTGCAATTCCGCCTGGACAAGGTCGAGCGCCGCCTGCACCTGTTGGACGGCTTGCTGATTGCCTACCTCAACCTGGATGAAGTGATCCACATCATCCGCACCGAGGAGCACCCCAAGGCCAGCCTGATCGAGCGTTTCGCCCTGAGCGAAATCCAGGCCGACTACATCCTCGACACCCGCCTGCGGCAGTTGGCGCGGTTGGAAGAGATGAAGCTGCGCGCTGAGCAGGATGAGTTGCTCAAGGAGCAGGCCAAGCTGCAAGCCTTGCTGGGTAGCGAGGCCAAACTCAAGAAGCTGGTGCGCACCGAACTGCTCAAGGACGCCGAAACCTACGGCGACGACCGTCGTTCGCCGATCGTCGAGCGCGCCGAAGCCAAAGCGCTCACTGAACATGATCTGCTGCCGAACGAGAAAGTGACTGTCGTGCTGTCAGAAAAAGGCTGGGTGCGCTCGGCCAAGGGTCATGATATTGACGCGACGGGGCTTTCCTACAAGGCCGGGGACGGCTTCAAGGCCTTGGCGGCCGGGCGTTCCAACCAGTTTGCGGTGTTCGTCGACTCCACCGGGCGCAGTTATTCGGTGCCGGCGCATACCCTTCCATCGGCTCGCGGCCAGGGCGAACCGCTGACCGGACGATTAACTCCGCCACCGGGTGCAACTTTTGAATGCGTGCTGATGCCTGATGATGATGGGCTGTACGTTATTGCATCGGACGCGGGTTACGGGTTCGTGGTCAAGGGTGAGGATCTGCAAGCCAAGAACAAGGCGGGCAAGGCGTTGTTGAGCCTGCCGAACAACGCCAAGGTGATTGCGCCGCGCCCGGTTGCCGATCGAGAGAGCAACTGGCTGGCGTCGGTTACCACCGAAGGCCGGTTGCTGGTATTCAAGATCAGCGACCTGCCACAACTGGGTAAAGGCAAGGGCAACAAGATCATCGGTATTTCCGGCGAACGGGTGGCAAGCCGTGAGGAATATGTCACGGATATTGCAGTGTTACCGGAAGGCGCCACGCTTGTGCTACAGGCAGGAAAGCGTACGCTTTCGTTGAAGGCAGACGATCTTGAGCATTACAAGGGTGAACGCGGTCGGCGGGGCAACAAGCTTCCGAGGGGATTTCAGCGAGTCGATGCGCTGCTCGTCGAAAACCTCAATTAGGCGTACTAGAGGGCTCGGTCTGCGATTAAATGCCGCGGATCGATGCTTTCGCGCTGGAGTCGGCGCGCATATTCACGGATGATAGGCCCTTTCAAGCGCCGGCGTGGCCGAGCGTTCTTCATATTGACCGAGTATTTTTTCACTGTGGTAAGCCTTGTGGCTGCCACCTGGACGGAACGATGACTGCTCTGCGCCTCCCTATTTTGTGGCTCGCCGGCCTGCTTGGCCTGGCGGGCTGCAGCATGAACCAGCCAGTGTCGCTGTACCAACTGGACAGCGGAACCCCGGCCCAGCCTGCGCAAAGCACAGGCATGGCCGTATTGCTCGGCCCGGTTCTGATCGCTGACTACCTGCAGCGTGAAACCTTGTTGCAACGCCAACCGGACGGCAGTTTGCAAGCCGCCACTGACGGCCGTTGGGCCGGCAGCCTGTCCTCTGACATCGATCAGTTGCTGCTGCGCCAGGTCGCCGGACACCTGGACAGCCAACGCGTGGTGCTGGCACCGGCAACCCAGGGCTTCACCCCGGATGTGCAGGTACTGCTGTCGATTACCCGCCTGGACTCGGGTAAAGCCCAACCGGCGGTGCTCGATGCCCAATGGCGGTTGATCGACCGCCGTGGCAAGGTGCGTGAGAACCGCATCGTTCATCTGCAAGAGCAACATGCCGGCACCACCGCGGCGCAGGTCCAGGCCCAGGGTGTGCTCCTGCAACGCCTGGCCGAACAGCTGTCCGTGTCGCTCAAGCCCCTGGCCAACCAGCCGCCTGTCGCTGAAGTGCCACGTAAGTCCGCGCCTGCCCCGGCCAAACCGGTAGAGAAAGAAAAGGACAAGATTCCCATGGCCTTGCCGATTCGTACGGACATGGAAGTGTTCAGGTTCTGACGCCAGGACTGGATGCAAAACGAAGCCCGCGTTGATGCGGGCTTTGTTGTTTCTGCCGGTTGGTTCTGTAGTGTCTGTGCCGGCCTCATCGCGAGCAAGCTCGCTCCCACAGTGGATATCTGCAAGCCGCAGACCCCGTGTGGGAGCGAGCTTGCTCGCGATGAGGCCGGCACAGACAATAAAAAAAACCGCAGACAATCACCCACCCCAGGTCCGGCGTTCAGTGGTTTTGAAGGGTTCTGGGGCTGCTGCGCAGCCCAGCGGGAGCAAGCTCCCTCGCCACCGGTGCGGTGATGTCCTGGATTTGTGGCTTTGCAGGGATCCCTTGTGGGAGCGAGCTTGCTCGCGATGAGGCCGGCCCGGGCAACAAAAAAGCCCACAGACAATCACTCATCGGTGGGCTTCGTTATTTCAGGCTCTGGACTCAGGCCTGGCGTTCATGCATTCGCGCCAACTGCCGCTCCAGCATCGATGGATAAGGCTCCATCAAACGCTCCACGCAGCACGCACCTTCGGGGCTGGCGATGGGGCGGATGCGCGCGCGTTGACGGATCAGGGCGTCGTCGTTGATCTTGCGCTCCACCAGCAGCAGGTTACGGCTGTGTTGCGACAGCGCCAGGGCGTCCTGGGCGGTTTCGGTCAGCAGCAGGTCGATCTGGCTCAGGCCGAACAAGCCATCGCCCAAGGTCAGGCCCAATTGCAATTGCAGGGTGATGCCGCTGTCGGCAACTTCGATCTGCAACTGGTGGCCCAAGGCGCGCAGCAACTCACCGCAGCAAATGGCGTTGGTCAGGTAGTCGTCGCCGCTGTCTTCGGTGTGGAACAGCATCAGCGTGCTGCCGTCGTTCAGGGTGTGCAGTTCGCCCTGATAAAGCGAGGCGGCCTGGTCGAGGCAATCGCGGTAGCGCTCGAGCAACTCCTTCAGGCGCGCCTGGGGCAGGCGCCGCAGTTGATCCTGGGCACCCAGTTGCACGGCCAGTACGGCGCTGTGCTGGGGCAGGTTCGAGACCACGGGCTTGGCGACCGGTCGAGGTATCCCGTCGACCGACTCGTCACGCAGGTCGGCGAAGGCGTCGTCGTCCTCCTCGTCTTCTACCGTGCGAACCACGTGGCGTGGCGCCGGTTTGGAGGCCGGCATCGGCTGGCTTTCATCAAAGCCCGGGTCGCGCAGGTTACGCACTTCGAAGCCTGGCTCGGCCTCGTCGTCCGCGTAGTCAATCTCTTCAGGTTCCGGCAAAGGCTCAGGTTCCGGCGCGAAGCTGGCGTGCAGTTGCCGGGCCAGGTCGCCGATCTCGTCCTGGCGCTGGGTGGCCGGCGTGTGTTCGTCGATGTCCCGCAGCCAGACGCGCAGTTGCAACAGCGGGGTGGAGATGTGCCGTCCCAGGCGCAGGCTCAAGGCCAGTGCCAGCGCCAGCAGGATCGCGCTGAGGATGCCCATGCTTTGCAGGCTGATGGTCATCGGTTGCTGAAACTGGTCCATGTCCAGGCTGATGCGCAGTTGCCCGGCGGTCACATCCTGGAAGGTGATCTTGCTCTGATACATACCGCCGGGCTCACCCAGCAGGCCAGGCTTGGGACGCTGCCCGGCCTCGGCGAGGATGCGGTTGTCCACGCTGTAGATGGCGGCGTGGGCCACCAGCTTGTTCTTGGTCAGGTTGTTGAGCAGCACGTTGAGGCTGAGGATGTCGTTGGACACCAGCAGCTCGGTGGCGGACGTGGCGGTCTGGGTGGTCAGGCTTTCACCCAGGGCATCGGCCTGCTCGTGCATGGCCTGCTTGAATTGCAAACCCATCACGCAGGCATAGATGACCAAGGCCAGGGCGACCAGGATTACGTTATGGCTGGCAATGCGCAATGCAATCGGCACACGACGGTGACGCAGCGCACGGAAGATCAGCAGGAAGAAGTTGTCGGTTTTGACTGGCGTGGGCCGGTTCACTGAGCTCGGCTCTTTGTCCGTGAAATTGACGCGCAGTATAGCGACAGCCCCATGACCGGCAAAGCACTGGCGGTGCCCGATGGTCACTGAATGTGGGTAGAATGCGGTTTTTTTCCACCTGCGGGGGTGCGCCTTGCGCGAAATCGTCCTGATAAACATCACTGGCAGCGACCGTCCGGGTCTGACTGCGGCCATTACCGGCGTTCTGGCCCAGGGTGGTGTGAACATTCTCGACATCGGTCAGGCGGTGATCCATGACACGCTGTCGTTCGGCATTCTGGTTGAAATCCCGGACGCCGAACAAAGCAAATCCGTGCTCAAGGACATCCTGTTTACCGCCTACAAGCTCGACCAGCAGGTGCGCTTCACCCCGGTGTCCGAGGACGACTACCGGCATTGGGTGGCTGGTCAGGGCAAGAAGCGCCACATCGTGACCCTGCTGACCCGCAAGGTGACCGCCGAGCAGTTGCAGCGCGTCAGCTCGATCACCGCCCAATATGGCTTGAACATCGACCACATCGACCGCCTGTCCGGGCGTATGCCGCTGGACACCCCGGCCGACAAGGGCAAGGGTTGCATCGAATTTTCGGTGCGCGGCGAACCGGCCGATCCCCAGGCGTTGCGTGCCGAGTTCCTCAGCGTGGCCCAGGAACTGAATGTCGACATCGCCTTCCAGGAAGATTCGCTGTTCCGCCGCAACCGCCGTCTGGCGGTGTTCGACATGGACTCGACGCTGATCGAAGCCGAAGTCATCGACGAACTGGCCAAGGCGGCCGGCGTGGGCGACAAGGTCTCGGCCATTACCGAGCGCGCCATGGCCGGCGAGCTGGATTTCCGTGCCAGCTTCAAGGAGCGCCTGGCGCTGCTCAAGGGGCTGGACGTCAGCGTGCTGGATTCCATTGGCGCTTCCCTGCGCCTGACCGAAGGCGCCGAGACCCTGTTCGCCGAGCTCAAGCGCCTGGGCTACAAGACCGCCATCCTGTCCGGCGGCTTCACCTACTTCGCCAAGCAATTGCAGGCCAAACTCGGTATCGACTACGTATTCGCCAACGAATTGGAAGTGGTGGATGGCAAGGTGACCGGCGTGGCCGTCGAACCGATCGTCGATGCCCAGCGCAAGGCGGACCTGCTGCGTGAACTGGCTGAAAAAGAAGGCCTGCGCCTGGAACAGACCATCGCCGTGGGCGACGGCGCCAACGATTTGCCGATGCTGGCGATCGCGGGCCTGGGCGTGGCGTTCCGCGCCAAACCGCTGGTCAAGCAGTCGGCCCGGCAAGCGATTTCCACCCTGGGGCTGGATGGGGTGTTGTATTTGCTGGGCTTCAGGGATCGTGACGGGCAGCTCTAACTCTGAGCTTGCGACATTTCCTGTGGCCAGGGACTTATCCGTGGCGAGGGGATTTATCCCCGTTGGGCTGCGCAGCAGCCCCCCAATGCACCCCCACTCAGCCTGACATAGCGAGTCGTCAGGTTCTGGGGCTGCTGCGCAGCCCAGCGGGGATAAATCCCCTCGCCACAGGGGGGCTATAGCGCTGCTTAAAGCGATTTCCACAACGAATCAAAATTCCCCTCTTGGTCGCCGCCATCCCCAGTCTCGGCTGACTCTTCCGGGTGATAGGAAAACTGGTTGAAACTGTGGGTGCTGGTCACCCGACGGTCCAGGCCGGCGCGGCGTTCCTGGCCGTTGGTATTGATCAACACCCGCTGGCCTTCCTGGAAGGGCAGGCGGGGGGCGATCATGGTCGGGGGCAGGTCAATGGCACTGATCTCGGGAAGCAACAGCCCGCGCAGATAGTGACCGTGTTCATTTTCATCCCGGACCAACTGCAGCCCGCAAGGCTGGGCATGGGGGGCGACCAGTTCGATGCCCATTTGCATGGCCCCGTTGCGCACTTGGCGGATCCAGCGCACCACGGCGACGCTCCAGGCTTGATCGCTGGCGTCGCGGATGCCGATCATTTCCCCGGCTTGCAACTGTTCCGGTACTTCCTTGGGCCAGCCGAGGCAATAGCCGCCTGGGCTGTGGTTGATGATCGGCAGGTCGTAGGTGGGGAAGTGATGCTGGTTGTCGGAGCTGGTGCCATCGTCATCGGCCGGGTTGACCGGGTACTCGATTTCTTCATAGGGCAACAGGTCGCTGTCGCCGGCGGGGGCTGCATCGAACGCTTGCTTCCAGGTGCCGTTTGTCTTGCTCGGCGAGGCTTCGAAGCGGGCTTTGCGGGTGGTGGGGCTTTTCAAGATCTCGTTGAACGAGCGCTCGCCGCCAAGGTAGTAGTGCAGCGCACTCATGCCCACGCACAGGGTCAGTGTGCCGTTGCCCTCGGTGCGCTGGAAGCTGCGTTCAGCCGCTTCGCCCCAGGCGGCTTGCAGGTGATGCAAGGTGTCGGCGCTCATGCCCCCCGGGACTGGCAACGTATTATCGGCAGGTTGTTCCAGGTGAGTGGCGATTGCACGCACCAGTGGCTGTGGGTCAAAGCCCTGCAAGGTAGGCTGCTGTTCGGCGCGGAACTTGGAGCGGTAGCGTGGCCCGACATCCAGCTCCGGCGCAACCGCGAACAGGCTGGTGGCGGTGGTGGCGGGGTCCAGCTTGACCCACTGGCTCCAGGATTCGAGCACTTCGGTCAGCCGTCCGATCTGGCTCTGGCGCAACTGGTTGCTGCGTGACGCGCCCAGCAGCAGGGCGACGACATAGGTTTGCTCGGCGTTCAATTGATGAACCTGGCTGGCCAGTTCGTCACTCACGCTCAGGTGTTGCAGCCGGTGCTGGCAGGCGATCCGGTACAACTGATGCAAATCAAGCCACAGCCCCTCGGGCACTGGGCTGTACAGTTGACTGGCACGCAGCAGTGGGCCGTTGAGGGCATGCAACGCCCGTTGCAGCGCAGTGCTCAGCAGGCGGGCCCGGTCCTTGGTGTACTTCGACGCGATACGCGCCACGATCTGTTTGTAGCCCATCGCCAGTTGGGTTTGCAGGGCCTGGCACAGGTTGACGATCTTGCGCGAGCGATCATCCAGCACGATGGCCTGTTGCAGGAAGTGCCGCTCCAGGTGTTTGCAAACGTAATACACCTCGGGCCGCAGCAGTTCGAGCAGTTGCAGGCGATTGTCGCTGGGCGTGAGCAGTTGGTTGAGTTCGCCAAGGGCCTGGTACAACAGGCGGGCCGTTTCGCCGATGTTGGCTTTGGGCAGGTTGGCGATCCAGCGCTTGAGGTCCCGTGGCGTAGCCTCGCAGAACGACAGGCGTGATTGTGTCGGGGTCAGGACGCGCAGTAGCTGGAGAGGGCTGGTCTCATTCATGCCGTGTGCGGGCTCCGGCGGGAAATAAACGTGGTGTTTCCAACTCTAGCAGCTGACAGGCCGGCGTGTTGCCCTGAATGTGCTGTGGGAGCAAAGCTTGCTCGCGATACAGGCGCAGCGGTTTCTTTTAGACCGCCTCATCGTTCATCGCGGGCAAGCCTTGCTCCCACAGGCTCCAGCCTTCAGGCCTTCTACAGGCCTGCTTCAAGGGCTGGTGAGGCTCAGGCTTTCGGCAATGCCAGGCCCTGGCCCATCTGCACCGGCGAGCCGGCCACCAGGCCTTCGGCCCATTTCACCTGGTCCGGCCCGAACAGCACGACGGCGGTCGAACCCAGCTTGAAGCGTCCCAGTTCGGCGCCTTTTTCCAGGTGGATCGGCGCACGGGCGGCTTCGTCGTAACGGAAGGTTTTCAGCTCGCGCTTGGGTGGCGTCACCAGCCCGGCCCAGACGGTTTCGATGGAGGCCACGATCATCGCGCCCACCAGCACCACGGCCATCGGCCCGCGCTCGGTGTCGAAAATGCACGCCACGCGCTCGTTGCGGGCGAACAGTTCTGGAACGTTTTCAGCGGTGGTCTGGTTGACCGAGAAAATCCGTCCGGGGATGTAGACCATCTCCCGCAGGGTGCCGGCCAATGGCATGTGCACGCGGTGGTAGTCCTTGGGGGACAGGTAGATGGTGGCGAAATCGCCGCCCATGAACGGCGCTGCGTTGGCCGCGTCACCGCCCAGCAGCTCCAGCACGCTGAAACTGTGGCCCTTGGCCTGGAACACCCGGCCGTGCTCGATCGGGCCGAGCTGGCTGACGGCACCGTCGGCGGGGCTGAGGATCGCGCCCGGGGTCTCGTCCAGTGGGCGGGCGCCGTCTTTCAGGGCGCGGGTGAAGAAGGCGTTGAAGTGCTCATACGCTGTCAGGTCTTCCACCAAGGCCTGGGACATGTCCACTTGGTAGCGCTTGGCAAACCACGCGGTGAAGGCGTTCTTGAACCAGCGCACGCGGCATTCGGCAATGCAACCGGCCAACCGCGACAACAGGTGGTGGGGCAGCAGGTATTGAGTGAGGATGAACAAACGGTTTTTCATTAACTGTCCTTAAGAACCTTCAAAGCTCGATGGGCGTGTCGGGATGGTTGCCCCATTCGCCCCAGGAACCGGCATAGCCTTTGACCCGTGGATAACCGAGCGCCTTGGCCACCAGGTAGGTGAAGCCAGAGCGGTGGTGAGTCTGGCAGTGGGTGATGATTTCTTTGTCAGGCGTGATGCCCAATTGTTCAAGGATTTGCGCCATGTCCTTACGGATGCGCAGGTTGCGCGCCGGGTCCATGCCGGCCGTCCATTCGAAATTGACCGCGCCGGGAATGTGTCCGCCCCGGGCCGCGACGACTTTCTCGCCGGAGTATTCCAGCGGGCCGCGAGCGTCCCAGATGGCCAGGTCGGCGGCACCGAGACGGCTTTGCAGGTATTCGCGGGTGGCGGTGGGGGCTTCGTGCAGCGTCAGGCTGACCGGGTCGGCGACGGGGGCAGGGACGTCGATGGACACCGGCAGGCCTTCGTTCAGCCACGACAGCAAGCCACCATCGAGGTAGTGGTAGTTCGAGTGGCCGATCACGTCCAGCAGCCAGATAAACCGCCCGGCCCAGCCGCCGCCTTCATCGTCATAGACCACATAGACCGCATCCGGGTGGTGCCCGAGTTCGCCGAACAGGGCTTCCAGGTCGGCCTTGGCCGGCAGCAGGCCCGGCGCCGGTGGCTGGCCGAGCTGGGTGCGCTTGGGGTCGACGAAGCGTGCGCCGGGGATATGCCCGGTGCTGTAGCGGGCGGCGCTGGTCAGATCCACCAGAATCAGTTCGCGGGCGTCGAGGCGCGGCAGCAGTTCGCTCGGTTCGATCACCAGCGGCAAGCCAGAGAAGTCAGGCATGTGAGGTCTCCAGGGGCGCAAAGGGAAAGGATTGTAGCAAGTTCAGCGGCCGCGGTTGGTAAAGGTATGCAGGGCCCTTTCGATGCATTGCACGGTTTTGCCGAAGGCTTGCACGGTGATATCCGAGAACGGCCCGCCGCCCTGGTCCACCGCCACCAGCATGATCACCCGGCCATTGCAGGTCAGTGAGCGCAACAGCAGGTGTTCACCGCGGAACAGGCTGCGCAGGCCCGGCGGCAGCAGCGCCGAAAACTGCGCGTTGTTGTCCGGGTTCAGGCGCACCTGGGCCTGCTGGGCCAGCAACCGTTGCAGTATTTTGCTCTGGCTGATGGTAAAGCTCATGGCCGCGGCTTCCTTGGGCAAACCGGCGGTCTGGTGTACGCGTACGCTGGTCTGGCTGCGGTCGGCCATCAGGATCATCACCCGGCGCATGCCACAGGCCACCAGGACGTCCCGCGCCGAAGTCGTCAGGTGCATGGCATTGCGGAAGGGGCTCGGCTCCACCAGCATGGAGGAGCATTGTTTGCGCCACTGGCTCAGGTCTTGGGCGCTGGGCGGAGCGGCGGGCAGCAAGCCGGGGTGGATACGGCGGCTGCCCGCAGGCCAGATCAGCGCTACGGCCGGGTGCCAGAGGTCCGGCATGGCGTGATGATGGGCACTGTTGACCGCTTGTTGGTGCAGCTGTTGCTGGACCTCATCCATCGACATCTGCAGATACAAACTGGTGAGGTACTGCCAGCGGGTGATAGCGGGGCTGTCCCAGGCCTGTTGTGCGGCCAGTGCCAGACCGTTGGCCAGCAACACGGTGTTGGCCGGCTGGTTGAGCCAGCGGCGCAGGGTCGGGTCGTCGTCCAGGCGATTCTGCTGGCGTAGCGGGTGTTCGCTGTCCCGGGCGATGCGCAGGACTTTCACCAGCTCGCGGCGTTCATTGAGCAGCAGGCGGTAACCTTGCGCCACCCAGATGGGCAAGCGCCAGGTCTCCACCAGCGCCAGGCAGATTTCCATCAGGCTGACGCCGAACAGCTCGCGCTCTACCTTGTGTGCGGGCTCGCCTTTATGGACGACCCGCAATTCCCATTCCCCAAGCAATCGCGGGTGGGTCAGGGCCAGGGGCCAGAGCGGCGACAGGAACAACAGGCTGCCCCAGTGTATGTCTTGCCACAGCCGTGCCAGGCGGCTGGCAAAAAAACCATTGGCCTGTTGCGTGGCGTGCTGGCTGATCAATTGCAGTTGGCGCAAGGCGAGGGGGATTTCGGGCCCGGGCAACGACGGCAGGCGGGCGAGCAGTTCCTCGGTACGCTTGAGGCCGAGGCGGTTGATGGCCACTTCGAGGTTTTCCGCAGGTTCAGCGAGGCTGCCATGGGTGTGATGGTTGGCTTCGCGGATGACGCTCAGGGCCAGGGCGGGACTGTCTTGCATCAGGTCGGCGATGTCGCGCAACGAGCGGCGGCTGTCGGCGAGGGCCTTGCAGACCAAGTCGTGGCTGGCCTGGGGTACCGGCAGATGCACGCCGTTGAGCAGTTTTACCCAGCCGTCGAGGGTGGTCGGTCGGGGCGTTGGAACCTTGGTTTCGTTAGTCATGGCTGGACGTGATCATCGTATGAATTCTCTACGCCCGGAACGGGGCAAATTGGCTTTTCGCCAGAACAGCCTATAGTCTGGCGCAGTTTTGCCGATAAGTAGAAGAAGAGATTTTTCAGCTTCCGAATATGACCTTGAACCCGACTTAAATAAGTACTTTCTATCTATGGCTAAAATTATCGGCATCATTGTCGTGTTCGCGAGCGTACTCGGCGGATACGTGCTCTCCCATGGCAAGATTGCCGCCCTGATCCAGCCCTTCGAGGTACTGATCATCGGTGGCGCGGCCCTCGGTGCATTTTTGCAGGCCAACCCTGGCTATATGACGATGCACGTGCTCAAGAAATCCCTGAGCATGTTCAGTTCGCGCTTCAGCCACACCTTCTACCTCGAGGTGCTGGGGCTGATCTACGAGATCCTCAACAAGAGTCGCCGCGAAGGCATGATGGCGATCGAGGGCGATATCGAAGACGCCGCCGCCAGCCCGATTTTCGCCAAGTATCCCTCGGTGCTGAAGGATGAACGCATGACGGCGTTCATCTGTGATTACCTGCGCATCATGTCGTCCGGCAACATGGCGCCCCATGAGCTCGAAGGCCTGTTCGACATGGAGCTGTACAGCCTCAAGGAAGACCTGGAGCACCCGTCCCACGCGGTCAACGGCATCGCCGACGGCATGCCTGGCTTCGGTATCGTCGCGGCAGTATTGGGGATCGTGGTGACCATGGCCTCCCTGGGCGATGGCGACCAGAAATCCATCGGCCTGCACGTCGGTGCGGCACTGGTGGGTACCTTCTTCGGTATTTTGGCCGCGTACGGTTTCTTCGGTCCGCTGGCCCATTCCCTGGCCCATGATGCCAAGGAAGAACTCAACGTCTACGAAGCCATCAAGGCGTCCCTGGTGGCTTCGGCGTCGGGCATGCCGCCATCGCTGGCGGTGGAGTTCGGTCGCAAGGTCCTGTACCCGGCGCACCGTCCAAGCTTCGCCGAGTTGGAACAAGCGGTTCGCGGTCGTTAAGTTATGGAAAATAATCAACCGATCATCGTCAAGCGCGTCAAGCGCATAGCCGGCGGGCACCATGGCGGTGCTTGGAAAATTGCCTTCGCCGACTTCGCGACGGCGATGATGGCGTTCTTCTTGGTGCTGTGGCTGCTGTCCACGGCAACCCCGGAACAGAAGATCGCCATCGCCGGTTACTTCAAGGACCCGGTCGGCTTTTCCGAAAGCGGCACACCCTACATCATTGACCTGGGCGGCTCGCCGACCCTGGCGCCGGAAAACACCCTCAACCCCGAGGTCAAGTCCCAGCCCCAGCCCGACAAGGTGACGGTGGATTCCGAGCAGGTCGAAGGCATGGCCGAACAGGTCGAGCGCGAGCGCCTGGAGTTGCTGTTGCAGGAATTGCAGAACAAAGTTGAAGAAAATCCGCAACTGCAGAAATTCAAGGACCAGATCCTGTTCGAGATCACGCCGAATGGCCTGCGCATCCAGATCATGGACGCTGATAACCGGCCGATGTTCGACTCTGGCAGCGCGCGCCTGAAACCGTATTTCGAAGACATCCTGCTGGCCATGGCCGACACCATCAAGGCGGTGCCGAACAAGATCAGTATCAGCGGTCACACCGATGCCAAGCCTTACGTTGGCAAAGGCGATTTCGGTAACTGGGAATTGTCGGCCAACCGCGCCAACGCGGCCCGTCGCGCCCTGGTGGCCGGTAGTTATCCGGACGAGCAGGTGGCACGGGTGGTCGGCTATGCGTCTTCGGCGCTGTTCGACCGCAAGGATCCGCTCAACCCGGTCAATCGGCGTATCGATATCGTGGTGTTGACCAAGAAGGCGCAGAAAGCGATCGAGGGCTCACAAACCGACGATCCGGCGCCCGATCCTGCCCCGGGCGAGGGCGCGCCGGGTGAAGTGCCTGCTTCGCCCGCCACACCTGGCGCGGCGGTCGATCCGAACGCGTTGCCGGCGGACCAGCAACCCGTGCCGGCCCATGAACTGCGCGAGCGGCTGAACCTGTTCGACGACGCCGCGCCGAAGCCGGCTGAGCCGCCGGCGCAGTGACCTGAGAGCCGATACAGACCTGTGGGAGCAAGGCTTGCCCGCGATGAAGGCGATGCGGTCTTTCGGAGACCGAGGTGCCTGTTTCGCGAGCAAGCTTTGCTCCCACGGATCCCCTCGCCACAAAGGTGTCCTGCCGGGTCAGTAACTGCTTTCCGGCAAACTGGCGATGATCGAGCGGTAGCTGTTCATCCGTTGTTGATGCACGCGACCTTCTTCCAGGGCCTTGAGCAGGGCGCAACCGGGTTCGCGGTCGTGCTTGCAGTCGCGGAAGCGGCAGGTGCCGATCAGCTCGTTGAACTCGATGAACCCAGCCTCGACATCGGCCCGGCTGACGTGGCCCAGGCCGAATTCGCGGATACCTGGCGAGTCGATCAATTCACCGCCGCCCGGGAAGTGGAACAGTCGTGCGGTGGTGGTGGTGTGGGTGCCCTGGCCGGACAGCTCGGACAACGGTCCGACGCGGGTCTCGACTTCCGGCAGCAGGCTGTTGACCAGCGAGGACTTGCCGACACCGGACTGGCCGACGAACACGCTAATGCGCCCGTCCAGCTGCCGTTGCAATTGTTCCATGCCGTTGCCGTGATGGGCCGAGACTTCCAGCACCGGGTAACCCAAATCCCGATAGACCGACAGCAAGGCATTCAGTGCCGGGGCGTTGTGCTCGTCGATCAGGTCGAACTTGTTGAGCAGCAACAATGGGCGAATGCCGGCGTGTTCGGCCGCCACCAGGTAACGGTCGATCAGGTTGGCGTGGGGCTCGGGCAACGGCGCGAACACGATGACGATCATGTCGACGTTGGCGGCCACGGGCTTGAGCTGGCCCCGGCTGTCCGGACGGCAAAGCTCGGTGTGGCGCGGCAACTGCGCGACGATCACGCCGATGCCCTGGTTGCCAGCACGCCAGACCACCTGGTCGCCCGTCACCAGCGCCGGCAGGTTGGCGCGCAAGTGGCAGCGGAACACCTGGCCGGCCAGTTCGCCTTCCCGGGCCTCGACCTCGACCTGCACACCGAAGTGGGCGATCACCAGTCCGGTCTGTTCAGGGCCCAGGTCGCCGCCCTCCAGGGCTTCGACAGCACTGGATTCGCGTTTGGCGGCGCGGGCGGCGCGCTCGCCCTGGATCTTTTCGATGCGCCAGTTCTGACGACGATTGAGTTGGCGTTTGGCCATGGGTGTTCCGTATGAAGAAATGCAGCGAATAGGGTAAAACGGCGGCGAGTTTAGCACGCCCAAGGGCCTGCCTAAGCTAAACTGCGTGGCTACGCCGAGGAGCTTCCCTATGCAAAACCCGCAGAACCTGATCTGGATCGACCTGGAAATGACCGGTCTGAACCCAGACACCGACGTCATCATCGAAATGGCCACCATCGTCACCGACAGCGACCTCAATACCCTGGCCGAAGGCCCGGTGATCGCGATTCATCACAGCGACGAGATCCTCGCCGGCATGGACGAGTGGAACACGCGCCAGCACGGCGGCTCGGGCCTGACCCAGCGGGTGCGTGAGAGCAAGATCAGCATGGCCGAGGCCGAAGCCCAGACCCTCGCTTTCCTGGAACAGTGGGTGCCCAAGGGCAAGTCGCCGATCTGTGGCAACAGTATCTGCCAGGATCGGCGCTTCCTTTATACCCACATGAAATCCCTGGAAAGCTACTTCCACTACCGCAACCTGGACGTCTCCACCCTCAAGGAACTGGCCGCCCGCTGGGCGCCAGAAGTGCGCGACAGTTTCCAGAAGGGCAGCACCCACCTGGCCCTGGACGACATCCGCGAGTCCATTGCCGAGTTGCAGCACTACCGTAAGCACTTCATCAAGTTCTGATTCCAGCGCACGGCGTTCTTGTAGCTTGTGGTTTTGTGGGAGCAAAGCTTGCTCGCGAAACAGGCGACTCGGTTTCTGAATGACCGCACCGCCATCATCGCGGGCAAGCCTTGCTCCCACAAACCTTCTCGCCACAGGTTCTGTGTCGGGCAGGGCGGAGCTGCCCTCTTTTGGTGCCTGCCCAAACTGGCTAGACTGCGCGCCTTCCCGTATGGACCGCCATCATGTTGCTGATGCTTTATCTGATCGCCATCACCGCCGAAGCCATGACCGGCGCCTTGTCTGCCGGGCGGCGGGGCATGGACTGGTTCGGCGTGGTGCTGATCGCCTGTGTCACGGCATTGGGTGGCGGCTCGGTGCGCGACGTGCTGCTCGGTCATTACCCGCTCACTTGGGTCAAGCATCCGGAATACCTGGTACTGACCACCGCGGCGGCGATGCTGACGGTGTTCCTGGCGCGCTGGATGCGTCATTTGCGCTCGCTGTTCCTGGTGCTCGATGCCGTGGGCCTGGTGGCGTTCACCCTGATCGGCTGCATGACGGCCCTGGAAATGGGCCATGGCATGCTGGTGGCGTCGGTCAGTGGGGTGATCACCGGGGTATTTGGCGGCATCCTCCGGGACATCTTCTGCAACGATATTCCGTTGATCTTCCGTCGCGAACTCTACGCCAGCGTCTCGTTTGCCGCGGCGTGGTGTTATCTGCTGTGTGTCTTCCTGCAACTGCCGAGCGAACAGGCGATCCTCATCACCTTGTTCGGCGGTTTCCTGCTGCGGCTCCTGGCGATCCGCTTTCACTGGGAAATGCCGAAGTTCGTCTACAACGACGAGGTCTGACGCTCGGCATGTTGGCGTAGCGCCCACGCCACGTGCTCGCGCACCAGTTCCGACGGATAGTCGCGCCGCGCCTCCAGGGCTTGCAGCACCGGAATCGTTGACGGCGCATTCCCCAGGCCCACCGCCAGATTGCGCAGCCAGCGCTCGTAACCGGCACGGCGCAGCGGTGAGCCTTCGGTACTGCTCAGGAACGTCGCCTCGTCCCACATGAACAGCTCGGCCAGTCCGGCATTGTCCAGGTTGTGCCGCGGCTTGAAGTCGCTTTCCCCGGACGGTCGGGCGAAGCGGTTCCACGGGCAGACGATCTGGCAATCGTCACAGCCGAACACCCGGTTGCCGATCAGTGGCCGCAGCTCTTCAGGAATCGCGCTTTTCAGCTCGATGGTCAGGTAGGAAATGCAGCGACGAGCATCGAGCACGTAGGGCCCGACGAAGGCATTCGTCGGACAGATGTCCAAGCACGCGGTGCATTTTCCACAATGCTCGGTGCCGTGGGGCGGGTCGATGGGCAGCGGCAGGTCGACAAACAGCTCGCTCAGGAAGAAATAGCTGCCGGCCTTGCGGTTGAGTACCAGGGTGTTTTTACCGATCCAGCCCAGGCCGGCCTGTTCGGCGATGGCTTTTTCCAGCACCGGTGCGCTGTCGACGAAGGCGCGGTAGCCAAAGGGGCCGATGGCCGCCTGAATTTTTTCTGCCAGTTGCTGCACGCGTTTACGGATCAATTTGTGGTAATCGCGGCCCAACGCATAACGTGAGACGTAGGCTTTTTCCGGTTGGCCGAGCAATTGCGCCATTTGCGTGTCGCCCGGCAGGTAGTCCATGCGCAGGGACACCACCCGCAGCGTGCCCGGCACCAGTTCCTCGGGGTGCGAGCGTTTGCTGCCGTGGGCGCCCATGTAGTCCATTTCGCCGTGGTAGCCGGCGTCGAGCCAGCGTTGCAGGTGTTGTTCATGCTCGGCCAGGTCCAGGCCGCTGATGCCGACCTGCTGGAAACCCAGCTCGCGGCCCCATTCCTTGATGGATTGGGCGAGGGCGGGGAGGTCTGTGGGAATGGCAGGCATGAGGCGAGAGAAACCAGAGCTGAGATGCGTATAATTCTGCCAGACATCGGAGCCCGAAGACGCATGCCGCACACTAAAGATGATTTTCCCGACGCGCTGTACAGCGCCGCGCAGGTCCGGGCCCTCGACGCGCAACTGATCGCGGCAGGCACCGCCGGTTTCGAATTGATGCAGCGCGCTGCCCGCGCCACCTGGCGAGCGATCGTTCGACGCTGGCCTGACGCCCGTGAGCTGACTGTGCTGGCCGGCCATGGCAATAATGCCGGTGATGGCTATCTGGTCGCGACCCTGGCCCGGCGCGCCGGTTGGCCGGTGCGGGTGCTGACGGTGGGCGAGCCTCGGCGATTGCAGGGCGACGCCGCCAATGCCCATGCCGAGGCCGTGGCGGTGGGCGTGCCGATGGAGCCGTGGTCGGATGAGGCCGAGTTGCGTGGCGTGCTGCTGGACGCGTTGCTTGGCACGGGCCTGAGTGGCGATGTGCGTGAGCCGTATGTGCAGGCCATCGATACGATCAACGTCAGCGGCCTGCCAGTCGCGGCGGTGGATATCCCCTCGGGGTTGTGCGCCGACACCGGGCGGGTGCTGGGTACAGCGGTGGCGGCCGACCTGACCGTGACCTTCATTGGCTTGAAACTGGGGCTGTTCACTGGCGAAGCGGCGGACCGGGTCGGTGAGCTGGTATTCAATGATCTGCATGCCGATCCGGATATTGTTGAAGCGGCACCGGTCAGTGCCCGGCTGCTCCTACCCAATAATCTGCCACGTCTGACGCCTCGCGCTGCCACTTCCCACAAAGGCAAGTTCGGTCATGTGCTGCTGATCGGTGGCGACCGGGGCTTCGGCGGCGCCATCCAGATGAGCGCCGAAAGCGCTCTGCGCTGCGGCGCGGGCATGATTTCGATGGCGACCCGCAGCGAGCATGTGTCCGCCGCACTGACGCGTTTGCCGGAAGTGATGGTGCAGGGCACCCATTCGGCGAACCAATTGATGGGCTTGCTCCAACAGGCCAGCGTGCTGGTGGTCGGGCCGGGCCTGGGCCAGGCCGCTTGGGGGCGTAGCCTGTTGTCGGCGGCGTCCAACGCGTCGCTGCCACAAGTGTGGGACGCCGATGCGCTGAACCTGCTGAGCAGCGGCGATGTCCGTTTGCCTGAGCAGTGTGTCATCACCCCGCACCCGGGCGAGGCGGCGCGCCTGTTGGAGATGTCCACCGCCCAGGTGCAAGGCGATCGCCCGGCCGCGGCCCATGCCTTGAGCCAGAAATACACCGCCACGGTGATCCTCAAGGGTGCCGGCAGCCTGATTGCCAGCCCGGACGGGCGCCTGGCGGTTTGCAGCCAGGGCCATCCAGCCATGGCCACGGCGGGCCTGGGGGATGTACTGGCCGGCGTGGTCGGGGCCTTGCTGGCCCAGGGCATGGAAGGCTTCGAGGCCGCGTGCCTGGCGGTTTGGCTGCATGCCAATGCCGGTGCCCAGGCTGGTCGCTCGGGCCGGGGATTGGCGGCGACCGATCTGATCCCGGCCATTCGTCAGTTGTTGGAGGAGCATTCACCGTGTCTGAAGTAACCCTGTACGTGGCGGACGAACAAGCCATGACACAATTTGGCGCCCGCATCGCGCAGATCACCGCCGGCCACGGCCTGATTTTTCTCGAAGGCGACCTCGGCGCGGGGAAAACCACCTTGTCCCGTGGCATCATTCGCGGCCTCGGGCACGTCGGTTCAGTCAAGAGCCCGACGTTCACCCTGGTCGAGCCCTATGAGATCGGCGACATTCGCGCCTTCCATTTCGACCTGTATCGACTGGTGGATCCTGAGGAGCTGGAATTCCTCGGCATCCGCGATTATTTCGAAGATGACGCCTTGTGCCTGATCGAATGGCCCCAGAAGGGTGCAGGCTTTTTGCCAAAGCCCGACCTGACCATTACCATTGGCGCGCAGAACGGCGGGCGTTCGCTGAAACTGACGCCGCAAGGCTCCCGTGGTGAGTCGTGGTGTGCCGCTTTGGCATTGGAAACTAATTGATGATGGGGTTTGGTATGCGCTTTCGCGCGGTGGTTGCTGTCGTAGGACTGTTGCTTACGGCACTGGCCGTCGATGCTGTGGCCGAGACAAAGGTCAACAGCGTTCGTCTCTGGCGGGCGCCGGACAACACACGGCTGGTGTTCGACCTGACGGGGCCGGTGCAGCACAGCGTATTCACCCTGACCGCCCCGGATCGCCTGGTGATCGACATCAACGGTGCCTCCTTGGGCGCGCCGCTGAACGTCGCCACCGCCAACACGCCGATTACCGCGATGCGCTCGGCCCAGCGTACGCCGACCGACCTGCGGGTGGTCATTGACCTGAAAAAAGCCGTGACCCCGAAAAGCTTCACTCTGGCCCCCAACGCCCAGTACGGCAACCGGCTGGTGGTGGACCTGTTCGACAACCCGGCCGATGCCGACCCACCGCCGCCGACCAAGGTTGCCACGGTGCCCGCGGTGCCGGTGACCCCGACCGAACCTGCGCTCAAACTGCCACCGGCCCCGGCCGGCAAGCGCGACATCATCGTGGTGATCGACGCCGGTCACGGTGGCGAAGACCCCGGGGCCTCGGGCTCGCGTGGGCAACGTGAAAAAGACGTGGTGCTGTCCATCGCCCGTGAATTGCAGCGCCAGGTCAACGGCATGAAAGGCTTCCGCGCCGAACTGACCCGCACCGGCGACTATTTCATTCCCCTGCGTGGGCGTACCGAAATCGCCCGCAAGAAAGGTGCTGACCTGTTCGTCTCCATCCACGCCGACGCCGCGCCTTCGAAGGCGGCGTTCGGGGCCTCGGTGTTTGCCCTGTCCGATCGCGGCGCCACGTCTGAAACCGCCCGTTGGTTGGCTGACAGCGAAAACCGTTCCGACCTGATCGGCGGTGCCGGCAACGTCAGCCTCGACGACAAGGACCGGATGCTCGCCGGTGTCTTGCTCGATTTGTCGATGACTGCCTCGTTGACCTCCAGCCTGAACGTCGGCCAGAAAGTCCTGAGCAACATCGGTCGGGTCACGCCGCTGCACAAGCAACGCGTCGAGCAGGCCGGGTTCATGGTGCTCAAGTCGCCGGACATCCCGTCGATCCTGGTGGAGACCGGCTTTATCTCCAACTCCAACGAGGCGTCCAAACTGTCGTCCTCCAGCCATCAGCAGGCCCTGGCCCGATCCATCAGCAGCGGTGTGCGCCAGTTCTTCCAGCAGAACCCACCGCCAGGCACCTACATCGCCTGGCTGCGCGACTCCGGCAAGATCGCCCAGGGACCACGGGATCACCGGGTCAACCCTGGCGAAACCCTGGCGATGATTGCCGTGCGCTACCAGGTGTCGCCCGCCACCTTGCGCAGTGCCAACAATCTCAAGAGCGATGAGCTCAAGATTGGCCAGACCTTGACCATTCCGGGCAATGAAGTGGCGGCCAAGCAATGAGTGACGAAGTGATCGGCAGCACCGCCCGCATCGAACTGCTCAGCCCTCGGCTGGCGAACCAGATCGCCGCCGGTGAAGTGGTCGAGCGTCCGGCGTCGGTCATCAAGGAACTGTTGGAAAACAGCCTCGATTCCGGGGCCCGGCGCATCGATGTGGATGTCGAGCAGGGCGGCGTCAAGCTGCTTCGGGTACGCGATGACGGTGGCGGTATTTCCTCCGACGACCTGCCGCTGGCCCTGGCGCGCCACGCCACCAGCAAGATCCGCGACCTGGAAGACCTCGAGCGGGTCATGAGCCTGGGGTTTCGGGGTGAGGCACTGGCGTCCATCAGTTCGGTGTCGCGCCTGACCCTCACTTCCCGCACCCGCGATGCCGAGCAGGCCTGGCAGGTCGAGACCGAAGGCCGCGACATGGCCTCTCGCGTCCAGCCTGCGGCCCATCCGGTGGGCACCTCGGTGGAAGTGCGCGACCTGTTCTTCAACACCCCGGCTCGGCGCAAGTTCCTCAAGGCCGAGAAGACTGAATTCGATCATCTGCAAGAAGTCATCAAGCGCCTGGCCCTGGCACGTTTTGACGTGGCGTTCCATTTGCGCCACAACGGCAAGACCATCCTCAGCCTGCACGAGGCCCACGATGATGCGGCCCGCGCCCGTCGTGTCGGTGCGGTGTGCGGCGCAGGCTTCCTGGAACAGGCCTTGCCCATCGAGGTGGAGCGCAATGGCCTGCACCTGTGGGGTTGGGTCGGGTTGCCGACTTTTTCCCGCAGCCAGGCGGACTTGCAGTATTTCTACGTGAACGGTCGGGCGGTGCGCGACAAACTGGTGGCCCACGCGGTGCGCCAGGCGTATCGCGATGTGCTGTTCAATGGTCGGCATCCGACCTTCGTGCTGTTTTTCGAAGTCGATCCGGCGGTGGTGGACGTCAACGTGCACCCGACCAAGCACGAGGTGCGTTTCCGTGACGGGCGCATGGTCCACGATTTCCTCTACGGCACTTTGCACCGCGCCTTGGGCGATGTGCGTCCGGAAGATCAGCTGGCGGCTCCGGCGGCAGTGGCCGGCATGGTCCGGCCAACGGGGTTGGACGCGGGCGAGTTCGGGCCCCAGGGCGAAATGCGCCTGGCGGCCAATGCCCTGCTGGAGCAACCCCAGCCTCAGCCGAGCTACAACACCGCCGGCAGCGGTGCTGGCAGTGGCTATCAGTATCAATACACCCCGCGCCCACAATCCAACGTGCCGGCAGCCGAGGCTCAGGCGGCCTATCGCGAGTTCTTCAAGCCCTTGCCGGAAGCCGGCGCGGCGGCGATGCCCGACGGCCAGGGCGATATCCCGCCACTGGGCTATGCCCTGGCGCAACTCAAAGGCATCTATATCCTCTCGGAAAATGCCCAGGGCCTGGTCCTGGTGGACATGCACGCAGCCCATGAGCGGATCATGTACGAGCGCCTGAAAATCGCCATGGCCAGCGAAGGCTTGAGCGGCCAGCCGCTGTTGGTGCCCGAATCCCTGGCCGTCAGCCAGCGCGAAGCCGATTGCGCCGAAGAACATGTGGCCTGGTTCCAGCGCCTTGGCTTTGAGTTGCAGCGCCTGGGCCCGGAAACCCTGGCGATCCGCCAGATCCCGGCCTTGTTGAAGCAGGCCGAGGCCAATCGCCTGGTCAGCGACGTGCTGGCGGACTTGATGGAGTACGGCACCAGCGACCGGATCCAGGCGCACCTGAACGAATTGCTCGGCACCATGGCCTGCCACGGCGCGATCCGCGCCAACCGGCGCCTGGCCCTGCCGGAAATGAACGGTCTGCTGCGGGACATGGAAAACACCGAACGCAGCGGTCAATGCAACCATGGCCGGCCGACCTGGACCCAATTGGGCCTGGACGACTTGGACAAACTGTTCCTGCGCGGTCGTTGATGAGCCCGTTGCCACCCGCGATTTTCCTGATGGGGCCAACCGCCGCCGGCAAGACCGACCTGGCCATCGAATTGACCAAGGTCCTGCCCTGCGAGTTGATCAGCGTCGATTCGGCCCTGGTCTACCGGGGCATGGACATCGGCACTGCCAAGCCGTCGAAAGAACTGCTGGCCGAATATCCGCACCGGCTGATCGATATCCTCGACCCGGCCGAAGCCTACTCGGCAGCCGATTTCCGCCGTGACGCGCTCCAGGCCATGGCCGAGATCACCGCGCGGGGCAAGATTCCGCTGCTGGTGGGCGGCACGATGCTGTACTACAAGGCCTTGGTCGATGGGCTGGCGGACATGCCGGCGGCCGATCCCGAGGTGCGCGCGCAGATCGAAGAAGAGGCCGCGCGCCTGGGCTGGCAAGCCTTGCACGAGCAACTGGCGGTCATCGACCCGGAATCGGCGGCGCGTATTCACCCCAATGACCCGCAGCGGCTCAGTCGGGCCCTGGAGGTTTATCGGGTCAGCGGCCAGAGCATGACCGCCCTGCGCCAGCGACAATCTGCGCAAAGTACTGAAGCAGCCGCTTCGGGACTGCAACAATTGCCCTATACTGTCGCGAATCTGGCCATCGCTCCGGCGAACCGGCAAGTGCTGCATCGGCGAATTGAACAAAGATTCACATTAATGTTGGAACAGGGGTTCATAGACGAGGTCGTAGCCCTGCGTGAGCGAAGTGACCTGCATGCCGGGTTGCCGTCTATACGTGCGGTAGGTTATCGACAAGTCTGGGATTACCTGGACGGCAAGCTGACGTCAGCCGAGATGCAGGAGCGTGGGATTATAGCCACGCGCCAATTGGCGAAACGCCAGTTCACCTGGCTGCGCAGCTGGACTGACTTGCATTGGCTCGACAGTCTCGATTGCGACAATCTGCCACGCGCCTTGAAATACCTCAGGACCATCTCCATATTGAGCTGAGTCCTTGCAATTGCCGTCTATCCTTGGGGGTGTGACGGCCCAAGCCATCTGATTCCGATTTTTATTATTGATCCTTAAAGGAGTGCGGCACATGTCAAAAGGGCATTCGCTACAAGACCCTTACTTGAACACTTTACGTAAAGAGAAAGTTGGGGTGTCCATCTATCTGGTCAACGGGATCAAACTGCAAGGCACGATCGAGTCTTTCGACCAGTTCGTTATCCTTCTGAAAAACACCGTCAGCCAGATGGTCTATAAGCACGCGATCTCGACAGTGGTGCCCGTTCGCCCAATTCGTCTGCCTAGCGCAACCGAATCCGAAGGCGGTGACGCTGAACCGGGTAACGCTTGATAGGAGCCTCCTTTGTTCTTTGAGCGCCACGGTGGTGGTGAGCGAGCCATTCTCGTTCACTTGGATGGACAGGACCCTGAGGCGCGCGAAGATCCGCAGGAGTTTCAGGAATTGGCTCTTTCGGCCGGCGCCGAGACCGTCGCGTTTTTCAACGTGCCGCGTCATCGGCCAACCGCCAAGTTTCTGATCGGCAGTGGCAAGGTCGAGGAGTTGCGCGACCTGGTCAAGGCCGAACAGGTCGATCTGGTGATTTTCAATCACATCCTCACGCCCAGTCAGGAGCGTAACCTCGAACGAGTCTTCGAGTGCCGCGTGATCGACCGCACGGGGCTGATCCTCGATATCTTCGCCCAGCGCGCCCGCACCCATGAAGGCAAGCTCCAGGTCGAACTGGCCCAGCTTGAGCACATGAGTACGCGGCTGGTTCGCGGCTGGACTCACCTTGAGCGGCAAAAGGGCGGTATCGGCCTGCGCGGCCCGGGTGAAACCCAGCTGGAAACCGACCGACGCCTGTTGCGGGTTCGCCTGCGCCAGATCAAGGGGCGGCTGGAAAAGGTCCGCAGCCAGCGCGAGCAGTCGCGACGTGGCCGCAAGCGTGCGGATATCCCGACGGTTTCACTGGTGGGCTATACCAACGCCGGCAAATCGACCCTGTTCAATAACGTTACCCAATCCGACGTGTATGCCGCCGACCAGTTGTTCGCCACGCTCGACCCGACCCTGCGCCGGCTCGACCTGGACGACCTTGGGCCGATCGTGCTGGCCGACACCGTGGGCTTCATCCGTCACTTGCCGCATAAACTGGTCGAGGCTTTCCGGGCTACGCTCGAAGAGTCGAGCAACTCCGACCTGCTGCTGCACGTGATCGATGCCGCCGAGCCGGACCGGATGCTGCAGATCGAGCAGGTGATGGTGGTGCTGGGTGAGATCGGAGCCCAGGACTTGCCGATCCTCGAGGTATACAACAAACTCGATTTGCTCGAAGGCGTGGAGCCGCAGATCCAGCGCGATGCCGACGGCAAGCCGCAACGGGTCTGGCTGTCGGCCCGCGATGGCAGCGGCCTGGACCTGCTCAAGCAGGCCGTGGCCGAGCTGTTGGGCAACGATCTGTTTGTCGGCACCCTGAAGTTGCCGCAACGTTTCGCCCGGCTGCGTGCGCAGTTTTTCGAGCTGGGGGCGGTGCAAAAAGAAGAGCACGACGAAGAAGGTGTCTGCCTGCTGGCTGTTCGCCTGCCTCGGACGGAGCTCAACCGACTGGTCAGTCGCGAAGGGCTGCAACCGATGGAATTCATCGAGCAACACACTTTGCAATAAAAGCCTGAGAAAGCGGTGTCAGGCATTCTGTAGCATTGGTCGGCGCGCCGTGGGTGCGTCTTTGCTTTATCAGATGGAGAGCGCTATGGCTTGGAATGAGCCGGGTGGCAACTCGAATAATCAGGATCCTTGGGGTGGCAAACGTCGTAACAACGGCGACCGCAAGGGGCCGCCAGATCTCGACGAGGCCTTCCGAAAGCTGCAGGAAAGCCTGAACGGTTTGTTCGGTGGTGGTAAAAAACGCGGTGACGAGGGCGGCGGTCGTTCGGGCAAGGGCGGTGGTTTCGGCCTGCTCGGCATCGGTCTCGTCGTGCTGGCGGCTGTCTGGCTGTACAGCGCGGTCTATGTCGTGGACGAGCAGGAGCAGGCCGTGGTGCTGCGCTTCGGCAAGTACTACGAGACGGTTGGCCCGGGCCTGAACATCTATTTCCCGCCGATCGACCAGAAGTACATGGAGAACGTCACGCGTGAGCGGGCGTACACCAAGCAGGGCCAGATGCTGACCGAAGACGAGAACATCGTCGAAGTGCCGCTGACCGTGCAATACAAGATCACCAACCTGCAGGACTTCGTGCTGAACGTCGACCAGCCGGAAATCAGCCTGCAGCACGCGACCGAAAGCGCCTTGCGCCATGTGGTGGGTTCCACCGCCATGGACCAGGTGCTGACCGAAGGTCGTGAACTGATGGCCAGCGAAATCAAGGAGCGCCTGCAACGGTTCCTCGATACCTATCGCACCGGTATCACCGTTACCCAGGTCAACGTCCAGAGCGCAGCGGCACCGCGTGAGGTCCAGGAAGCCTTCGACGACGTGATCCGGGCCCGTGAAGACGAACAGCGTTCGCGCAACCAAGCCGAAACCTATGCCAACGGCGTGGTGCCGGAAGCCCGTGGTCAGGCCCAGCGCATCATCGAGGACGCCAACGGTTATCGTGACGAAGTGGTCTCCCGTGCCAAGGGTGAGGCCGATCGCTTCACCAAGCTGGTGGCCGAGTATCGCAAGGCCCCTGAAGTGACCCGCCAGCGTCTGTACCTGGACACCATGCAGGAAGTCTTCAGCAACACCAGCAAGGTCCTCGTGACCGGCAACAAGAACGGCCAGAGCAATCTGCTGTACCTGCCGCTGGACAAGATGGTCGAGAGCGGTCGCAACACCAGCACGCCACCGACCAGTTCGGCGGCGGCCAGCAATGAGGCCGGCGCCCGTGCGGCGGCGGACCTGCAACAACAGCAAGCACGTACCAGGGAGAGTCGCTGATGAGCAATAAATCGCTGATCGCCCTTATTGTCGGTGTCGTCGTGGCGATCGCTGCCTGGAACTGCTTCTACATCGTGGCTCAGACCGAGCGCGCGGTGTTGCTGCAATTCGGTCGCGTGGTCCAGGCTGATGTCCAGCCAGGGCTGCATGTGAAGGTGCCGTACGTCAACAAGGTGCGCAAGTTCGATGCTCGCCTGATGACGCTGGATGCGCCGACGCAACGCTTCCTGACGCTGGAAAAGAAAGCCGTGATGGTGGACGCCTACGCCAAGTGGCGCGTGAAGGATGCCGAGCGCTTCTACACCGCGACCTCTGGCCTGAAGCAGATCGCCGACGAGCGTCTGTCCCGTCGTCTGGAATCGGGCCTGCGTGACCAGTTCGGTAAGCGCACGTTGCATGAAGTGGTGTCCGGTGAGCGCGATGCGCTCATGGCCGACATCACCCGTTCGCTGAATGCGATGGCGGAAAAAGAGCTGGGTATCGAAGTGGTCGATGTCCGGGTCAAGGCCATCGACCTGCCGAAGGAAGTGAACCGCAGCGTGTTCGAGCGGATGAGCACCGAGCGTGAGCGTGAAGCCCGCGAGCACCGCGCCAAGGGTAACGAGCTGGCCGAAGGCATCCGTGCCGACGCCGATCGCCAACGCCGTGTGCTGCTGGCCGAAGCCTATCGTGAATCGGAGGAGGTCCGGGGTGATGGTGATGCCCAGGCTGCTTCGATCTACGCCAAGGCCTACGGTCAGGATCAGGAGTTCTACGCGTTCTACCGTAGCCTGCGTGCCTACCGTGAAAGCTTCGCGAACAAGTCCGACGTCCTGGTCCTGGACCCAAGCAGCGACTTCTTCCATTACCTGGAAAAGTCCAAGCCTTGATGCGACGTTGACCTGAAACACTCCGCCCGGCGGCTAAAGCGTCGGGCGGGGTGATCCTTTGGGAAAACGTGTGTATGATGCGGCAGCCGGGAAATTCCCGGCTTTTTTGCGTCTGCACGTTCGATTGCGGTTCATAGGTGCAGGCGTCGGGTTGAACGACTCGACAGGTTTTTCGAGGAAAGCGCTGGGCGAGGCCGATTGCGGGCCATTCGTCACGTCGCTCATGCGCGTGTTTTGCGTATGGGCCCAGTGTTTTCTGCTTCACTCAAGGCTTGCCCGAGGGCTGGCCGCCCGGACCATAGGGGAATGGCGTAATGGCAACGGTAGACCGCTGGCTGCTGCCTGATGGCATCGAAGAAGTACTGCCACCGGAAGCTGCGCGTATCGAAGTAGCGCGTCGGCAGGTGTTGGATCTGTTCCAGAGTTGGGGTTACGAATTCGTCGTCACCCCGCATATCGAGTACCTGGAATCCCTGCTCACCGGCGCGGGCCAGGACCTGGATCTGCGCACCTTCAAGGTAATCGACCCGCAGTCGGGCCGGCAGATGGGCTTTCGTGCCGACATCACGCCGCAAGTGGCGCGCATCGACGCCCACACCCTGCGCCGTGAAGGTCCGAGCCGCCTGTGCTACGCCGGCAGCGTTCTGCATGCCCAGCCGCGTGCCTTGTCGTCTTCGCGCAGCCCGATCCAGCTGGGCGCCGAGTTGTATGGCGATGCCAGCCCGAGCAGCGACGTGGAAGTCATCAGCCTGATGTTGGCCATGCTGCAACTGGCTGACGTGCCGGATGTCCACATGGACCTGGGGCATGTCGGCATTTACCGCGGCCTGGCCCGTGCGGCCGGTTTGTCCGGTGAAGTGGAGCAACAACTGTTCGATGCCCTGCAACGCAAGGCCATCGACGAAGTCATCAGCCTGACCGAGGGCCTGCCGGCCGATCTGTCGGGCATGCTGCGGGCGCTGGTGGACCTGTGCGGCGGGCGTGAAGTATTGGCCGCTGCCCGTGAACGCCTGGCTCATGCGCCGGCGCCGGTGTTGGCCGCGCTGGATGACTTGCTGGCGATTGCCGAGCGTCTGTCGGTGCGTTTCCCCGAGTTGCCGCTGTATTTCGACCTGGGTGAGTTGCGCGGCTATCACTATCACACCGGTGTCGTGTTCGCCGTGTTCGTGCCGGGCGTGGGCCAGTCCATCGCCCAGGGCGGCCGTTATGACGACATCGGCGCCGACTTCGGTCGCGCCCGTCCGGCGACCGGTTTCTCTACCGATTTGAAAACCCTGGTGACCCTGGGGCGTGCTGAAGTCGAGCTACCGTCTGGCGGTATCTGGATGCCTGACAGTACGGATGCGGCACTCTGGCAGGCGGTCTGCCAGTTGCGCAGTGAGGGTCAGCGTGTCGTCCAGGCCTTGCCTGGGCAGCCTTTGGCCGCCGCCCGTGAAGCGGACTGCGACCGGCAATTGATTCAGCAGAACGGGCTTTGGCAAGTATTGCCGCTGGCTTCTTGAGTTTTCCCGCCGGCCGCGGCCGGCACCAAGTTTGCGCGAATGAGGACAAGTGTTATGGGTAAGAATGTCGTAGTCCTGGGCACCCAGTGGGGTGATGAGGGCAAAGGCAAGATCGTTGATCTGCTGACCGAACATGCTGCCGCCGTAGTGCGCTACCAGGGTGGCCACAACGCAGGCCACACTTTGGTGATCGACGGTGAAAAAACCGTCCTGCACCTGATTCCGTCGGGCGTGCTGCGCGAAGGCGTCCAGTGCCTGATCGGCAACGGTGTGGTGGTTGCGCCCGATGCCTTGCTGCGGGAAATCATCAAGCTGGAAGAAAAAGGCGTACCGGTGCGCGAGCGCCTGCGTATCAGTCCGTCCTGCCCGCTGATCCTGTCCTATCACGTGGCGCTGGACCAGGCCCGTGAAAAGGCCCGTGGCGAGCTGAAGATCGGCACCACCGGTCGTGGCATCGGCCCGGCCTACGAAGACAAGGTGGCCCGTCGTGGCCTGCGCATCGGTGACCTGTTCCACCGTGAGCGTTTCGCCGCCAAGCTGGGCGAGCTGCTGGACTACCACAACTTCGTCCTGGTCAATTACTACAAAGAACCGGCCATCGACTTCCAGAAGACCCTGGACGAGTGCATGGAATACGCCGAGCTGCTCAAGCCGATGATGCTCGACGTCACTGCCGAGCTGCACGAGCTGCGTCGCGCCGGCAAGGACATCATGTTCGAAGGTGCCCAGGGTTCGCTGCTGGACATCGACCACGGTACCTACCCGTACGTCACCAGTTCCAACACCACCGCTGGCGGCATCGCCACCGGTTCGGGTTTCGGTCCGATGTACCTGGACTACATCCTGGGTATCACCAAGGCCTACACCACTCGCGTCGGTTCGGGTCCATTCCCGACTGAGCTGTTCGACGACGTCGGTGCCTTCCTGGCCAAGCGCGGCCACGAATTCGGTGCCACCACCGGTCGTGCCCGTCGTTGCGGCTGGTTCGATGCCGTCATCCTGCGTCGCGCCATCGACGTCAACAGCATCTCGGGCCTGTGCCTGACCAAGCTGGACGTACTGGACGGCCTGGAAACCATCAACATCTGCGTGGGCTACAAGAACCAGGACGGCGCCGTCATCGACGCACCGACCGACGCCGACAGCTACATCGGCCTGGAGCCGGTGTACGAGCAGATGCCAGGCTGGACTGAATCGACCGTGGGTGCCAAGACCCTGGAAGAGCTGCCGGTGGCTGCGCGCAACTACATCAAACGCGTCGAAGAGTTGGTCGGAGCGCCGATCGACATTATTTCGACGGGGCCGGACCGCAACGAAACCATCGTTCTGCGTCATCCGTTTGCCTGATAAGTCGTTGATGTGAAACACAAAGGGCCCTCGTCGGGGCCCTTTGTCGTTTCTGCCTGTCGGGCGGCACGACACTTGCTATGCAACTCCATTAAGGCACCGCTTTCCCGAGTGCCATCAAATTAATGGCGTTTGGTAGAGGGATTTCACGTGTCGGCCGTTCTCTCACTGTTACAAAGCCGTTTACTGCGGCCTGTGTTCGTTACCCTGGGTATCGCCCTTTTGGTGCAGGTGCTGGTGGCCGTTGCGCTGACCCGAAGCACCGTCACGGCGCTGGAAGCCGACCTGGGCGCGCGGTTGGGAGCGGACAGCCAGAAGCTCTCCGCCGAACTGGAGCAGGCCGGGCGCGAGGTCACCTCGAGCCTGGACAGCCTGTCCGCCAATACCCGCCAGCGGCTCAATGTCGGGCTTTCCGCTCGCCTGAAGGACGAGCAGGCGCAGTTGCGTGGGACCTTGGAGAAGGACTTGAGGGATTCCGCCAATGATATGGCGCAACTCCTGGCTTCCGTTGCGCCGCGCGCCATGTGGGACAACGACGTGCCCACCCTCTCTGAATTCGCCCGTCGGGCCCAGCGCAATCCCAACGTGCTGTTCGTCATCTATGACGATGCTGCCGGTGAGCACTTGACTCGATATCTGAACCGGGAAAACCCGATCAACAAGGCGTTGTTGGAGAAGGGTAAAGGCGAGCGGGCGCTGGATAAGGTGCTGGACGCGGCAAAGAACGATCCGTCGGTGTATTACCTTGAAGCCTCGATCAACCCCAATGGGGTGGAAATCGGCAAAGTCTTGATGGGGGTTTCCACGGCGTCCGTTGAAGCCGACCTGAAGGCGCTGGACCAGCGCTTCTCGGCCTTGATCGCCAGCAGCGACCAATTGGTCGGTGACAGCCTCAAAGGGGCGGCGGCCGACAGCGCCACCGCCATGCGCGGTCGCCTGGCGTCGGCCCAGGCCACGGCCACGCAAATGCAGACCAACACCGCCAGCACCGTGCAGGACGCGGCGGGCACCCTGCGCTGGCGCATCGGCTTGGGTCTGGCGCTGGTGGGCTTCGGCGTGCTGGTGTTGCTGGCCGTGGTGCTGGGGCGTCGGGTGGTCAATCGCTTGAAGCTGCTGATCGCGGCCATGAATGACCTGGCGGCGGGCGAGGGTGACCTGACCAAGCGTGTGCAAATCAACAGCAAGGACGAAATCGGTGACATGGCCTCGGCGGTCAATCGCTTTGTGGATAAGTTGCAGCCCATTGTGCGTGAGGCGGGTGATGTGGCCCAGCGTACCGGTGTGGAAATCGGTGCGATGACCTTGCGCAACTCCGGTGCCGATGCGGCGGCCGGGATGCAGCGTGATGAAGTGGCCGAGAGCCTGCGTGCGCTGTCGCAAATGGCTGACGAGGCTCAATCGGAAAGCCAGGCGATGCAGGCGGCCCTGCAGCAAGTGGTGGAGATCCGCCAGGCCACCGATGAAAACACGCGCACTTCGACCAAGGTCAGCGGCTTGATCGAGGCTTTGGCCGGACAGGTCGATACCGGGGCGAAAGTGATCGAGCGGCTGGCGCAGCAGAGCGAACAGATTGAAGTGGTGCTGACCGTGATTCACGGCATCGCCGAGCAGACCAACTTGCTGGCCTTGAACGCGGCCATCGAGGCGGCGCGGGCCGGGGAAACCGGGCGCGGTTTTGCGGTGGTGGCGGATGAGGTGCGGGCGTTGGCGAGCAAGACCCAGAGCTCTACGGGGGACATCCAGGCGCATATCGTGGCCCTGCAGCAGGGCGCTCGCGAGGCGGTGGCTGCGATTGGCCAGGCCGGGCGCCAGGCCAATGAGGGTCTGTTGGTGCTGCGTGACAGTGCGCGCTTGCAGCAGTCGGTGCAGGCCTCTGTAGAGCAGGTGCATGCGGCCATTGGCCTGGCGACTCAGGCGGCGGCTCATCAGGCCCAGGGCGCGCAAGCGGTGCGTGGGCGGGTGGAGACCATTCATGCCCAGGCTGAGAAAGCGGCCCAGGCTGTGGTTGAGACCACGGCCAGTGGCAAGGTGCTGGATAGTTTGGCGGCGCAGTTGAAGGCGAGTTTGGGGCAGTTCAGGGCTTGATCGGGTTTCCACAGGCTTGTACGCGACCAAAGCCTGTGTGGGAGCGGGCTTGCTCGCGAAGACGGTGGCACATTCAGCATTGATGCAAGCAGACCTACCGCCATCGCGAGCAAGCTCGCTCCCGCAGGGATTGCAGTGGCCGCAATCTGTAGATCGTCACCGCCCCAGTGTGGGAGCGAGCTTGCTCGCGATGGCGGCCTGACAGTCGACCGGGTTCTCCCGGTCGTACTCCGATCCAATTGTTCGCAATTTTCAGATAGCAGAAACGCAAAAACCCGCTTTCGCGGGTTTCTGTGAGGTTCAAGGCCGTGACCTTGAAGCTTGAATTGGTGCCCAGAAGAAGACTCGAACTTCCACGACCTTGCGGTCACCAGCACCTGAAGCTGGCGTGTCTACCAATTTCACCATCTGGGCAGCATCTTCAGCGTTGCCGCTGTTGATGTGGCGCACTATACGGAGCGCGTTTTGATCTGTAAACCCCTGTTTTTGTTTTAGTAATTGCCAAACGCAATTGCAGGGGGCAGAAATGCAAAAACCCGCTTTCGCGGGTTTTTGTTGAGCTGCCAGGCCCTTGACCTGTTGCTCGAAATTGGTGCCCAGAAGAAGACTCGAACTTCCACGACCTTGCGGTCACCAGCACCTGAAGCTGGCGTGTCTACCAATTTCACCATCTGGGCAGTATCGGCAACGTGTGTACGTCGTCGATGGCGCGCACTATACGGAGCGTGTTTTTAACTGTAAACCCCTCCGGAGAAAAAAACCGCTAAATTTCACGAGCGGTGCTTTCCGAGTGCTTCGAAGGCAGGTCAAATGACCCTGAAAACGCTATCGGATGCTTGAAATTTCCCGTTTCATTAAGCCTATGCCAAACTAACCCGCATATAGACAAGGTGAAAACTCTCTAATGGCCGATTGGCAGTCCCTCGATCCCGAGGCCGCTCGTGAAGCGGAAAAATATGAAAACCCTATTCCTAGCCGTGAACTGATCCTGGCGCATCTCGCCGATCGGGGTTCGCCTGCTAGCCGCGAGCAGTTGGTCGAAGAGTTCGGTCTGACCACCGAGGACCAACTCGAAGCCCTGCGCCGCCGTCTGCGCGCCATGGAGCGCGACGCTCAACTGATCTACACCCGACGCGGCACCTATGCGCCAGTGGACAAGCTCGACCTGATCCTGGGCCGCATCGCCGGTCACCGTGATGGCTTCGGCTTCCTGATCCCGGACGACGGCAGCGACGACCTGTTCATGAGCCCGGCGCAAATGCGCCTGGTGTTCGACGGCGACCGGGCCCTGGCCCGTGTGTCCGGCCTGGACCGTCGTGGTCGTCGCGAAGGCGTGATCGTCGAAGTGGTGTCCCGTGCCCATGAAAGCATCGTCGGCCGTTACTTCGAAGAAGGCGGTATCGGTTTTGTTGTGCCGGATAACCCGAAGGTTCAGCAGGAAGTGCTGATTACCCCGGGCCGTAATGGCGCCGCCAAGGTGGGTCAGTTCGTCGAGGTGAAAATCACCCACTGGCCTACAGCGCGCTTCCAGCCACAGGGCGATATCGTTGAAGTGGTCGGCAACTACATGGCGCCGGGCATGGAAATCGACGTTGCGCTGCGCACCTACGACATTCCTCACGTCTGGCCCGAGGCTGTGCTCAAGGAAGCCGCCAAGCTCAAGCCGGAAGTCGAAGAGAAAGATAAAGAAAAACGCATCGACCTGCGCCATCTGCCGTTCGTCACCATCGACGGCGAAGATGCCCGCGACTTCGACGATGCGGTCTACTGCGAAGCCAAGCCCGGCAAGCTGCGCCTGTTCTCCGGCGGTTGGAAGTTGTTCGTCGCGATTGCCGACGTGTCCAGCTACGTGAAGATCGGTTCGGCCCTGGATAACGAAGCCCAGGTGCGCGGCAACTCCGTGTATTTCCCTGAGCGCGTGATCCCGATGCTGCCTGAGCAGCTGTCCAACGGCCTGTGCTCGCTGAACCCGAAAGTCGACCGTTTGGCCATGGTGTGCGAGATGACCATCTCCAAAACCGGCGAAATGACCGACTACCAGTTCTACGAAGCGGTGATCCACTCCCAGGCGCGCCTGACCTACAACAAGGTCAGCACCATCCTGGAAACGCCGAAGACCAGTGAAGCCAAGGCGCTGCGTACCGAATACGGTGGCGTGGTACCGCATCTCAAGCAGCTGTACGCGCTGTACAAGGTGTTGCTGGGGGCCCGTCACGTGCGTGGCGCGATCGATTTTGAGACCCAGGAAACCCGGATTGTCTTCGGTTCCGAGCGCAAGATCGCCGCAATCACCCCGACGACCCGTAACGATGCGCACAAGCTGATCGAGGAGTGCATGCTGGCGGCCAACGTGGCCACTGCGGAATTCCTCAAGAAGCACGAGATTCCTGCGTTGTACCGCGTGCACGACGGCCCGCCGCCGGAGCGTCTGGAAAAACTGCGCGCCTTCCTCGGCGAGCTCGGCCTGTCCCTGCACAAAGGCAAGGACGGCCCGACGCCGAAGGACTACCAGGCACTGCTGGCCAGCATCAAGGACCGCCCGGATTACCATGTGATCCAGACGGTGATGTTGCGCTCCCTGAGCCAGGCGGTGTACAGCGCTGACAACCAGGGCCACTTCGGCCTGAATTACGAGGCGTACACCCACTTTACCTCGCCGATCCGCCGTTACCCGGACTTGCTCACGCACCGCGCGATCCGCAGCGTGATCCATTCCAAGCAGAACACCCCGCACGTCAAGCGCGCCGGTGCCATGACCATTCCGAAGGCACGGATCTATCCGTACGACGAAGCGGCCCTGGAACAGTTGGGCGAACAGTGCTCCATGAGCGAACGCCGCGCCGACGAAGCCACCCGCGACGTGGTGAATTGGCTCAAGTGCGAGTTCATGAAAGACCGCGTGGGCGAGTCGTTCCCAGGCGTGATCACGGCGGTGACCGGCTTTGGTTTGTTTGTCGAACTGACCGACATCTACGTCGAGGGCTTGGTGCACGTCACCGCCTTGCCGGGTGATTACTACCACTTTGATCCTGTGCATCACCGCCTGGCGGGAGAGCGCACCGGTCGCAGCTTCCGTCTGGGCGACACCGTGGAAGTGCAGGTCATGCGCGTCGACCTCGATGAGCGCAAGATCGACTTCGGCATGTCCGACAAGCCCGCTGAGGCACCGACTGGCCGTAAAAAGCGTGGCAGCGAGACCGCAGCGCCTGCGACCAAAGGTAGAGGTAAAGGTGCTCCTGCCAAAGCCGCAGAGCCTGAGCCAGCCAAGGCCGGTCGCCGTTCGTCTGTCAAGGACAAGGCGCCCGAGGCCTACCGCCCCAGCGACGCAGCGGCGAAGAACGCCGAACTGCGCAAGAGCCGCGAGTTGAAGCAGCAGTTGCTCAACGAAGCCAAAAGCGGTGGTAAAGCGGCGTCTGGGGGAAAGTCCCACGGGGCGGAAAAGCCGTCGAGCAAGCCAAGCAAACACCGTAAAGGCCCGCCAAAAGCGGGTTCGGCCCCCGCGAAAAGCGGCGGGTCGCGCAAACCTAAGGCCAAGTCATGAGTCTGGAAAAAATCTACGGCGTGCACGCCGTAGAAGCACTGCTGCGTCACCACCCCAAGCGTGTCAAGCAAGTGTGGTTGGCGGAAGGTCGCAGCGAGCCGCGTGTGCAAGCGCTGGTCGAGCTGGCCACCCAAAACAAGGTTGCCATCGGCCAGGCCGAGCGTCGTGAAATGGATGTGTGGGTCGAAGGCGTTCACCAGGGCGTCGTGGCCGAAGTCAGCCCGAGCCAGGTCTGGGGCGAGGCGATGCTCGACGAACTGCTCGATCGTACCGAAGGCGCCCCCCTGTTGTTGGTGCTGGACGGCGTCACCGACCCGCATAACCTGGGCGCCTGTCTGCGTTCGGCGGACGCCGCCGGTGCGTTGGCGGTCATCGTGCCTAAAGACAAGTCGGCGACGTTGACGCCGGTGGTGCGTAAAGTCGCTTGCGGCGCGGCTGAAGTGATCCCGTTGGTGGCGGTGACCAACCTGGCGCGCACCCTGGAAAAACTCCAGCAGCGTGGCCTGTGGGTGGTCGGCACGGCGGGCGAGGCCGAGGTCAGCATCTATGACCAGGACCTGACGGGCCCGACGATCCTGATCATGGGCGCCGAAGGCAAGGGCATGCGCCGCCTGACCCGCGAGCATTGCGACTATCTGGTCAAGCTGCCGATGGCTGGCAGCGTCAGCAGCCTCAACGTCTCGGTGGCCACCGGTGTGTGCCTGTTCGAAGCGCTGCGCCAGCGCAGCGTCAAGGCTGTCGCCAAAAAGCCCTGATCCAGACGCAAATCCATTGTGGGAGCGGGCTTGCTCGCGATGACGGTGTATCAGTGACAGCAATGTCGACTGGCATGCCGCTATCGCGAGCAAGCTCGCTCCCACATTGGTTTTGTGTGAGGAGCAGGGATTGGCGGTTGTTCAAATAATCGCCAATTGCCTTGCGCCGCCCTCGGCCCTTCTCTACAATTGCGCCCCTTGCTGTGATGGCAGGCACTTATGTGTCTAGCGTCCACAAGTCCATAAGTGTCATTCACTCCTTGTCTGACCGTTTTTGAGCGGCAGGCTACAACCCGTAAGGAGCATTCATGCGTCATTACGAAATCATCTTTTTGGTCCACCCGGATCAAAGCGAGCAAGTCGGCGGCATGGTTGAGCGTTACACCAAGCTGATCGAAGAAGACGGCGGCAAAATCCACCGTCTGGAAGATTGGGGCCGTCGTCAACTGGCCTACGCAATCAACAATGTTCACAAGGCTCACTACGTGATGCTGAACGTTGAGTGCACTGGCAAGGCCCTGGCCGAGCTGGAAGACAACTTCCGCTACAACGATGCAGTGATCCGTAACCTGGTCATCCGTCGCGAAGAAGCCGTCACCGGCCAATCCGAGATGCTCAAGGCTGAAGAAAACCGCAGTGAGCGCCGTGAGCGTCGCGACCGTCCTGAGCACTCTGACAGCGCCGATGGCGATGACAGCGATAGCGACAGCGACAACAGCGATAACGCTGACGAGTAATCCACGGACCTTTTAAGGAGCCAATCACATGGCACGTTTCTTCCGTCGTCGTAAATTCTGCCGCTTCACCGCTGAAGACGTGAAAGAGATCGATTACAAAGATCTCAACACTCTGAAAGCCTACGTATCCGAGACCGGCAAAATCGTTCCAAGCCGTATCACCGGTACCAAAGCTCGTTATCAGCGTCAGCTGGCCACCGCTATCAAGCGCGCCCGCTTCCTGGCCCTGCTGGCCTACACCGACAGCCACGGCCGCTGAGACCGGGCAGTCGACGAGTAGTAAGGGATTGAATGCATGCGCGCCTTAGCTGACTTCATCATGCGGGGACGTGTGCAGGCCACGCTGGTTGTGGCCGGATCCGCGGCATTGCCGCTGTTGTTCTGGTTGAGTGCCGCCGCTGGGTGCCTTGTGCTCCTGCGGCGCGGTTCGGACGCCTTGAGCGTCCTGGGTATCGGGTTGCTATCAGCGTTGGTGAGCTGGTACTTCCTGAAGGACCCGACAACACTCCTGGTGTTGCTCGGGGCTGGTGGCCTGGCGTTGGTTTTGCGCGCCGGTCATACCTGGAACCGCGTGCTGCTGTGCAGCGTGGCCGTGGGGTTGTTGTGTGCGGTGAGCCTGGGAACTGTCTTCAGTTCCTTCATCGAGTCACTGGCGCAGACGTTCGAACACGTCCTGCCGCTGGCGATGGGTGAGGTCTACGAGACATTCTCGGCAGACCAGAAGGCGTTTCTCACCGCCCTGAGCGCTCCGCTGATGATCATTTCGATAGCGTCTTCGCTGCAGATCTTTAGCGTGCTGTGCCTGATTCTTGGGCGCTATTGGCAGGCGTCGTTGTATAACCCCGGTGGTTTCGGTCGCGAGTTTCGCGCCATCCGATTCCCCAAGAGCGTGGCGCTGTCACTGCTGGCCGTCATGTGTGTGGCTCCGTTTTTCGGGCTGCATGCACTGATCCTGTTGCCGCTGTGCAGTGTACCGCTGGTCTTCGCCGGCTTGGCCCTGATTCATGGGCTGGTGGCGCAGAAGCGACTGGCCACGTTCTGGCTGGTGGGGATATACGTGACGTTGTTGCCTTTCATGCACTTGCTCGGTCCGTTGCTCGTGGTCTTGGCCATCGTCGACAGCCTGATTGATTTTCGCGGTCGTATGGCGCCGAAAGACGCCGACAACGCGAACGGTGAAGGTTAAAAGTTAGAGGATTTTCACATGCAACTGATCCTTCTGGAAAAAATCGCCAACCTGGGCAACCTGGGCGACAAAGTAAACGTTAAGGCCGGCTACGGTCGTAACTACCTGCTGCCTTTCGGCAAAGCCACCGCTGCGACCGCTGCCAACCTGGCTGCGTTCGAAGAGCGTCGCGCTGAGCTGGAAAAAGCCGCCGCAGACCGTAAGGCATCGGCTGAAAGCCGTGCTGCCCAACTGGCCGAGCTGGAAGTGACCATCACTGCCACCGCTGGCGACGAAGGCAAGCTGTTCGGTTCGATCGGTACTCACGACATCGCTGACGCACTGACCGCCTCCGGCGTTGAAGTGGCGAAAAGCGAAGTTCGTCTGCCGAACGGCACCATCCGCAACGTAGGCGAATTCGACGTAGCCGTGCACCTGCACGCCGAAGTTGAAGCCACCGTACGCGTTGTCGTGGTAGCAGCCTAAGCAACACCTGTCGGCTGGCACCCTCGGGTGCTTGCCGGTAACATCGGGCACGATCCTGTTTACAGGTCGTGCCCTTTGTCTTTCTGCAATTGCTGAATTTCATAACCAGACGTGGCCATGAACGAAATCACCGCTCCCGAGCAATATGATCTGCAAACCGCTGCCCTGAAGGTGCCTCCGCATTCCATCGAGGCCGAACAGGCCGTGCTCGGTGGCCTGATGCTGGACAACAACGCCTGGGAACGCGTGCTCGATCAAGTCTCCGACGGCGATTTCTACCGGCATGACCACCGCCTGATTTTCCGTGCGATCGCCCGTCTGGCCGATCAGAACATGCCGATCGACGTCGTCACCCTGGCCGAGCAATTGGACAAGGAAGGGCAGACGTCCCAGGTCGGCGGCCTCGGTTACCTGGGCGAGCTGGCGAAAAACACGCCGTCGGTCGCCAACATCAAGGCCTATGCCCAGATCGTCCGCGAGCGGGCAACCTTGCGCCAGTTGATTGGCATCAGCACCGAGATCGCCGACAGCGCCTTCAACCCGGAAGGCCGCACCGCCGCCGAGATCCTTGACGAAGCCGAACGGCAGATCTTCCAGATCGCCGAGGCCCGGCCGAAAACCGGCGGCCCGGTGAGCGTCAACGACCTGTTGACCAAGGCCATCGACCGCATCGACACCTTGTTCAACACCGACAACGCCATCACCGGCCTGTCCACCGGCTACACCGACCTCGACGAGAAGACCAGCGGCCTGCAGCCGTCCGACCTGATCATCGTCGCCGGCCGTCCGTCCATGGGTAAGACCACCTTTGCGATGAACCTGGTGGAAAACGCCGTGCTGCGCAGCGACAAGGCCGTGCTGGTGTACTCCCTCGAGATGCCAGGCGAATCGCTGATCATGCGTATGCTCTCGTCCCTGGGGCGTATCGACCAGACCAAGGTCCGTTCCGGCCAGCTGGAAGACGACGACTGGCCGCGCCTCACCTCGGCGGTCAACCTGCTCAACGACCGCAAGCTGTTCATCGATGACACGGCGGGTATCAGTCCGTCGGAAATGCGCGCCCGAACCCGTCGCCTGGTGCGTGAGCACGGCGATATCGCGCTGATCATGATCGACTACCTGCAGTTGATGCAGATTCCCGGTTCCAGCGGCGACAACCGGACCAACGAGATTTCCGAAATCTCCCGTTCCCTCAAGGCCCTGGCCAAGGAATTCAACTGCCCGGTGGTGGCGCTTTCCCAGTTGAACCGTTCCCTGGAGCAGCGCCCCAACAAGCGTCCGGTGAACTCCGACTTGCGGGAATCCGGAGCGATCGAGCAGGACGCCGACGTCATCATGTTCGTGTACCGTGACGAGGTGTACCACCCCGAGACGGAACACAAGGGCATCGCCGAAATCATCATCGGCAAGCAGCGGAACGGCCCGATCGGTTTCATTCGCCTGGCGTTCATCGGTAAATACACCCGATTCGAGAACCTGGCGCCGGGTAGCTACAATTTTGATGATGACGAGTAACCTGTTCGGCATCTATTGAGGCGGGCCCTTTTCCAGAAGATTGCACTTCTCCTGTGGGAGCGAGCTTGCTCGCGATAGCGGTGCAACTGTCAGCACATGCATTGAATGGGCTGGCCCCTTCGCGAGCAAGCTCGCTCCCACATTTGATATGCGGTGCGCCGCCGATTTCCGACCATAGCCGTCGGAATTGGTCAAAATTTGTGCTATATTCCGCGCCCGCGATTTTTCATCTTTTATACCGGTCATCGACATGCAAGCAGCCAAGCCGTTATTTGACTATCCCAAGTACTGGGCCGAATGTTTCGGCCCAGCGCCATTCCTGCCCATGAGCAGGGAGGAGATGGATCAGCTTGGCTGGGATTCATGCGACATCATCATCGTGACCGGTGATGCCTACGTCGATCACCCGTCGTTCGGCATGGCGATCATCGGCCGTTTGCTGGAAGCCCAGGGCTTTCGTGTCGGGATCATTGCCCAGCCGAACTGGCAGTCCAAAGACGACTTCATGAAGCTCGGCGAGCCCAACCTGTTTTTCGGCGTCGCGGCCGGCAACATGGACTCGATGATCAACCGCTACACCGCTGACAAGAAAATTCGCTCCGATGACGCCTACACCCCGGGCGGCATGGCCGGCAAGCGGCCGGACCGTGCGAGCCTGGTCTACAGCCAGCGCTGCAAGGAAGCCTACAAGCACGTACCGATCGTGCTCGGCGGCATCGAAGCCTCCCTGCGCCGCATCGCCCATTACGATTACTGGCAGGACCGGGTGCGCAACTCGATCCTGATCGACGCCTGCGCCGACATCCTGCTCTACGGCAACGCCGAGCGGGCGATTGTCGAAGTCGCCCAGCGCCTGTCCTACGGCCACAAGATCGAAGACATCACCGACGTACGCGGCACCGCGTTTATCCGTCGTGACACACCGCAGGGCTGGTACGAAGTCGACTCCACGCGTATCGACCGTCCGGGCAAGATCGACAAGATCATCAACCCGTACGTGAATACCCAGGACACCGCTGCTTGTGCCATCGAGCAGGAAAAAGGTCCGGTTGAGGATCCGAGCGAAGCCAAGGTCGTGCAGATCCTGGCGAGCCCGAAAATGACCCGCGACAAGACCGTGATTCGCCTGCCCTCGGTGGAAAAGGTCCGTGGCGATGCGGTGCTCTACGCCCACGCCAACCGCGTGTTGCACTTGGAAACCAACCCGGGCAACGCCCGCGCCCTGGTTCAGAAGCACGGCGAAGTCGACGTCTGGTTCAACCCGCCGCCCATTCCGATGACCACCGAGGAAATGGACTACGTGTTCGGCATGCCTTACGCACGTGTTCCCCATCCGGCGTACGGCAAGGAGAAAATTCCAGCCTACGAGATGATCCGTTTCTCGGTGAACATCATGCGCGGCTGCTTTGGTGGCTGCACCTTCTGCTCGATCACCGAGCACGAAGGCCGGATCATCCAGAACCGTTCCGAAGAGTCGATCATCCGCGAGATCGAAGAGATCCGCGACAAGGTCCCGGGCTTCACCGGGGTCATTTCCGACCTCGGCGGCCCGACCGCGAACATGTATCGCATTGCCTGCAAGAGCCCGGAAATCGAATCCGCGTGCCGCAAGCCGTCCTGCGTGTTCCCCGGCATCTGCCCGAACCTGAACACCGACCATTCTTCGCTGATCCAGCTGTACCGCAGCGCCCGGGCCTTGCCTGGGGTGAAAAAGATCCTGATTGCCTCTGGTCTGCGTTACGACCTGGCGGTCGAGTCACCGGAATACGTCAAGGAGCTGGTGACCCACCACGTGGGCGGTTACCTGAAGATCGCTCCGGAGCACACCGAGGAAGGCCCGCTCAACCAGATGATGAAGCCGGGCATCGGCAGCTATGACAAATTCAAGCGGATGTTCGAGAAGTACACCAAGGAAGCCGGGAAAGAGCAGTACCTGATTCCGTACTTCATCGCGGCCCACCCGGGCACCACCGACGAAGATATGATGAACCTGGCACTGTGGCTCAAGGGCAACGGTTTTCGGGCCGACCAGGTGCAGGCGTTCTATCCGTCGCCGATGGCCACCGCCACGGCCATGTACCACTCGGGCAAGAACCCGCTGCGCAAGGTCACCTACAAGAGCGATGCGGTGACCATCGTCAAGAGCGAGGAGCAACGCCGCCTGCACAAGGCCTTCCTGCGGTATCACGACCCCAAGGGCTGGCCGATGCTGCGCGAAGCGTTGACTCGCATGGGCCGCGCCGACCTGATCGGGCCGGGCAAGAACCAGTTGATTCCGTTGCACCAGCCGGCCACCGACAGCTACCAGAGCGCCCGACGCAAGAACTCGACGCCAGCCGGCAGCCATAAAGTGGGCAAGGAAACCACCAAGATTCTGACCCAGCACACCGGCCTGCCACCGCGGGCCAGCGACGGCGGCAATCCGTGGGACAAGCGCGAGCAGGCCAAGGCCGCGGCATTCGCCCGCAACCAGCAGGCCGCCAAGGAACGCAAGGACGCCGCCAAGGGCAAGGGACCGAAACCGGCGCGCAAGCCTGTCGTGCCACGCTGATCCTTGAGCGACAACGTAAAACGCCAGCCTTAAGTGCTGGCGTTTTGCTTTCTAGCGACGGTGCTGGCCGTTTGTTATCGTGGCGACCGCCATATTCAGCTTCTGTATCTGTCAGGTCGGCCGCCCCATTGTGGCGAGGGGATTTATCCCCGCTGGGCTGCGCAGCAGCCCCAAAAAAGGCTCGCCACAATTAGCCTGAACCACCGAGGTGGCAGCTTTTTAGGGCTGCTTCGCAACCCAGCGGGGATAAATCCCCTCGCCACAGGGTTCAGTGTAGATAAAAGTCTCACTTTCCGATTCTCAAGGACGATTCATATGAGCAGCGCTACAACGGGCATCGGCATGGACCTGAGCTTCTCCCAGTTCATGGCCCGCAAACGCATCGAAAGCCAGATCAACCTGCCGCGCCTGTTTGCTGCTATTGACGCCGATCCTGGCATCGCCGGGGCGGGTGTGGTGTATGTCGATTCCGAATACAACGTCGTGACCCTGCGCGAGTTCAAGCCGATTTGCAGCATCGCGCCCAAGCGCATCATTCTGCGCGAGGCGAAAAAATACATCGCGCCGCAGCAGTTCATCGATCAGGTCAAAAGCAGCCCCCGCGAGTCCAAGCTCGGGCTTGAAGCAACCAACGCCGGCTTGTCCTGTGTCGCCGCGGTGATTGGTTGGGTGGTGGTGTTCAGCGGCAGCGTCGCGGTGCCCTTTACGGCAGGGGCAAGTGCCTTTGTCGTTGCCCTGGGCGCCGCTGCCGCGACGGCCAGCACCGCGCAATGCGTCATTGGCGGGATGCGGGTGGCCAATGAGCTGACCAATCCGACCGGCAACGATGAGATGAACGACGCCGACTGGTACAACATTGTGTCGCCGATCCTTGACGGGGTTTCCCTGGTGGGGGTCGGTGGCTCGGCCCTGACGACTGTCCGGCTGCTCAAGGCCAACAAAGCGGCCGGCACGGGAAAGAGTTGGTATCAGTTGCTCAAGGGCCTGAATCGGCAAGAGCGCAGCAAACTGACCAAGGAGCTGTTGACGCTGAAGGACCCGAGCCTGACCGCCAAGTTATTCAAGCTGCAGCAACGCGCGGGGGCCCTGCCCAAACGTTACTCTTCAGCTGAAATCAGGCACGCGACGCTGACGCAAATAAAGGACTCCCTTGGGGGCGCGCTGGGGATCATTGGCAGTTATACCGGCGAGGGCGCCGTGAAGACCGTTGCCGTCGGCCTGTATGAGGAGTTCACGGAATGATCGGTGGCGGATCGCTGAAGGCCTTTCTCGCCCGCTATTTCCCGGTGTTCATGGGGACGATCCTGCTGGGCTGCTTTTCCGGGTCCACGCTGCTTGTGTTGGCCGGGGCCACGTATTGGCGTGCCCTGGAGCCGTCAGCCAGGACCGACTATGTCGGGCTCGGCACCTTGGCCTTGGTGCTCGTCCTGGTCCTGGGCAACCTCTTGATCGCTCGCGGGCGCGCCTGGGCGGTCTGGTGGGTGGCGGGGTATTTCCTGGCCTGTCTGGCGACGGTGCTGCCGACGTTCGCGTATCGACCGCATCAGGGCGTGTATCTCTTCGCGGTGCTGTTGCCGCTGCTGGGGCTGTTACTGCTCAACAGCAAGCGCCACCGGGAAATGCGCAGCAAACTCGTCGACATCCGCCGCCAACGCGCGCTGATCATCCAGGCCGCCAAGGCCTCGCGCCCCCGTCGCTGAGTCGATTCGCGCCGCATTTATGTGCATTCCTTTACAGATGAATACGGGCATCGCGCGTTTTTAGTGCTCTACTGGCTTGAGTAGACAAAGAAAGTGTCCGGCCTGCCTGCATGGCATAAGTCTTGCGCCGCTTTCGATACCGCCCAGGCTCGCAGGAGGCACGTCGTGTCGATCCATGTCGCATTGCATCACGTCACGCATTACCGCTACGACCGCGCCGTCGAACTCGGACCGCAGATCGTTCGCCTGCGCCCGGCGGCCCACAGCCGCACGCGGATTCTTTCCTATGCGCTGAAGGTTTCGCCGGAGCAGCATTTCATCAACTGGCAGCAGGATCCCCAGGGCAATTACCTGGCGCGGTTGGTGTTTCCCGAGAAAACCCGGGAGCTGCGGATCGAAGTCGATCTGCTGGCGGAAATGGCGGTGTTCAATCCGTTCGACTTCTTTCTCGAGCCCTACGCCGAGAAGATTCCCTTCGCCTACGCGACTGACGAACGCAAGGAACTGGCGCCTTACCTGGAAACCCTGCCACTGACGCCGAGGTTCCAGGCCTATCTGGACGGCATCGACCGCACGCCGTTGCCAGCGGTGGATTTCCTGGTGGCGCTCAACCAGCGTCTGAGCGAAGACATCAACTACCTGATTCGCATGGAACCCGGCGTGCAGACCCCGGAGCATACCCTTGAGCACGCGTCCGGCTCGTGCCGCGACTCAGCCTGGTTGTTGGTGCAGTTGTTGCGCAACCTTGGTCTGGCCGCGCGGTTTGTCTCCGGTTACCTGATCCAACTGACCGCCGACGTGAAGAGCCTCGATGGCCCGTCCGGCACCGACGTCGATTTCACTGACTTGCATGCCTGGTGCGAGGTCTACCTGCCCGGTGCCGGCTGGATCGGCCTGGATGCGACCTCCGGGTTGTTCGCCGGTGAAGGCCACATCCCATTGGCCTGTAGTCCCGATCCATCCTCGGCGGCACCGATCAGTGGCTTGGTGGAGCCTTGCGAGTGTGAGTTCAGCCACGAAATGTCCGTGGAGCGGGTCTGGGAAGCGCCGCGGGTGACCAAGCCTTACACCGACGCGCAATGGCTGGCGATCCAGGCCCTGGGACGGCAGATCGATGCCGACCTGCTGGAGGGCGATGTGCGCCTGACCATGGGCGGCGAACCAACCTTTGTCTCCATCGATGACCCGGACGGCGCCGAGTGGAACACCGCGGCACTGGGGCCGGACAAGCGCCGACTCTCCGCCGAGCTGTTCCAGCGCATGCGCAATCACTATGCGCCCAATGGGCTGGTGCATTTCGGCCAGGGCAAGTGGTACCCCGGCGAGCAACTGCCGCGCTGGTCGCTCAACTGCTATTGGCGGCGCGACGGAGTGCCGATCTGGCACAACAGTGCGTTGATCGCTGACGAGCAGGACGATTACGGCGCTGATGGCGAACTGGCCGGACGCTTCCTGGCGAGTGTCGCCGAGCGTTTGAAGATTCCTACGCGGTTCGTGTTTCCGGCCTACGAAGACAACTTCTATTACCTCTGGCGCGAAGGAGCATTGCCTTCCAACGTCACGGCCGAGGACCCACGCCTGGAGGACGCCTTGGAGCGTGCGCGGTTGCGCAAGGTCTTCAGCCAGGGCCTGGACAAGGTCATCGGCCAGGTCCTGCCATTGGCTCGCACCGCCAAGGGCGATCAATGGCAAAGCGGTCGCTGGTACCTGCGCGACAGTCACTGCCGCCTGGTGCCGGGGGATTCGCCCCTGGGTTATCGCTTGCCGCTGGCGTCCCAGCCTTGGGTGACGGCGGCCGAGTACCCGTTCATCCACCCCACCGACCCGAACCAGGACTTGCCCGAGCTGCCCGGCACCGAGCAACTGGCGCGTCACGGCGAGCCGGCCGCCGAGCCGGAGCGTGTCCCGGAGATCGACAAATCCGCCGACTGGCTGACCCGCACCGCCTTTTGTGCCGAGGCCCGCGAAGGCCGGCTCTATCTGTTCATGCCGCCGTTGGAGCGGGTCGAGGATTATCTGGAGCTGGTCAGCGCCATTGAGGCCACCGCTGAGGAACTGCACTGTCCGGTGCTGTTGGAAGGCTACGAGCCGCCGAGCGACCCGCGCCTGAGCAATTTCCGCATCACCCCCGACCCCGGTGTGATCGAGGTCAATGTACAACCCTCGGCGACCTGGGATGAATTGGTCGAGCGCACTGAATTTTTATACGAGGAAGCGCGCCAGACCCGACTGACCACCGAGAAATTCATGATCGATGGCCGCCACACCGGCACGGGCGGCGGCAACCATTTCGTCCTGGGTGGCGCGACGCCGGCCGACTCGCCGTTCCTGCGACGTCCCGACCTGCTGCGCAGCCTGATCAGTTACTGGCATAACCACCCGTCGTTGTCCTACCTGTTTTCCGGGTTGTTCATCGGCCCGACCTCCCAGGCGCCCCGCGTGGACGAGGCGCGCAACGACGCGTTGTACGAGCTGGAAATCGCATTCGCGCAAATGCCGCAGCCGGGCGAGGAATGTCCGCCGTGGTTGGTCGACCGCTTGCTGCGCAACCTGCTGATCGACGTGACCGGCAATACGCACCGCGCCGAATTCTGCATCGACAAGCTCTATTCGCCGGACGGTGCCACCGGGCGTCTCGGCCTGTTGGAGTTGCGTGCCTTCGAGATGCCGCCCCACGCCCGCATGAGCCTGGCCCAGCAATTACTGCTGCGGGCGCTGGTGGCGCGGTTCTGGCGTGAGGCCTATGCGCCGGCGAAATTGGCGCGCTGGGGTACTGAATTGCATGACCGTTTCCTGTTGCCGCACTTTATCGAGCAGGATTTTGCTGACGTCATCCATGAGCTGAACGCCGCCGGCTATCCTCTGCGGGCCGAGTGGTTCGCCGCGCACCTGGAGTTTCGTTTTCCCAAGGTGGGTGACTACGCGGTCAGTGGTATCGAGCTGCAATTGCGCCAAGCCCTCGAGCCTTGGCATGTGCTGGGGGAGGAGGGCGCGGTGGGCGGCACGGTGCGTTATGTGGATTCCTCCCTGGAGCGCTTGCAGGTCAAGCTCAGCGGCCTGGCGCCGCAACGCTACCTGCTGACCTGCAATGGCGTGCCGGTGCCGTTGCAACCGACGGGGCGGGTCGGCGAATTCGTTGCCGGCGTGCGTTTCCGCGCCTGGCAACCGGCCAACTGCCTGCAACCGACCATCCCGGTGCATGCGCCGCTGGTCTTCGACTTGCTCGACACCTGGATGCAACGTTCCGTGGGCGGTTGCCAGTATCACGTGGCCCATCCGGGCGGGCGCAACTATGACAGCCTGCCGGTGAATGCCAACGAGGCCGAGAGCCGGCGCATGGCGCGCTTCTTCCGCCTCGGGCACACGCCGGGGAAACTGCCGATACCCAGCCTGGCAGTGGATGACGAGTTTCCCCTCACGCTGGATCTGCGACGTTTTCAGGGTGCCTCAAAAGAATAAATAACCCCGTGGCGAGGGAGCTTGCTCCCGCTGGGCTGCGCAGCGGCCCCAAGATTTCGCGGTCGCTGCGCAACCGAGCGGGAGCAAGCTCCCTCGCCACGATGATTGCAGTCTGAAAACCCAGGCCGGATCCAACACAAACACACCTATCCGGGCGTCATGCGCTTGCGCTAGTCTCACCTTTCATTGCTGTCTGCCGAGCTTTCCATGCCTGACCTGCTTGACCGTTACCCGCTGACGACGGGCACCTATCACGAATTGCTGGACGACAGCGGTGCGGTACGTACGCACTGGCGGCGGCTGTTCGACCAGTTGCAGCGCAGCACGCCGGCCCAATTGCTCCAGCGCCAGGCCCTGCTGGCCCGGCAGATCCAGGAAAACGGCGTGACCTACAACGTCTACGCCGATCCGAAAGGCGCCGACCGGCCGTGGGAACTGGACCTGCTGCCCCATGTGATCGACCCGCAGGAATGGAAGCATCTGTCAGCCGGGATCGCCCAGCGTGCGCGGCTGCTCAATGCGGTGCTGGCCGACCTGTACGGGCCGCAGCGACTGGTCAGCGAAGGGCTGTTGCCGGCGGAGCTGGTGTTCGGGCACAACAATTTCCTCTGGCCCTGCCAGGGCATCGCGCCGCCGGACGGCAGTTTCCTGCACTTGTATGCGGTGGATCTGGCGCGTACGCCCGATGGCCGCTGGTGGGTCACGGCGGACCGGACCCAGGCGCCTTCGGGGGCCGGGTACGCGCTGGAAAATCGCATGATCGTTTCCCGCGCCTTTCCCGATTTGTATCGCGACCTCAAGGTTCGGCACCTGTCCGGATTTTTCCGCACCTTGCAGGAAACCCTGGCGCGACAGGCTCCCAGCGACGGTGAGTCGCCGCTGGTGGTGCTGTTGACGCCGGGGCGGTTCAACGAAAGCTATTTCGAACACCTTTACCTGGCGCGCCAGTTGGGCTATCCGCTGGTGGAAGGCGGCGACCTGACCGTTCGCGATGCCACGGTCTACCTCAAGACCCTCAGCGGCCTGCGCCGGGTCCACGCCATCATGCGCCGGCTCGACGACGATTTCTGCGATCCTCTGGAGTTGCGCACCGATTCGGCCCTCGGCGTGCCGGGGTTGCTCGAAGCGGTGCGCCAGGGCCGGGTGCTGGTGGCCAATGCCTTGGGCAGTGGCGTGCTGGAGTCGCCGGGCCTGCTGGGGTTCCTGCCGAAGATCAACCAGTACCTGTTCGGCGAAGAACTGCTGCTGCCGTCCATCGCCACCTGGTGGTGCGGTGAGCCGCCAGTGCTGGCCCAGGCCCTGGAAAAACTGCCGCAGTTGTTGATCAAGCCGGCGTTTCCGTCCCAGAGTTTCAGCCCGGTGTTCGGTCGCGACCTGAGCGAGGCGCAGCGCGGGCAACTGGCGGCGCGCATGCAGGCACGGCCCTATGCCTATGTCGCCCAGGAACTGGCGCAACTGTCCCAGGCACCGGTCTGGCAGGCCGAGGATGGGCAAATCCAGCCGCGGGCAATCGGTATGCGCATGTATGCCGTGTCCGGCAAGGATGATTATCGGGTGTTGCCGGGTGGCCTGACCCGCGTGGCCGCCGAGGCCGACGCCGAAGTGGTGTCGATGCAGCGCGGTGGCGCCAGCAAGGACACCTGGGTGCTGGGGGAGCAGGCGCCCGGCAGTGAACAATGGAAGGCCCAGCGAACCGTGGGGGTCCATGATCTGGTTCGACGTGATCCATACCTGCCGTCGCGGGTGGTGGAAAACCTGTTCTGGTTCGGCCGCTACTGCGAGCGTTGCGATGGCAGCGCGCGGTTGCTGCGGATCATGCTGGCGCGTTATGTCGATGGCGATGATCCACTGGCCTTGCAGTCGGCGGTGGCCTTGGGCGAAAGCCTGATGCTGCTGCCCGAAGAGGGCGAGTTGCCCGAGCGTTTGCTGGCGGCACTGCTGGGGGACGACTGGTCGTTCAGCCTGCGTTCCAACCTGCAGCGCTTGCAATGGGCCGCCTCGCAGGTGCGCGGCAAGCTGTCCCGGGAGAACTGGCAGGCGCTGGTGGAATTGCAGCGCGAAGCCATGGAGCTGGAAACCGAGGAAGCGGATTTCGGCGAGTTGTTGGATTTCCTCAATCGGCTGGTGATGTCCCTGGCGGCGTTGTCCGGATTCGCCTTGGACGACATGACCCGCGATGAAGGCTGGCGCTTTTTGATGATCGGTCGGCGCCTGGAGCGCCTGCAATTTCTCAGCAGCAGCCTGGCGGCGTTCCTGCGCAGCGACGCGGTGTTCGATCAGGCCGGGCTGGAGTGGTTGCTTGAACTGGGCAATAGCAGCATCACCTACCGCTCGCGCTATTTGGCGGTGGCCCAGTTGATCCCGGTGCTGGACTTGCTGCTGCTGGATGAACAGAACCCCCACGCGGTGCTCTTCCAATTGAAGCTGGTGGCCCGCACCCTCAAGCGCTTGAACGATGATTTTGCCGCGCCCAAGGAAACCGCCTTGCCGGAGCTGGTCGTGCGCCTGTCACGCTTTGACCTGCGTTGCCTGGAAAACCCCTTGTTCGGTGAGGCCAGCCTGCGCGCGGCACTCGATGGGCTGGCCGACCTGTTGCAGGAAGTGGCTGACGCCAGCGGCCAGGTGTCCGATCGCCTGGCCTTGCGTCATTTCGCCCACGTCGATGACGTCAGCCAACGCACGGTGTCCGTCTGATGAACGCTCGTTACCAGATCCTCCACGACACCCATTACCACTACGACAGCCCGGTGTCCCTGGCCCAGCAGCTCGCTCATCTGTGGCCACGGGCCTGTGACTGGCAGCGTTGCACCGAACAGCAACTGTTGATCAGCCCGGAACCGACGACCCGCCGCGATGAACAGGATGTGTTCGGCAACCCACTGACCCGCCTGGCCTTTGAGCGGCCCCATGACGAGTTGCTGGTCAATGCCCGCCTGAGCGTCGAGGTGCTGGCCCGCCCCGAGCTGGATTTCAGCCTGTCCCCGGCCTGGGAGACGACCTGCAACGCGCTGACCTACAGTGGCCGGCCACTGGCGGCGCCATTGCTGGAGGCGTGCCGCTACCGTTTCGAGTCACCGTATGTGCACCTCAAGCGCAGCTTCGTCGAGTTTTCCGAAAGCTGCTTCCCGCCGGGGCGACCGTTGATGGTCGGTGTCCGAGCGCTGATGGAGAAGATCTTCGAGGAATTCACCTTCGATGCCGAGGCGACCCAGGTGGCGACGCCGCTGGTAGAGGTGCTGGAGCGGCGACGGGGCGTGTGCCAGGACTTTGCCCACCTGATGCTGGCTTGCGTGCGCTCTCGCGGCCTGGCGGCGCGTTACGTCAGCGGCTACCTGCTGACCCAGCCGCCGCCCGGCCAACCACGGCTGATTGGCGCCGATGCGTCCCACGCCTGGGTCTCGGTGTATTGCCCGGTGTTGGGATGGGTGGACTTCGACCCGACCAACAATGTCCAGCCGGCCCTGGAACACATCACCCTGGCCTGGGGCCGGGATTTTTCCGATGTGTCACCGTTGCGCGGGGTGATCCTGGGCGGCGGTGCCCATGATCCTGAAGTGCGGGTGACGGTGATGCCGTTGGAATCATGAACGCTGTGTGAAAAATGTGGAAGCGAGCCTGTGGGAGCCGAGCTTGCTCGCGATGAACGATGACGCGGTTTTGCAGTTGAACCGTGTCGCCCTCATCGCGAGCAAGCTCGGCTCCCACAGGGTTAGGCTCCCACAGGTTGTGTGTCTTATGGATGAGGAGGTTTCCCCATGTTCCCGGTATCCATCAAAGGTGTACTGCAATCCCCCGAAGGCCTGATCGTGCTGATGCTCAACGAGCGCGATGAATGGGAATTGCCCGGCGGACGAATCGAGCTGGGCGAAACGGCGCCGCAATGCCTGGCGCGGGAAATTGCCGAGGAGCTGGCGGTTGAGGTGAGCGTGGGGGCGCCGCTGGATTCGTACTTGTTCGAAGTCATTCCCGGCAAGCACGTCTTCATCTCCACGTACCGCTGCCAGTTGCTGGGCGGTTTCGTGCCGACCATCAGTCATGAGCACAAGGAGATCGGCCTGTTCGCGCCGGACCAATTGCCGGTGAACCTGCCTGCGGGTTATCGCCAGTCGATTATCAAGGCGCTGGGATTGTAAGGGTCGGCAGCGGGGCTGCCGGCCCTGGTCACAGAACCGGGGGGCCGGATCGGATCATCGGGCCCTGGGGGTATCAGGCGTCGGGAGCCTGATCTTTCGGTGCATCAACATCATCTTCTGCTGCTACTTCGCCTTCGGTATCCGGGGTCAGTGCGGCTTCTTCTTCAGCTGTGGCTTTCTTGCGCTGCAGCTTTTCCTCTTTCTTCTGCTCCTTGGCCAAGTCTCTCTGACGTTTGGCGAAGGAATAATTGGGTTTGGCCATGGGCGATCCTCTGGGGTCGAAGGTGAGGTTGAGCGGCGCATATTCTGCCCTGTATCGGGGCCGAGCCGTTAGCTGGGTTTTTGTTCGGCCCATTTTGGTTGCACGGACGGTTGCCATTCGTTCAGGGCATCGAGCAGGTTCTGCGCGGATTCGCTCACTTGCAGCATGTCACGATGGGGCGCGCGGACGAAGCCTTCGCCGACGATATGATCGAGAAAAGCGGTGAGCTTGCTGTAGAAACCGTTTACTTCCAGCAGCCCCAGCGGTTTGCCGTGGTAGCCGAGCTGGCCCCAGGTCCAGACTTCGAACAACTCCTCCAGCGTGCCGAGACCGCCGGGCAGGGCGATGAAGGCGTCGCTGAGTTCAGCCATGCGCGCCTTGCGGGCGTGCATGCCGTCCACCACTTCCAGACGGGTCAGACCGCTGTGGCCGATTTCCTTATCCTTCAGGCTTTGCGGGATGATGCCGATGACTTCGCCGCCAGCCGCCAGGGCCGCGTCGGCGACGACACCCATCAGGCCGACGGCGCCGCCGCCGTAGACCAGGGTCAATTTTCGTTCAGCCAACGCCTGCCCGAGGGCCTGCGCCGCTTCACGATACGCTGGGTCGGTGCCAGTGCTGGCGCCGCAAAATACACAAACAGACGCGATGGACATGCTTTACTCCGTGGTCAGTCACCGCACCAGAGTAAAGCCTGGCCTAGGCTGCGCAAAGGACTTAAACCTCGCGCTGGGGTTTTTCATAGGTGCCACTGGCGCCACAGGCGTAGGCGGCGAGCAAACTGCACAACAGGCTATTGAGGTTCATGACGATCGCTCCAGGAGGTGATGGGGCTGATCATAGGGGCGCGTCATACTTATGGCTGGTTGATTATGTCCATCAGGCTGATAGCCTTAAGTTGTATACAATCTTTGACTCAGGTCATAGGAACTTGTCTCAAATTCAGGCAGTCTTCCCCTTTGACGGATTTTTGTTAACCATGCCTTGGAGATTCACGATGTTTGCCAAACTTGTTGCAGTATCCCTGTTGACGCTGGCCAGCAGCCAACTGATGGCAGCGGAGTGCAAGACCACCATCGACTCGACTGACCAGATGTCCTTCAATACCAAGGCCATCGAGATCGACAAGAGTTGCAAGACGTTCACCGTTGAGCTGACGCACTCGGGCAGCCTGCCGAAAAACGTCATGGGCCATAACTGGGTGCTGAGCAAAGAGGCTGACATGCAGCCGATCGCCACCGATGGCCTGGCCGCTGGTATCGACAAGAACTACTTGAAAGAAGGTGATGCTCGCATCATCGCCCATACCAAACTCATTGGTGCCAAGGAAACCGACTCGGTGACCTTCGATGTGTCGAAACTCAGTGCTTCCGAGAAGTACGGCTTCTTCTGCTCGTTCCCGGGCCATATCTCGATGATGAAAGGCACTGTTACCCTGAAGTGATCCGTTTCAGGCACAAAAAAAGCGGCGCTTCTTTCAGAAATGGGAAGCGCCGTTTTTTTTAGAAAGCTCGGCTTTGGTGTGTATATCCGTTTTTGCGTAACGGCGGCTTAGGGTTCCGCTCTTACAGCGGGTCACTTTTGAAGAGCGCAAAAGTAACCAAAACGCT